>NZ_JAXCLE010000039.1:0-5968 GCF_037027585.1 Solibacillus ferritrahens | reverse complement strand
TCTGCGATAGGCATTACAATACTTCCTAAAATACCTTTATAAGTTTGAATGATTGATTCAATATTATAGGCATTATTAGTAATTCCATAAAAACCACCTATCGAGTCAAAACCATCCTCGGGAGTTACAGGGGTAACTTCAATAGGCTGATACATTATATTATCTTTAATAAAATATCCTCCATATTCATGTAAAAACTCTTTGTAGGCTAATGGTAAATCTACACCATACAATCGTTCAATTGTTTCGATTGACTTATATGCATCTTCTTTTTTTGAGACGACCATTTCCCAATCCATTATTTCATTTAATGTTCGCTTTATTATTTTGTTCATTTTGATTTTCCTCCTCTTAAATCTGATGCTGAACCTATATGAGATATATTACCATTTAAGTCTGTTGGAATTAACTCAATTTCAGTAGAACTTTTATGACGAGGCGTTATGCTATTTTCTTTTAACCAAGACTTTGCTTGATTCTGTGATTTAAACCCTTTTAATTGCATAATTTTTTCATTTACTAAATTAAAATCATTTTTAGAGCCTTAAATTTAATAGAACCTTTACTCCAAGGTGTAAATTTAGGTCTACCATCAATAAATTCTACACCCTCGCCATTCGTTATACTCTTAACTTCAGGTTTATCAGAATACCATTTCCCATTACCAGCCATTTCCCATTTGTTCTCGGCAACCCTGCTCCTTCGATTTCGCAGGTTGTCCCGTTATTACACTTGCTACCTTCTTTGCCAAGGACGGTGCTTGCTGCTTTTTCAGATTCGTTGGTGTTGGGGACTTGGCCGGATTTACTGTTTTATTTGTTGCTTTGCTACCCGATGTAGCTCCCTGAAACAGCCTTTGCTCCGAGCTTTGCACCATATTTTACGCCTTTTACTAAAGGTCCTCCTAAAATAGCAGCGACTGATGCACCACGTTCCCAGCTTTCCAATTTTCTACCGGTAATTGGGTCTCTTCCATGTGAAATGTTAGCATGAAGATTTGTTGGTATTAGTTGTATCTAATACCAAACTCGCAGAAAAACCTTGAATGGTATTGAACCAATCTAGGCTTTCTAAGTATTTCTATTGAAAATTTTAGTTCTTTTCGTATATCTCCCCTCGCACGCCCATCCATAATTGGTTCTAACATGGTATATGCTAGTTTAGGTGGTAGAGCTCGAGCAAATGTAACAATTAGTTCTTTGGCATAAGGATCAATTTTCACTTGTAATAACTCTGAACAGTAACTTATAAGTATATTATTTTTACTGGTTTCTCCTTATTATCCATAGAATCCTCCTAAAAATGTGAGCAATAGTAACTTCTGTGTTTGGACACTCAATGCAAAGAAGGCAGAAGTAATCTCCATTATCTATACTATAAAACGGTAGGACTCCACCATTATCCTTAACAGTGGATTGAAAAATTTAAATGAAAAAATCCTTGTACAAGATTTCTCTTATACAAGGATTTTCTTAACCATTCCGATGATCTTTTGATTTATTATTATTGTATGTGTAACCAGTTAATCGGAGTCCCAATTTACCATATCCAAAGTACAATCAAATATTAATTCCTTTATCACGTTCACCATAAATATCCGTGCTTTGTTTGAATATATTACTAAAAAATAGGTTGTGAAAAAATATTAATTACCAAACGTAACTATTGCAGGGAGAAAATCATTTTAAATTCTAGCAATAAACGAAGACAAACTGAAAATAAATTTCTTCTAGGATTGTAATTCTAGTCTTAATTTTTTAAGTATTATTTTCTTCAAAGTTGTTTAGATATTCTTCCAAGAATTTTTTATCATCTTCATCCTCTGGTAAGAGATTTAGATACTTGTGCTTCCAAATAATTCGTCTTTCGTAATCGTCAGCTTCAGACAAATCTTCGTAATCATAATCAATTTTAAACTTACCCTCACTATTGAAAATCATTGTAAGATTTGTCCAAGGCTCTTGATCATTATTTTAAATTCATACCATAGCTCCTTTAAATCATCCAATAACTGTCTCCATCATATCTTACAATCCTCTTTTTCTATTTCGAAAATATTCGAGATATTATGACTGTGTACAGGCATCCTACCTTTCTCAGGATAATAATAAAAGAATGCAGTACGGACATCTTCAGTAATTTCACCGTTTACATAAACCTCTTCCCATTCTTCTGGTATGGTTTTTATTACTGTCTGAACAATGTTATTATAAATACTTCCTAACTTATTTTCATCCATAGCTACTTACCTCCAGGTTTATTTTCAAACTCTTTGAACTCCCAATCTCCCTTGCCAATTTTGTATTCTTTATCAAAACTAACCGGCCTTTGTGAATCACCTTTGTAAATCGGCTTTATTTTCACCTCTACCTCGAGTTTCTTCCATTTATCTTTATTTAGGTTATCGTTCATTGGAACAAGATTGTCTATATTACCAGAACCCTTGAAAATACTTGCAATCAAATGACCACTCTCATCATCAGCTAGGTAATATAGCAGCGACTGATGCCCCACGTTCCCAGCTTTCCAATTTCCTACCGGTAATTGGGTCTTTTCCAATCTCCGCTTCAACCAATGCCTTCGCATTTCCTACTACCGGAATAAAGTCTAATCCTGCAGAGATTGCCCCTTTATAGCTACCCTCTTTAAAGGACGTATACGCAGCGGAAACTTTTCTACCGACTTTTGTCAAAACTTTTTTCGTATCTTTTATGGCTGCTTTGACTTGCTTTTTCGCTTTAGTCGCGACTTTCTTCCTATCCAAGAGTGCTCTAATCACGTTACCTTTTATCTCTGCACAAATGAATTTACTGACCAAAATTAGGAAATATAACCCAAGTTCCTTTCAAGGGAGGGTATCGCTAGTAATATCAACTGTACTTTTATAGGCGTTTCTTTTAATGCCGGAACCTTTTTCTTCTCTTTTTTTAGACTGTTAATTTCAGTTAGAAATATCATCGAATTCAAAAAAAATACCTATTGAAGGTCAGAAAATTATTTAATTCAAAAACTTTGAAGGACTTTGAGCAAAATCAAAGAGTTGTTACTTTTTATAACTAGTTCTATTCTTGCTACTATTAATTATTCTTACCCATCGGCTCTATACTCAGTACCGTACCAATGGGTCCTAATTTCTCAATTAGTTTCTTTGCCTTACCATATGGGAATCTTTCTATTAATATATAAGGAGGATTTTTTGAACCCTTTAATAGATCGGCTGTTGAAATCTCAATCCCTAATACTCTCTTTATTCTTATTAAATCTTTCAAGCCTTCATTAGGAGTTTTTGCTAACACTATATTACAAGTATCAGGTGGCTCAATTACTGTTTTCTGTTCTGTTTCACATAAACAACCACTATTCACCCATTTTCTAAAATCCGAGGTAATTATAGTAGCATGAGTTGGGTTCATCACCCCCGAATCAATAACCAATACTTCTTTTTCCTCTGCATTTTTAAGCATTAAGAAAACATTACCTCCACCGTCATCACCAATAGAGATATATCCACTTGCATATTCATCTACTTCCCAAGTCTCGTTTCTTTCCACAATATCTTCCGTACCATATATAACCACACCACCACCAATTGAAAAACCATTTGTATACCTTAATAAATCCTTATATGCATTTGGTAATATAGCATTCATAAGATTTTCTACTTCTTGAATTTCAATATCACTTGCTGCCCTGGTTTTTATCAAGTCTGAAACCATTGATAAATTAATCATTTTACAAATCCTCCTAAACTATCGAAATATTTATATGCATCAACCATTGCTTTTCGTGCAGTTTTTTGGTCAACCCCAGCTTCAATCATTTCCCTATAGCTCTCATTAAATTCATAACGTATATCAGTATTAAAACCCTCAGTTTTTCTCCGTTTCCTCTGCATAGAAGAAATTTTTGCATGCGGTAGACCAGAACTTGATGGGAGAAGTAATGCGGGGGCTTTCTTGTCGTTATAAACAAATCCTCCCTCTTTAGCCCATCTTTTTGCCCACTCATTTTGTATTGGGTGGTGAGACTGTATTCGATTATCAGAAGCAATATTTTTATTTCCTGGTGACCGATTAACCCCTGGACTTAAATAGCCATGTTCATCAACGTCTCCTTTTTGATATCCCCCTGGCCGTTTAGCATTCCCCGCAACCTTACCCTGCTCCTACGATTTCGCAGGTGGTGCCGTTGTTGCGCTTGCTTCCTTCTTTGCCAAGGACGGTGCTTGCAATTTAACTATCCATATCTTAAATGTGGGTATGAATGATGAAAAAAACAGGTGGATTATGGTGATATATGACCATAATCTACCTGTTCAATGCACATTCATTGGGTTACTTCAAAGACTGCAATTCTAACTTTTAAAGCATTTAAGATACTTAGTATCCTCACCCTCGAAACATCTACCCTCCGACTTTTTATTCGCAATACTAAAAAACTCTTTAGCTAACTCTTCATCGCCTAATTCAAATGATACTTTTCCTGAAATAAATTCCTTTTTACCAGTATCTTTTCGTGCTAATCCTGTTAAAAACATTTTGTCCGACCATTCTTTTGCCTTTTTATAATCTTTTATAATAAAGCAAGTATCAATAATATCCTTCACTAGATGAAAGCTCTCTTCACTATATATCCCTTTTGGTTCAGGTAATAACTGCCACGCTTCTTCCAGAGTTCTAATTGATTCATTATGATTACCGTTTTCAAATTGTTCATTACTTTTGTTAACAAGGGACTCAAAATTCTCTTTTACAGGGGATTGTAGGTAAGCCATATTTATTTCCTCCTCAAATAATATCTTTAATTAGATCAAAATACTTATCATCTTCCTCAAAAAAAATCTTATAACCTTCTAACATGTAAGCCTTTAACAAGTATTCCTTTGCTTTATTCAACTCTCCGCATTCGAATAGGCTCTCTCCAAGTCTCAATAAAATATATGGATTTGAAATGCCATCCGGGCAATTTAGAGCATTATAAAAATGACTCTTTGCCATTTCAAACTCATCATTGATAAAATAAGTATCTCCTAATGCTGTATAAATCCAAGTACTTGCTTCCCAGTCAATCTTTGGTGATGGCACTAGTTCTAAGGCAGTGGAATACTTCTCTATCGCTTGATCAAACTCTTCCTCATCAATTAAAGAATCCCCCTCTTCGCATAACTTTAAAATTTGCGCATAAATTTTATCATTCAGTTCCATGAATTCTACCTCCAATTATTTGGTAGGTGGCAAATAGTTCTCACCTAATTTTGCCCCTGCTGAGCGGTTCAGACTATAATGGTCTAATTCATAATTTTTTGAGTTTAACATCCATTCCCTTACTTCCTTTGACTTAGCACCATGATGTCTTCCGAATTTGTTCCACCATGAGACTGCATCGGTTATATGAGCCATATCCGCCTCTCTAATATTATGCCATTCTCCCTCACTATCCTTAAACTCTGTTTCTCCGTTACGTGTTGTTCTAACTCTAGGTGGTTTTTCATTCTTCATTCTTTCTATTACTTCACGACCAGTACGTGATTTTTTGCCTGGTGTTCTTCCTAAATATTGCTCCCTTAGACTCTTAACTCTCTTAGCTTTATTTTTCTTATCAGTGGTAGCCGATTTCGCAGGTATTGCCGTTGTTGCGCTTGCTTCACTTTTCGCCTGAGACGGTACTTGCTGCTTTGTCGTATTCTTCGGTGTTGGGGACTTGGCTAGATTTACTGTTTTATTTGTTGCTTTTTGCCCACCCGAAATAATGCCTGCGACTGCCTTTCCTCCATGCTTCACACCTTTTACTAAAGGTCCTCCTAAAATAGCAGCGACTGATGCTCCTCGTTCCCAGCTTTCCAACTTTCTACCGGTAATTGGGTCTCTTCCGATCACGGCTTCAACCAATGCCTTCGCATTTCCTACTACCGGAATAAAGTCTAATCCTGCAGAGATTACGTCTTTATAGCCGCCCTCTTTGAAGGACG
>NZ_JAXCLE010000038.1:0-6593 GCF_037027585.1 Solibacillus ferritrahens | reverse complement strand
TCTGCGATAGGCATTACAATACTTCCTAAAATACCTTTATAAGTTTGAATGATTGATTCAATATTATAGGCATTATTAGTAATTCCATAAAAACCACCTATCGAGTCAAAACCATCCTCGGAAGCTACAGGGGTAACTTCAATAGGTTGATACATTCTATTATCTTTAATAAAACATCCTCCATATACAAGTAAAAACTCTTTATAGTCTAATGGTAAATCTACACCATACAATCGTTCAATTGTTTCGATTGACTTATATGCATCTTTTTTTTTGAGAAGACCATTTCCGAATCATTTATTTCATTTAATGTTTGCTTTATTATTTTGTTCACTTTGATTTCCCTCCTCTTAAATCTGATGCGGAACCTATATGAGGTATATTACCATGAAAATCTGTTGGAATTAACTCAATTTCAGTAGTACTTTATGATGAGGCCTTAAGCCTTTTTCTTTTAACCAAGACTTTGCTTGATTCTGTGATTTAAACCCTTTTAATTGCATAATTTTTTCATTTACTAAATTAAAATCATTTTTAGAGCCATCTAACCTTTTTTTGTTCTTTCTTATGCTAGTTTTTTATTTATCTAATGCCAAACTCGCAGAAAAACCTTGAATGGTATTGAACCAATCAAGGCTTTCTAAAATTCTATTTTTACTGAAGCGTGAAATTCAACCATTTTCTGTTTATTATGTTCTAAGGTCCTTAGAAGATATTGTAACGTCGTATTAACAATTTACAATTTAAAATGTTATTAGTAAACCACTTTTACTTTCATGGGCTTCGGTATATAGTCCTATTAGTTCATCACACGCTTCAATAAATTCTTGTAAAGTAAATTGATATAATACCTCGGTAGGAACCTCTCCGGCTTCTATTAAAGCGTCTTTAATATTAATTAAATCCTCCAAAATTAATGATATATCTTTCATTTGTACGAAACCCATTCCCATTCCTCCAGGATCAAGACTAAATGTATCAAGTTCTAGTGGTCTCCCAAGAATATAATAATCAGCATCAAATTTTGTTGATAGTATCTTTAATGCCTCTAGTAGTACATCCCACGAATAGGAAAGTCCAAGTACATCTTCCGGATTATAAAAGCATGTTAAAGAAAAATCAGCTAGTTCTTGCACATTACCAATTTCCAGCTCATTTTCCCAATTGTTTTCCAACAATTCTCCACTATATACTGAACGAACCTTCCCTATATTCTTCGCTATGTAATTACGTAATAGTATTGAATCATTATTCTTACCAGCAGCGAGTATAATTGGTCGGAGTTCTTGGTTGAATAGTTCTGTATCAAAAAGATATGCTTTATGTTCCATTGTCATATGCCTACTCCATTTCTTGTTCCCTTTTCTGAAGTATTTCTATTGTAAATTTTAATTCTTTTCGTATGTCCCCCCTCGCACGCCCATCCATAATTGGTTCTAACATGGTATATGCTAGTTTAGGTGGTAGAGCTCGAGCAAAAGTAACAATTAATTCTTTGGCATAAGGATCAATTTTCACTTGTAATAACTCTGAACAGTAACTGATGAGTTTATTATATAAATCATTTTCTAAATGACTTAAAATACTACTTGTTTCAGAGACCCTT
Organism: Solibacillus ferritrahens; assembly: GCF_037027585.1. NCBI lineage: Bacteria > Bacillati > Bacillota > Bacilli > Caryophanales > Caryophanaceae > Solibacillus > Solibacillus ferritrahens. The sequence continues at coordinate 4,987 of NZ_JAXCLE010000038.1, read as the reverse complement.
AATAGGGCCTCAAGGCATGCAATTACATCTTCCTCATAATCATTTTTTTTCATATTTTGTATCCATAATTCTTTTTTACAAACATATAACTCTAATGCAGTAACCAAAAATTCAATGTCTTTTTTATTTAACTGCATATTGCTACTAGAGTAATTATATATTAATAGTGATTTTATTTGAGGAATTGTTTCTTCACTCAAAAATGCATGCATTGCCCCTTCAGCTCCATATTCTAAGCGAATTAATGCCGCCTGTAAAATTGCCTTTTCACTAATTTGTTTACTCAAATCTTCTATTGGAATATTCCTTTCCTTTTCTCGTAATTTATCTATATGATCCTTATTTAGTAAGCTTAATAAGCCATATATAGCTGTAATTCGATTTCTTTGTTTATCATGATAAAGTGCCTCTTGTAGCCTTGGTGCAAATTTTGGATCCAAAGACTCTCCCATTGCCCCAATTATTTCAAGTGGCAATTGTAAACCACTCTGATTTAGGGATTCCTCTAACTGTTTCTCAGTCACATTTACTTTTACATTATTCTCATCATAAACCTTGTACACTATGTTGCCTCCTATGGAATCCTAAAATCATTCGGATCAAATATATCTTTTCCGGCCGAGGCACCTGTTTTCGGATCATGGTGCCATTGTTGCGCTTGCTTCCTTATTTGCCTGAGACGGTGGTTGCTGCTTTGTCGGATTAGTTGGTGTAGCCACAGATATTGTTTTACCTTTTGCATTTTTTCAACCGGATGCAACGGTTCCGAGAATTTTTCCTCCAGGCTTCAACCCTTTAACTAGAGGACCACTCGCAATAGCGAGGACGGATGCCCACGTTCCAAGCTTTCCAATTTCAGCCTGTGAATGAATCTTTGCAAATGCTGCTTCGATGGTTGTCTCTATATTTTCAACTACCGTAATAAAGTCAGTCACAGTAAATAATTACTGCTTAGTATCATGATAAAGCTGACGCCTGTAAAATACAGACAGCAGCTTCAACGGGGGTGGTTAGGCTCATTCAGAATGTCCTTTACTAAGGCTACACTTGATTGCCAAATAAAGTTTTACACATAATTTCAGTCTTTTAACGCTAATAATTCATCTCGATTATAATCAATCATTGCCAGAAAATATTCATTAAAATTCTCAAATCTATCAATTTCCTCCCTAGCAAACCAGATTACTGATCCAGGTTTAGAAGAATTGAGTAGTCATAAAACAAATAAATCTTTGTCAAATTCTGTGGCAGCAATCGGCAGTAGTTGGTCCCGAGAAAAGCCACTTACTTTTAGAACATAATGATCAATAGCATTTAATAATATTTCGGCTTCTTTTTCTACAGCAAGAATATTCTTCATTTGCTCCGATTTCTGGAAAGTGATGAGGCCATATATGCTTCACTAATACCATTGTAGCTATATTTTCTCTCCAATTACTCATCGTCTAAACTCTCCTATACAATCTTAAATACTGTTGCTTATTACCAATAGAATATTTATTGGCCTGAACCCCGATTCTAAAATTTTTATTTTTGGATTAAGACCTAACCAACAATGAGGGTCTGATTCCCATCCAAGTTTTACTGGACTTGTTTACTAATTTTGTACTTGCGTGAATAAGAAAAGGAATTCGACATGTGTAGCCGAATTCCTTTCTTTTAAGCTATTTTTGAAAATTTCAAGTAGTCTACTGCCTGCACCATAGACACGATCTGATTTTTCTTTCGTTTCATACAAATTCCCGACATCATCGACACTACGGTGTAAGAAATCAAACTGATTTTCTTGAGTAGACCAAACGAGGTTGCTGAATTCATCATAACCATAGGTGTTTCGTACACCTGTTAACTCGTTTACTATGCCTTTTAAGCGATGATTGACGTCCCATTCGTAGACGTGTCTGCGTGTATGACGGTTTTGACTGCTTATTCGATGATTTGTCGGTCTACCTGTGACATCATACTGCCATTGATTGATGACATTCCCTGGTAAGATTCTTTCGATTTCTTGACCAAATTCATTGTACTGCATTGCTGCTGTCCACTTGTCTTGATCTGAGCGAGAAGCTTTGAGATGAGACTTGACACAAGTCTTTTCCCACTCAACTTAGCTGACTGTCACACGACCATCTTCATCTACTTCTTTAAGTAATTCAAAATCCTTTTTAAATTCATCACTGATTTACTACCATTTGTATGAACAATTCTCGTACAGAGGTTCTCTTCGTAAATAAAGAAGTCTCCTCACCATTGTTGGTTATCACAATGGTGAGGAGACAAATGCAACATAAAAAATACTCCCCATTTGATAAACAAATTTTATTTTTTAATCTGTCTACCTAAAGGGGAGCATATCACATACCGAGGAGGTGCTACATGTTCTTACGTTTTTTTGAGGGCTTGATTACCAACCCGGCTGAATAAGTGACTGTGGCATCTTAAGTTAATAGTCGGCTTCTTTTTATTTTACCCCATGTGATTATAGTAGCAGCCACCATAACCGAATTCATCAAATGTACTGTAACGGGGCTTACAGCAATTTTTTATTCCACTTTATCTCACTCCCGCCTCAGCCTAGGATGGTGCCGCGTAGTAAATACACGAAGATATAGTAATTTCATTTTCCAACATAGAGAAACGTATGCAAAGAAGAGAGTATTATACATCTTCCCTACACATGTTTCAGGAATTTATCACCAAATTGATTAAACTACTTTTGATTTATTAACCATACAAGTAATCAATAAAATTTCCAACAAGTTCATCGTTATTATTTATCGTACTTAGCACCTCTTTTAAATCTTCTATAAAACTTTCAAGCAATTCGCAAGATTCATCATCTATGATTTCTCCATTATATTTTCCCTGTATTAATTCAAATGTAATTGAGAGGTAATCCAGAAAATCGGAAAAAGAGTTTGCAATTGGAAAGAGATTGCCTCCTTCATAAGATGCCATGACTGGTGAGCCTTCTTCATCAGTTACAACTACAATAGGATTATCATTTATATCTGCAATGACAAGCCAAAATGGATTCCAATTTGGATCTTCTTTCCGATCCATTCCATTCCAACGAAACCCATCTTGCCTATAAACAAGATTTTCAGGTGACCAAAGATCAAGATGCGCATTTCCCAAATCAATAGCAGTGCTTTTTAGCTCGGAACCATCATGACGAATATCACAAATTATTTCACATTGTTCATAAAAAAATTTTAATTCAGGAGAAAGATAAACTTTTTCATCTACCTGTAGTTTTACTAATTCAGAGCTGTAACGTACTCCACCAATTTTTACAACTCGAGATTCTTGTGGATACTTATTCACTGTTCGTATAAAATTTAATATCGAATCTTCTATTTGTTTCATAATGGCTCAATCCTCTCGTCTATGATTTACATTGATATGTTGATTTATCATTTCTTGACGATCTATTAGTCTTCCTCTAGTAGAGTTTTTAAAAGATCCTCTATGACCTTCATTTGAATTTAAATGACGATTACCACTTGGGTGTTTACCATTTTCTAAAAATACAATATTCCTCGGATCACCCTGCCATTTATAACCTAGAGCTCCATTTCCTTCAACGTTATTAATGTGATGCCCAGTATACCCTGCATTTACCATTTCACTAGTTAATTTACTGATTGGTGTGCTTTTAATTATGTCTAATTCTGCTTGTGTCCAATTTCTTGTTCCCTTTCCAGTAAGATTAATTAATTCTCTTTCGAGTTTCCATGCTCGATTTATAGCTGTTCCTCTTGAACCAGACATAGCAGTCAGACTATCGTGAGGTTTATATCTAATTAACGATAACCCAAAAGTATCAAGATTTATATGTTCCTTGGATTTCGCAGGTGGTGCCGTTGTTGCGCTTGCTTCCTTATTCGCCTGAGACGGTGGTTTCTGCTTTGTCGGATTAGTTGGTGTAGCGGAGTTGGCAACAGATACTGTTTTACTGTTTGCTTTTCGCCCACCGGAAATAATGCCTGCGACAGCCTTTCCTCCATGCTTAACCCCTTTTACTAAAGGACCGCCCAAAACAGCGAGGACGGATGCCCCTCGTTCCCAGCTTTCCAACTTTCTACCGGTAATCGGGTCTCTTCCGATCACGGCTTCAACCAATGCCTTCGCATTTCCTACAACCGGAATAAAGTCTAATCCGGCAGAGATTACGTCTTTATAGCCACCCTCTTTGAAGGATGTATACGCAACGGCCACTTTTCCGCCGACCTTTTTTAGAGCCTTCTTCTTATCTTTTACAATTACTTTACTTGCTTTTTTATTTTAGTAACGACGTTTTATTTAGCTATCCGTATCTAAAAAAATGGCGACAGTTGAAATTTCCAACTACCACCATTTTAACATTTTTCCCATTAACTTACTTTACATCTAGAAGTTTAACTTCATACATTTCCTTCATATTCACATCGATTGGTAGTAAAGCATCAGTATCTATTGTCGAGTCTGCTACACCAGCTAAACCGACAAAGCAGCAGGCACCGAAACCAAATCAAGTGACAATCTATTAAACAACGAGTATAAAAGATGCGGGGTACGATTTAAAACCAATTGGTAGGGGTGTAACTTCAAGCATAAATGATAAAATAGTAAAAGGGATTGACGGATTATACTGTAGCCCAATTTAAACCACACAAATCAGGCTGTAACGAAGCACCTGTTAAGAACGAATTGAAACGTGAATTCAATCAGGACAAGCAATTAGCGGTCATAGTCAGTGATTTAACATACGTTCATGTCGGAAAAAAATGGCACTATGTATGCCTGTTTGTCGATCTATTTAATCGTGAAATCATCGGGTTTAGTGCTGGCGAAAATAAAACAGCAGAGCTTGTCTATCAAGCGATTGCGAGCATTCAGGCCAATCTGAATGACGTCAAAATGTTTCATACTGACCGTGGAAAAGAGTTCGATAACAAACTAATTTCAGAGGCACTTGAAACATTCGGAATCCAGCGATCACTGA
>NZ_JAXCLE010000037.1:0-9972 GCF_037027585.1 Solibacillus ferritrahens | reverse complement strand
GAGGACCTTTAGTAAAAGGTGTGAAGCATAGCGTAAAGCTCGGAGCAAAGGCTGTTTCAGGAGCTACATCGGGTAGCAAAGCAACAAATAAAACAGTAAATCTGGCCAAGTCCCCAACACCAACGAATCCGACAAAGCAGCAAGCACCGTCACCACCTGCGAAATCGAAGGATCAGGGTACGGGTAGTAGTGAGAAAGTGACTAAACCAGGATATGTCCCAAGAATTAGAGAAATTGAAGTAGAATTTACAAGGCGTAATCCGAAACATGATTCTAAGGAATTTGCAAGACAGTTAAAAGACCAAGAAGAGGGAATTAATGAACTAACTGTAGATGAATTTATAAAAAATAGGGATAGATATTTGAAAGATGGTAGAGCTATAGAGGGGGATGCAGCTCAGAAATTAGCTAGGAAAAAAGCTTTACAAAATAAAGTAGATGAGTTACGTCGTGATGGGTTATCATATGAAGAAGCAGAGAAAAAAGCGAATGAGTGGATTAAAGGACAGGCGGCACTTCATAATCCTGACCAAATAGCAGGAGGTAATCCTACGAAGATTGGTGGCTTGGGTGATAAAGACATAAATTCATCTATAGGGTCGCAATGGAGAAGTAGGATAAAAGATTTAGACAAACAAGTTAGAGCCATAGGAAATAATATGACGGAAGAAGAAAGAAAAACAACATATTTAAATATAAAATTAAAACACTAAAAATATGAGGTGAGGAATGGTGAATATTGATGAATTTGTTCTTGTCGAAAAAACATGCAAGAGCATTATTGAACAATATAGGGGGAAAATTCCTGAAAGAGTAATTGAAGTATGGGAGAATTATGGATTTGGAAGTATAAAAAATGGATATTTAAAGATTGTTAACCCAGATGAATATCGTGAAGTCTTAGAATATACTTATGCTCGACATAAATTAGCTATCCCGTTATTTACAACAGCGATGGGAGATATTTTAGTTTGGGAAGATAATTATTTAATGGCACTTAACTTTAGGAAAAATGAGGTAGATGTAGTAGCGGGGAATTTTGAATTCTTTTTTGGGGATTTAAATGATGAGTATTATTTAAAAAAAGCCCTTGATTGGTTACCTTATCCAGAGGCAGTTAAACAATATGGAGAGCCAGCATTTGATGAATGTTTTGGATATGTCCCCCTTCTTGGATTAGGTGGACCAGAAAAAGTAGAGAATTTAAAAAAGGTCAAACTTATTGAGCATATTTATTTAATTACACAATTTATGGGTCAAATAGAATAAACTTAACAAATACGATTGTAACAAAACTTACTTTAATTTGAAATATAAGTGGATTAACCCCAAACGAGTATATAAAACTTGTTTGGGGTATTATTTATCCTAAGGTTTCCATATACAAACTCAGTATTGGTATAAATGTTGAAAAGTGGTAACGCGTTTAAGTATCGCCCGCTGGTGTTGTAGGAAGACCTTTAGTAAAAGGTGCCAAACATGCAAGTAAAGTGGTAGCTGGAATCGCTTCAGGCAGCAAAGCGAAAAATAAACAGTAAATCTGGCCAAATCCCCAACCCCATCGAATCCAACAAAGCAGCAAGCACCGTCATTGGCAAAGAAGGAAGCAAGTGCAACAACGGCACCACCTGCGAAATCTAATCAGCATACTAAGGGTATAGATAAAGGTAAAAATATTAAAGACTATAAAAACACTTTCTTTAATGAATATCCTGATCTTAAAGGAAGTGTTGTTGTTCATCATGCTATAGAACAACAAATGTTAAAAAGACATCCTAATTTATTCTCTCTTGAGGAAATACATGCTTTAGAAAACTTGAGAGGTATACCTAAAGAAATAAACAGTGATATTCATTTATCAAAAATAAGAATAGATTGGAATAGATTTTATAGAAATAATCCTAGTCCTACAAAAGAGGAAGTTATAAATTATATGATTGAGTTAGATAGGAAATATGGTGAGAATTTTAATCCACCAATTAAAAGGTGAAAAAGTTAAAGGAAGGATGTAACGAATGAAACTATTTTTTATTGAACCAGAAGTTGCCGGTGGTCATGGTGAACAGACTGTTTATGGAACTGAAGAGGATATTGTAAAAGAGGGCATATCAGGAAAGGTGGAATTTTTACACTATGAGTTTGAAGGATGGCTTGGAGATGACCTTTTAGAGTCAACACCAGCTTTCATAGTGTCAAGTTTACTAGAAACAGAATTACAGAAAAGTGATATTAAAGATTACAAATTAGAACCATGCTTAATTACAACATCTGATGTATTTAAAGAAATGCATCCAAATAAAGAAATTCCTCTATTTAGCAGATTTATTCCACTTGGTAAAATTGAGGTAGAAGGAGAGCATTTCACAAATTGGTCAGGACATCACTTCTGTTTATCATCCAAAGGTGAGTTAGTTGTAACTCAAAAAGCATTAGGGTTATTAAAAACTGTTTCGATAGATAATTGTTATATTACTTCTTTAACATATTAAATTAGAGCATGTCCTACCGAATACTGAGATATGTTCATTCCGAGAGTCTTTGAAAGGATATAAAAAAAATCACGGGGATAGTTTAGAGAAGATACCTATTGGGATTGAAGGAAATGGTTTGTTGGTGGTTATTGAAAACAATAGTGGAATAATTCAATTAGAAGATTTTGAAAGATGTACATTTGATAATATTGCTGATAATATTCAAGAATTAATAGGGAATTTAAGATTAAAAAGATAACATTTGATTTATTTAGACGGGGTGGGGATAGAAATGGTGAACCTCCAACGAACCTTGAATACACTAAGACAGTGGTTGACTCATTAAAAGTCTCTGGATATACTCAAGAACAGGCTATGCAAATTGTCAAAGAAGCAGTAAAACAGAGGTTAGAGTATGGACTGTTAGGTGGAGAACCAGTACCGAAGATTCCAGGAAGAATTAATCAAAACTAATTGTTTATTAAAGTTGTATTCCATTATCTTTTGAGCTCTGTTTTTATTGAATTATAAACATATTTTCTGGGAAAATAGTGTTTATTAATCTAGGTACATTCAACATAAATATAATTGTAGAGTGCAAATTATGTAGTATTTATTTGCACTCTATTTTATTTACATAATACCCGGAAATTTTATAGTAAAGGAAGAATTAGTTCCGTTAAAGGTCGGCGGAAAAGTGGCCGTTGTGTATATAAAGAAGTTGAAGTTGATCCAGGATTTAGGGGAGAATTGATCAAAAAAGAAAAGGAACTTGAGAGTGAATTGCAGAAGCAAATAGATAATCTTAATAGTCAAAATAATAAGGAGCATTCCTGTTAGAAAGATTTTCGGGGACTTGAAAACAAAAAAGCCCTCTTGTATGATGCTTGAGTGTCAACGGTCATTGACTCATACATCTACAGAGAGGACTCCATTCCAATGAATTTTAATACGAATGAGAAAATTAATCAAGTTTCTGAAAATACTCTAGTTATTGGCATCGACATTGCTAAACATAAACATTATGCTTGTGCAATCGATGATCGAGGTCGAGTGCTCCAAAAATCATTTCCGATCGTGCAATCACGTATTGGTTTTGAATACCTTTATGAACGCCTAATGGCGCTTAAAGCAACTTATGATAAACACGAAATTCTTGTTGGGTTCGAGCCAACAGGTCACTACTGGATGAACTTAGCTGCGTTTTTAACCAACTATGGAATTCCATTCGTAATGGTTAATCCAATGCACGTTAATCGCTCGAAGGAATTAGATGACAACCTACAAACGAAGAATGACCAAAAGGATGCGCTAGTCATTGCTCGCCTCATGAGAGACGGTCGTTTCAGCTATCCCCGACATCTTGAAGGAATCGAGGCTGAGTTACGAAATGGAGCGACATTACGTTCAAAGATTCAAGAAGATTTAAATGCCCTACAAAATCGCATTATTCGTTGGCTGGATCGCTTTTTCCCTGAATTCACACAAGTGTTTAAAAGCTTTGGGAAAATGGCGTATGCGGTGCTTGAAATGACACCGTTGCCAACAGATATTGTAGGCAAATCACCAGAAGAATTATTATTTTTATATCGCCAGGTAGACGGTATGAAATGCCCGCAGCTACCAAAGGCAAAGCAATTAGTCAAGGTTGCAGAAAGCTCAATCGGACTGACAGAAGGTTTAGTGATGGCCAAATTCGAAATTGCCACGCTTCTTTCACAGCACAAAATGATGCAGGCTCAACTTGAAGAACTAACAGCTCAGCTCGTAGAGCAAGCCAAACAAATGACGGAATATGAATATTTAGCATCGGTACCTGGAATCGGGGATGTCACGATTGTCGATTTACTATCAGAGGTTGGTTCTTTAGCGCAATATACACATCCACGCCAATTAATTAAACTAGCGGGACTCACATTGCGTGAAAACTCTTCTGGTCAGCAAAAGGGACAAAAACGGATTTCCAAACGAGGGAGAAGAAAACTTCGTGCCCTTCTCTTCCGAGTCATGATGCCTTTAATCTTGCATAATCCTGCGTTTAAACAATTACATGAATATTACACTACACGCACCATCAATCCGCTCCGTAAGAAGCAATCGATTGTCGTGCTATGCGGGAAATTACTGAAGATTTTACATGCCTTGTGCAAAAAGAAAACAATGTTTAATGAACACCAAATGATGACCGATTTCGCAAGTCTTCAAACGGCTGCCTAAGCGTACCTACACAAAAGTTTAAACAAGAGGATGACACGGAGAAGCCGGCACTATTTATTCCATTCGACCGTGAGATTTAAGAAACGAGTCCCCTAAGGAGCATCGCCAGCCTCTGCCTTATGAATAGACCGAACGAAGGAATGTACGCGCAATCAGACGCCTAGAGACATGGGAGGGTCCGTCATCATAAGAAATGCAGAGATCCAAAAGTGCATCGATATACGACATTGGATCAGGATTGTCATTACCAATAAATGGCTCATCCTTTAGCGAAGCGTTCGGACATGATGTTAAAAAAATCAAAATTTACAAAATAACGATAGATGTATGTGTCGAAAAATATTTTTTGGACACTCAAAAATGGCGTAAGCCATTGATATATCAACATTTATAGAGGAAGGATTAAATATGGAGACAAAACTAAAGTTTTTAAAAGAATATACTTTAAGTAAGAATCAGAATATAGAAATTATACCTTATCAGATGGTTAGGGAAATTGGTCCAGGCTTAATTCCAAATTCTTGGTGTGATATTTTTGAAAATAATGACAATGAAAAGAGAAAAGAGCTACTGCTAAAAGAATGGAAAGCTTTTTCATCAGTTACATTAAGCAACACTATATCATATTTAACTGAAAATCTTTATGAAGTAGATTTGATATCTTTTAATAATCGATACTCTATCTTATACTCTGTGAAAACACATAATGGCGAAATTGAATATTATGAAGGTAGAAATCCCTTTGAAACAAAATCAATTACTAAAACTATATTAAATAATAATTGGGACAAGATCCCTCAATCAGTTAAGGATTTTTATGAAAACATTCATAACGGATTCTACTATTATGCGAGTAAAGCAATGGGATTAGTTCCCTTAGATAATGTGACTTATTTTGGAGATGATGAATGGGGGATAATTGAAAGTTTAAACGAGCCAATTAGAATTAATCTTGAAACAACTTTTGGATTTTTTAAGAGTGGAATGGGCGGTTATGTGGCAATTGATTATGAAAATGCGGAAAATGATAACGCTACTTTATGGTTTTCAAATGATCAACCAGAGTACAATGTTAATTTTTGGGATATTATAGATGAGTGGATTGTTATTGGTTTTCAAGATGAGTAATAAATAGAAGAAATTTTATTTTCAGTTCGTCTTTGTTTATTGATAAAATTTAAATCGTCATTACCATAATGATTTTGACCCTGCAATAGTTACGTGTGGTAATCTTAATATTGTTTTTCACAACCAATTTTTTAGTAATATATTCAAACAAAGCACGAACTAGGTTATAATATTGAGTATTATGAGAAGTACTCAGAATTTTGAAAGACCTCGAAATGATAAATGAGGATATTTACGGTGAACGTGATATAGGAATAATATTTGATTGTATTTTGGGTATGGTAAATTGGGACTCCGATTAACTGGCTACACATAAATGTTAATAAATCAAAAGATTATCGGAAATGGTTAAGAAAATCCTTGTATAAGAGAAATCTTGTACAAGGATTTTTTCATATAAATATTTCAATCCACAGTTAAGGTTAATGGTGGAAGTCCTACAGATAAGGTGGGGAAGAGTTAAGCCCGTTTTATAGTTTAGATAATGGAGATTACTTCTGCCTTCTTTGAAATGAGTGTTTAAACACAGGGGTTTACTATTATTTACATTTTTAGGAGGATTCTATGGACAATATAGAAAAACCAGTAAAAATAATATACTCATCAGTTACTGTTCAGAGGTATTACAAGTGAAAATTGGCCCTTATGCCAAAGAGCTAATTGTTTCTTTTGCTCGAGCAATTATCTGATGTTAATTTAAAACAATATAAGAAGATTGAAGAAAAATGGGCTGCAGCTTTGAAAGAAACACCACCTAAAAAAGTAACAGTTGATATTGAAATAATCTATTCTGGGGAGAATATGCGTCCAGATAAATTTATAGTTAATTACTTTATTGATGGTAAGCAAGGCTCCAAAGAACTTAAAAATTAACTAGGGAGCATTCCTGTTAGAAGGATTTTCGGGGACTTGAAAACAAAAAAGCCCTCCTGTATGATGCTTGAGTATCAACGACTAAATTGACTCATTCATCTACGAGAGGACTATCTAATGAATTCTAATACGAACCATAAAATTAATCAAGTTACAGAAAATACACTAGTAATTGGCATCGACATTGCGAAGCACAAACATTTTGCCTGTGCTATTGATGATCGAGGTCGAGCGTTCCAGAAATCATTTCCTATTGCGCAGTCACGCATTGGATTTGAAGGCTTTTATGAGCGACTGCTTACGTTAAAAGCTACACATGAAAAACAGGAAATCCTCGTTGGTTTTGAGCCAACAGGACACTATTGGATGAACTTGGCGGCGTTTCTGACAAGCTACGGAATTCCATTCGTGATGGTCAACCCAATGCACGTCAATCGTTCCAAGGAATTGGATGACAATCTTCAAACGAAGAATGATCAAAAAGACGCACTTGTGATTGCTCGTTTAATGCGAGACGGACGCTTTAGTTATCCACGTATTTTGGATGGTGTAGAAGCAGAACTCCGCAACGGGGCAACGTTACGTGCAAAGATTCAAGAAGATTTAAATGCCATTCAAAATTGAATTATTCGTTGGCTAGATCGCTTTTTCCCTGAGTTTACACAAGTATTTAAAAGCTTCGGGAAAATGGCGTATGCGGTACTCGAAATGACCCCACTACCCTCGGATATCAAAGGGAAAACACCCGAAGAGCTACTGTTCTTATACCGCCAAGTAGATGGGATGAAAAGTCCCCAACTACCAAAGGCAAAACAATTAGTCGAAGTTGCGCAGGATTCAATCGGACTGACAGAAGGTTTAGTGATGGCCAAACTTGAAATCGCCACATTACTTTCTCAAGTGAAATTAATGCAAGCCCAGCTCGACGAATTAACGGCTCAATTAATAGAGCTCGCGAAACAAATGGCGGATTATGAGTATTTAGCATCGGTACCAGGAATCGGAGACGTAACCATTGTCGATTTACTATCAGAAGTTGGTTCACTCACACAATATGCGCATCCACGCCAATTAATTAAACTAGCGGGACTCACGTTGCGTGAAAACTCTTCTGGTCAACAAAAAGGACAAAAACGGATTTCCAAACGAGGAAGACGCAAACTTCGCGCCCTCTTATTCCGAGTCATGATGCCGTTAATCTTGCATAATCCAGCTTTTAAGCAATTACATGAATATTACACCACACGCTCGATCAATCCGCTTCGCAAGAAGCAATCAATCGTTGTGCTATGTGGGAAATTACTAAAGATTTTACATGCCTTGTGCAAAAAGAAAACAATGTTTAACGAACACCAAATGATGAACGATTTCGCCAGTCTTCAAACTGCTGCATAAGCGTACACATCAGAAGTCCAACCAAGAGGATGACACGGAGAAGCCGGCATTATTTTCACCATCCGACCGTTGATGACCAATCAAACGAGTCCCCTAGGGAGCATCGCCAGCCTCTGCCTTATGAATAGACCGAACGAAGGAATGTACGCGCAATCAGACGCCTAGAGACATGGGAGGGTCCGTCATCATAAGCTACGCAGAGATCCAAAAGTGCATCGATATACTGCACTGGATTAGGAGAACGATTACCAGTTAATGGTTCCTCCTTTAGCGAAGCTTACGGACAATATGTAAGAAAAATCAAGAATTACAAAATAACGATAGATGTACGAGTCGAAAAAATATTTTTTGACGCTCATAAATGGCGCAAGCCATTGATACATCAACATTTATAGAGGGAGGAAAAGAATGACTATGTTACCGTCATATATAAAAGAAAAAATAGAAAATTTTGTGGATAAAAGTAATGAACAATTTAATAATGGTTGTCATCAAGACTCTATATTACTGTTAGAAGAAGCATGGAACCTAATACCTGAACCAAAGGGGATTTATTCAGAAGAAAGCTATCACATTGTAAAAGATATTATTGAAACTTACTATGTATTAAATGATTTTAAAAAAGCAAAAGAATGGGGAGAAAAAATATATTTAACTGGTTTTGCACGAATAGATTCAGGCGAGAAGGAATATATTAATGGCGAAATAGCTTTTGAATTGGGGAATTTAGAAATAGCAAAAGAATTTTTTAGCATTGCCAATGATAAATCAGAAGGAAGATGTTTTGATAGTCCGAATAGAGTGAAATATCTCAAGTTTTTCAAAAGTAATTGAATTATTCAAAAGGAATGTTAACACCAATTCAGACATGTCATGTATTACATAAGTTTATTGAAAGCTGTGTTAGCTAATTTGCTTATGTTCTGCAGTTGTCTCCTAGTTAAATAGAAATCTAACAGTATAAATTGAAAATAAAACATGAGCACAAATGAAGAGGTTCTTCATTTGTGCTCTCCTATTTAAATTTAGTAAAATCGTCACATTAAGGCATTGGTTGAAACGGCGATTAGAAGAGACCTAATTATTGGAGGTATGCGTCCAGATAAATTTAAAGTCAGATATACTATTGATGGTATAGCCGACTTTGCAGATTTAAAAAATTAATTAGAGGAGTGAAAAAGTAGTATGAAAGAATTTGAAGAAAGATTTAGTGAATTGCAAGCAGATATGATATCTATATGTCTGGAATATGTGGAAGATAGAGTTGATAAAGTATATGTTTATGCTTCATGTGAAGAAGGTATCGTTTCGGGTAGTTTCTTTTATTTGATTAATAATATGTATGTAGAGCGCCATAAATTAAATGATGCATTGAAGGATGGGGATAAGAGTTATGATGTGTCCACAGAACGACAATTTATGGTGTTAGATATTATCAACGATAATGTTGATAAAATGGAGGAATTGTGCAAATTGTACGAAAGAGATATGCCAACTGAGTTAAAATTAATATATGATGCTAAGACTGGCAAGTTTCAAGCTGAATACAAGTATGATTTAGTTTATACTAATGACGATGTTAAAACCGCACGTCATATTGCTAATGAATGGTTTGAGGAAATAGAAAATAATAATTTATAATGTTTTTGAAAGTGACACCAATGTGTATAGAAATTTATTATTTAAACAGCCCCGAATAAACATAGAGCACAAATGAAATATTTACCCATTTGTGCTCTTATTTCTTACATAATTAAATCGATACTATTTTTCTTCAACTTCATCAGGAAAGTGGCATCACGATACATAGTAAGCATTCGATCGTTGTGACAGCGAATGAGGACGTAACCTTTGCAGCAAAAAACATGGCATTCAGCGCAACCGAGTC
>NZ_JAXCLE010000036.1:0-12068 GCF_037027585.1 Solibacillus ferritrahens | reverse complement strand
CATACCGAACACGGAAGTTAAGCTCTTTAGCGCCGATGGTAGTTGGGGGCTTCCCCCTGTGAGAGTAGGACGTCGCTTCGCACATGTAAAACCACTGAGAAATCAGTGGTTTTTTTGTTGTCTAATTCTCTATTATCCTTATTTGAAGGATGTCAAAATTCCAAAACCGCCCGTAAATTATTAATATAGGATTGACTTACTGGTAATTCAGTCCCCTCATTTAGCTGAACAATAAAGTTGGAAGTTAAATCTCGTGAGATTTTCTTTATATAATAAATATTAATAATACAGGACCGATGAATTCGGATAAAGTTGTTCGGCAACCGTGTTTGCAGTTCTTTCAGTGTGACTGCCGTTTTGTATTGCTCACCTTGAGAATAAAACCAAGTTCGTTTTTGAAGGCTTTCAATATGCGAAATTTGATCAATAGGAATAGGCATCCAGTCCTCTACTTGTTTGCCCGTTAAAAATTTGTAAGTATCCGGTTTCTTTATTGTAAATAGGGGGGGAAGGACAACAATTAAAGCCCCTTGCTCTCCATTTACAAGGATGGGATAACCGATAGCATAATACGGTGTCTCAAAAAGTGTACTTTCCACAATTGCATCTGTTTTTTGTCCTGTTTGGAGAACTTGGAAAGCAATACTGTCTTCTGGAACAGTGGAGCCTATCTTTAATGTGAATTGGTGATGGCCCGTACTGAAATAAATATAAGTGTTGTTTACTGCTATAGCTATCGATGCTTCTGATGGAATCCAGTCTTCTAAAATAGTTTTGTACTGATTAAAAATATCTTTTTCGACATCAATCTTTTGTAATGACAATTTAAATCCACTCCTTCTGTATTATTGCCTAAATATAATTCATCCTCCAAATAAGATCATTCATCCTTAATTAAACCTAATTTATCAGAAAATAATGAAAAGTAAATCATTCTGTTATACATTATATTACAGCAAGATTATCTGTTATGGAACAGGGGATTACAAACTTTCCTAACAGAATTTTCATACACAATGGGGAAGGTGGAAATTTATCATGTCAACACGTCAAGAACGAATTGAAGCTTTAAAAAAGGAATGGGCAGAAAGCAAACGCTGGGAGGGAATTGAGCGTGGCTATACAGCAGAAGAGGTTGTAAAGTTACAAGGTTCATTCATCCAGGAGCAAACGTTAGCAAAGCGTGGAGCTGCTCGTTTATGGAACTCATTACATGAAGAGCCTTTTATCAATGCTTTAGGTGCTCTAACGGGGAATCAGGCAGTACAGCAAGTAAAGGCAGGTTTAAAAGCAATCTACTTATCGGGGTGGCAAGTAGCTGCTGATGCAAACCTTTCTGGACAAATGTATCCGGACCAATCTCTATATCCAGCAAACTCTGTACCAGCAGTAGTAAAGCGCATTAACCAAGCTTTACAACGCGCTGATCAAATTGATCATGCTGAAGGTCGTGAAGACGGCTTTGATTGGTTTGCACCAATCGTTGCTGATGCTGAAGCAGGCTTCGGTGGTCCATTAAACGTATTTGAGTTAGTTAAAGGAATGATTGAAGCAGGTGCAGCAGGTGTTCACTTAGAAGACCAATTGGCTTCAGAGAAAAAATGCGGACACTTAGGTGGTAAAGTATTATTACCAACTCAAAACGCTGTACGCAATTTAATTGCTGCACGTCTTGCTGCGGATGTTGCAGGTGTTGATACAATCCTAATCGCTCGTACGGATGCAGATGCTGCTGACATGGTAACGTCTGATATTGACCCACGCGATGCAGAATTCTTAACAGGTGAACGTACTCCAGAAGGATTCTACCGTACAAAACCAGGTATTAAGCAAGCAATTGCTCGTGGCTTAGCTTATGCACCATATGCAGACTTAATTTGGTGTGAGACATCTCACCCATCTTTAGATGAAGCTCGTGAGTTTGCTGCTGCAATTCACGCTGAATTCCCTGGGAAAATGTTAGCGTACAACTGCTCGCCATCATTTAACTGGAAAGCTAAATTATCGGATGCGGAAATTGCAGAGTACCAACGTGAATTAGGGAAGCTTGGATACAAATTCCAATTCATTACACTAGCAGGTTTCCACAGCTTAAACTTCGGTATGTTCGAGCTTGCGCATGACTATAAAGACAATGGTATGGCTGCTTACTCTAAACTACAACAAGCTGAGTTTGCTGCAGAGTCTAAAGGTTACACGGCAACTCGTCACCAACGTGAAGTGGGTACTGGTTACTTTGATGAAGTATCACAAACAATTTCAGGTGGTACATCATCGACAACTGCTATGTCTGGTTCTACTGAAACAGAGCAATTTGTATAAGATTTTTAAAAAGGGCAGGATTATGAAAATTATTCATAAACGGGGAACTGCACTATAAGCAATTATCTATCTTTTTTTACCCGTCCTTCCTATTCAAAGTGTTATCGGGGATGTAGCACTTAGTAGATAACCGCTATGCAAAGCGGGTTTTCGAAAGCAATACGAAGGTTGGGGAAAAGGGATAGGATTTTGGATTTTGAACTTGAACTTGAACTTGAACATCTTAACTACGATACGATCTAAATCGAATTGGACCGCGGTTTAGAATGGGATTGCCTCCCAAAAATAGAAGCAAACTTAGGGGTTTTTTATAAATGGAAATATGTCTTTCTAGCTTAGATGGGGCTGGAAAGGCATTTTCCATTTTAGTAGGTAGGAGATTATTTGAAGAGTTTTTAATTACTAAATAATAGGGGAGCCGTTTATATGAAAAATAAAGAATTATTACTTGTACCTGGACCGACACCTGTAATGGATGAAATTTATGATGCACTGGCAAGTGAAACGAGAGGACATACAGATTCTCGTTTTGTAGAAATATTTAAAAATGCCATTGAGAATACAAAAAAGCTTTTTAATACAGATGGAGAGGTGTATGTGGTAGCCGGCTCCGGTACATTAGCAATGGAAATGGCGATCGTGAACACAATTACTAAAGGTGAACGTCTTTTAGTAATTAGCCATGGGTATTTTGGTGATCGCTTTACACCACTTGCAAAGGCATTTGGTATTGAAGTTGACGTGCTGCAATCTACGTGGGGGGAGCGTGTAGATGCACAACTTGTTGAAGAAGCTGTAAAAGCAAAGTCATATAAGGCAGTCACGATCACACATGCAGATACATCAACAGGGGTTGCTTCCGATTTAGATACGCTTATTCCGATTATTAAAGCATCAGGGGCGCTTGTGATTGTGGATGGTGTCGTAGCGACGGCAGCTCTTCAAGAAGATATGAGCAAGGCTTATGGAAAGGAAAACTACAAAATTGATATCGTTT
Organism: Solibacillus ferritrahens; assembly: GCF_037027585.1. Taxonomy (NCBI): domain Bacteria; kingdom Bacillati; phylum Bacillota; class Bacilli; order Caryophanales; family Caryophanaceae; genus Solibacillus; species Solibacillus ferritrahens. Next base: position 8,749 of record NZ_JAXCLE010000036.1, on the reverse strand, counting down.
TAACAGGGTCACAAAAAGCGATTGGTATTCCACCAGGTCTTGCAATTGTTGCCTTTAGTCAACTGGCACTGGCTGCCCGCGAACAAATCGGGAATGTTCCTGCGTATTATGCGGATATACATAACTGGCGCAACATTATGGCAAACCCAGCTATGTATTTTGCAACACCCCCAGTAAATTTGATTTATGCGTATGATGTTGCATTGCAAATTGTATTGGGAGAAGGCATGGAAAAGCGTGAAGCCCGCCATGTTGCCTATGGAAAAGCGGTACGTACAGCGTTACGTTCATATGGCATGACACCACTTGCAAAAGAAGAAGTAGCGGCACCGACATTAAGCTGTATTTTATATCCTGAAGGGGTGGATGACGGGAAGTTCCGTGCAAGCCTGGCAAGTCGAGGGGTTATTGTGGCAGGTTCTTTGGCGCATTTGGCAGGAAAAGCATTCCGAATGGGACATATGGGTAATGCGACTTCAGAGATGCTAGAGCAGGCCATTATTGCAATTGGTGAAGCATTACAAGAACAGAATATAGAAGTAAGTATCGAAGAAGCGAAAAAAGTGTTCTTACAGCAGATTGAGCAGGCAAAAGTAAAAAGTTAAATGATGGCCTTAAATTTATAGAGAGATCATAGAAGAAGGGTGCTAAAAGTTACTATTTAGCACCCTTTTTAAGATTATCAGAATGATGGTTCACTTATACTTTGTTCCATGGACTGTTTTAACCAGCGTGTTGCTTCTGTATAGTCTTGTGTTACGCCAAGTCCCTTTTTATAGAACATCCCAAGTTGGAACTGGGCTTTAGTATGACCGTACATAGCAGCGAGCCGATACCATTTAGCCGCTTCTTGATAATTTCTCGTTATTCCTTCGCCATTTGCATACATTTGCCCCAATTGAAATTGTGCTTTTGGATGTCCCTTTTGTGCAGCTTGTTCAATCCATTTAAACGCTTCGGAGTAATCCTGCTTTGTACCAAGTCCTTTATCGAACAAATTGCCGAGCTGATATTGTGCATGGAGATGTTCTTGTTCTGCTGCCAATCGGTAACAGCGGCGGGCTTCATCAAAATTAACAGAAGTACCGAGCCCTCTTTCGTACAGTAAGCCAAGCTGGTATTCAGCTTCCGCCTCATTACTACTTGCAGCTGCGTAAAACCATTTGAGTGCCTCTTGATAATTCGATAAATGATGTTCATCACCAAGAGAAAGAAGCCCAAGATGAAGCTGTGCTTTCGCATGGTTTTGAATGGCTGCACGTTTCAACCATTTAACCGCTGTTTCTGTAGCACCGGTTTCTAAATAAAGCATACCCAAATCATAGTTTGCACTAATATGTTCGCTTGATGCAGCTTTTAGTAACCATTCCAGGGCATTTATTTGGGCAAGCGTTGTATTTTGTTGCTTATAGATAAGGCCGAGTGTATATTGTGCATTTGTATGGCCGTTATTTGCCGCGAGTGTCAGCCATTTAATCGCCTCTTCCTCACTTTGACCGATGCCTTGACCTGATTTATAAAGTAATGCAAGTTGGAATTGAGCATTCGTATGATTTTGAATAGCGGCTGATAAATACCAACAAGCTGCATCGTTATAGGAAAGTTTGACACCATCGCCTTTTGTATATAAATAGCCTAGGTTATATTGCGCACTAGCATCTCCTGTTTTGGCTGCCTGTAAAAAGAGTTCTGCCGCCTTTACATAGTTTTGTTCTACGCCCTGCCCTTTATGATATAAGAAACCCAGATTGTTCATGGCGCTTGTGTTTCCTTGCTTGACCGCTTTTTTATACCATTGTGCAGCTACTTCATAATTTTGCCGAACACCATTCCCTTGGTTGTAAAGAGAACCAAGATTATACTGGGCATCAGCATTTCCTGAATTTGCAGCTAGTTCATATAATTCAGCTGCCTTTTTTTCATCCTGTTCAACACCTTGCCCGAGCTGATACAAGATGCCAAGTGCATACAGTGCATTACTATCCTTCTTTTCAGCAGCTAAAGAGTACCATTTTGCCGCTTCTTTTAAATTGCGTGGGACACCTTTGCCATGATTGTACAAAACGCCGAGATTGTATTGTGCAATTGTATTGCCTTTTTCTGCAGCAATTAAAAACCATTTAGCGGCAGCTTCATAATCATAGGCCGGCAAATCTAACTTCCCGAAAGAAGAAGGAGTGAGGCTTTCGATTTCGAATGGTACTGATAACTTTTCTTCAGTAAGCAACTGTTTTGTGTACCAGCTGGTTAAATCCATTAAATAATCCAGCACAATTTTTGCAGCCTTCGTATCGATTAAATCATTTGCCTGGGCTTCGGTCATTTTTAGAATTAAATTCATGAGCAAATACATGCGGCGCGGTTTTATTTTTTCGATAAAATGTTTATTGTTCAGGAGAGTACGGAGTTCACTTTTTGTTCCGTCATTCTGCATCTCCTTTGTATATAAATCCCGTACGATTATGCGGAGCGCGATATTTGATTTTTTTAAAGAGAGTATAGGGTTGGAAATGGTGTAGCGGGCAGACCCCTGCAGTGCTTCCGCTAAAGGGCGCTGTGTTTCGGGAATTGAATTAATAACCTTTGTAAGTAAGTCACGATTTACCATAATTGTTCACGCCCTTCCATAACACTAAGTAATCTTTTTATCGGAGAGGCAGAATAAAAATGAATAGGAAGCATTTTTTACACCAAGAATATAGAAAATATTGTATGATAATTGGAAATCGATAGGATAGGTGGTAGGTGCAGTATGAAGCGGATTATAGACAAATCGCAAAAAAGGGAAAAAGCGGATTTCATTATTCAACATGCACAAATAGCAGATGTATTTAACCTTCGCTGGAGACAAGGAGATGTCGTAGTGGCTGATGGGAAAATTATTGCCATCTCCGAACCAGGTGAATTCGAAGCAGATGAAATTATTGATGCAAGTGGAAAGTATATTGTACCGGGTTTTATTGATGCACATATACATATCGAGTCTTCAATGCTGGCGCCGAAGCAATTCAACCGGATTATACTTCCACATGGTGTGACAGCTGTTGTAACAGATCCGCATGAAATAGCCAATGTTGCCGGAAAAGCAGGCCTAGAGTTTATGTTACGAGATATAGAAGATGTTGAAATGGATATTTATTATATGCTGCCATCCAGTGTGCCGGGGACATCCTTTGAAAACGCCGGGGCTGTATTAACAGCAAAAGATTTAGCGGAGTTTGTCCATCATGGGAGTGTGTTAGGGCTGGCAGAAGTAATGGACTTTCCTGCTGTGCTAAACGGTGAGGAAGGGATGCTTTCAAAGCTTAAGCTTGCGCAAGATGCTGGGATGATTATAGATGGGCATGGTGCAGGTTTAACTAGTGCACAAATTCGTGGATACCGTGCTGCAGGGATTGCTACTGATCATGAGTGTGTAACAGCAGAAGAGGCGCTAGATCGTGTGGAACAAGGGATGTATGTGTTGATTCGCGAAGGTTCTGCTGCTAAAAATTTAAAAGCGATATTACCTGCTGTGACAGTCGCTAATGCGCGGAGATTTGCATTTTGCACCGATGATAAACATTTGGATGAGCTTATGGAACAAGGGAGCATAAACTATGCTGTTGCTCTTGCCATTGAAGAAGGTATGGATCCATTACTTGCAATTCAGCTGGCATCATTAAATGCTGCAGAATGTTACCGCTTAAATAATAAAGGTGCAGTTGCTACAGGTTATGATGCAGACTTTTTATTAGTAGATAACCTGCAGACGATGAAAGCTTTAGCTGTATGGAAGGACGGAAAGAAGGTTGCTGAACATGGCATAATGCTTACGCCGGCTCCAGAAAAATCAGTTATTGAAATGTCTATTTTATATTCGATGCATTTACCGAAGCTATCGAAGGATGATTTCAGCTTGCCGTTTAAAGGAAATCGGGCAAATGTGATGCAAATCGTACCCAACCAATTAATTACGAAGCGGATCGAGGCGAATGTCGATGTAGTGGATGGGGAATTTATGCCGTGCACAAAAAAGGATTTGCTGAAGCTTGCCGTTGTAGAGCGCCATCATCATTTAGGAACAAAGGCAGTGGCGATTGTACAGGGTATCGGTATACAGAGCGGAGCGGTTGCAACGACAATTGCCCATGATTCTCATAATGCAATTGTTGTTGGAACCAATGATGAAGATATGCTCGTAGCACTTAATGCACTCCAGGAAATGCAAGGTGGACTGGTTATAGTAAATGAAGGCGAGATCATTGCTTCGTTGATTTTACCTATTGGTGGGCTTATGACTGATTGTTCAGCAGAAGAAGCAAAAATGGAGCTTCAAAAATTACATGACGCCCTTCATATTATTCATCCTACACTGGATTATCATTTGTTTTTAACATTATCCTTTTTAGCACTGCCAGTCATACCAGATATTAAGCTAACTGATACAGGCTTGTTCGATGTGACAGCATTTAAGCATATTCCAGTGGAAATAACTGATTGATGATGGGAAATTGCATTGAATTTTCCATCATTACCCTATAGAATTTAGGGAATATCTCTATTTCTAAGGAGCATGCAAAATGGATCGAGTCATAGTTGTTATACCAGCGTTGAACCCGTTACCCGCAGTTTTAGACTTTGTTCGGAAATTACAGGCACTGCCACTTGCTGGCATTATTGTCATCAATGATGGCAGTGACAAAAGATATAATAGTACATTTGAGCAATTAAAGCAGGAAAACTGCATTATTTTAACGCATGAAAAAAATTTAGGAAAAGGTCGTTCGCTGAAAACGGGGATGGAATACATACTAAAATCTACGGAACGGACAAAAGGTATTATTACAGTAGGTGCACATGGTCAGCATTCTGTGTTGGATGTAGAGCAAGTGGTTTCAAGTACGAAAATTTTCTCGGATGGTATTGTATTGGGGATTCGCGACTTTAAAGCTTCAGAATATCCTTTTCTAAGTAAACTTCAAAACCGTGCAAACTCCATATTGTTTGAGCTATTTATACATAAACGCCTACTCGATATTCAGACGGGTTTACGCTATATTCCGAGGGAGCATTTATCATGGCTATCGAAAGTAAAAGGGGAGTCTTTTAATTATGACACGAATATGCTCATTGAAGCGATTAAACGAAATGTCCCCCTATATGAGGTGCCCATCGGTTATGCAAAGCTTCGGAAAAACTCGATTATTTATTATGACGAAGTATTGAATCCGACGAAAATTTTGCAGCAGCTTTGGATAAACTTTCTCCGTAAAGACAAAATGCCAAATGATTTATCTTCAAAGCGGAAACGTAAATGATTATAAACAGCGAAATTGAGGAAATATATAGGAAGCATGGAATGGAGGAGAGAAACTATGGCTGAACAATTTAATTTTGATAAAATGATCGATGGTCAGAAAGAACACTATTCAGATAACAAATTCCTTGATAAATTTAAAAAATTCGGTGGCGGTTTAGGCTATAAAGCGATGCATGCAGCGGCTACACTTTTTGTAGCATTACGAAGCCCGGACATGTCGAAAGCGAATAAACTGATTGTTCTAGGTGCACTCGGTTACTTCATTTTTCCAATTGATTTAATTGTCGACTTTTTACCGCTAGTCGGTTTGACAGATGATGCATTTATTATTTTAACTGCGCTTGGAAAAGTGTATTTATCTATTACAGATGACATGAAACTGGAAGCGAAGCAAATGATTGATTCGAAATTTGAAACTAGTAAATAAAAAAAGAGGTCAAGGCGATTCTCATCGCACTTGACCTCTGTCTGTTTAATTTATATATAGGGTCCCGTTGAGTTCCCGCAAACCTCGATTGAAAATAGATTCTATTGGTTTTTCTTCACATAGTTTTACCGATAGATTTGGATGCGTTTTTTCAAGTTGTGTGATGATCCCATCCATAATGCTCGGGTTGTTTTTTAATACACCACCATTTAAGAACAGTGTATGCACTTCATTTGCATAGCCGGCATTTCTTAACGTTGTTGCGGCCAGCAATACAAGCTCATCCACAGCCTTATACATAATTTTCTGGGCGACTGCATCCTTCATGTCCACCGCCTGCTGTAAATAAGAACCAAAGCTTGCTAAACGTGCATTCGTATAATCTGGGGAATAGATTAAGTTAAACAGTTCATCCGTACTGTTCACTTGATGGCCTGCTAAAATAAGCTCTGTCAATGCAGTCGGCTTATTGCGTCCGTCTGCAGCGCGGAAGATTGCTTTTGCGATATGCTTACCTATCCAGTAGCCACTGCCTTCATCCCCAACTCGGTGTCCCCAACCACCTGCACGAATGATTCTGTTATTCATATAGCTAAAGCAAATAGCTCCAGTGCCTGAAATAAGTAAACTCACATCATGATGGCCCAATCCTTTTAATGTCGCTTCCACATCATTTTCAATAATAACTTGGCCAAAAGTGAATGGACAGCGGGCGATACTTTCTTCAATAATTTCTTCGATAATTTTTTTATCTTGAGCAGTATCAACTCCTGAAATGGCAAACACCGCTACATCGATAAATAGACTAGGCAAATGGGCTGCTGCACTTCGAAGCAATCCTGTAAACACATGCTGTACATGTTCAATTCCTGCCGCTTGATAATTTGAGCTAGTAGAGGTTGCGGAAAATAGCTCGCGCCCCTCTGAAGAACGAATTGTCATAACCGTTTTTGTTGCACCACCGTCAACAGCTAAAATATATTGTTCATTCATAATCCGACCACTCCTTCACAAATTTCTCCAATTGCTCTTCTGCCTGTAAAATTGTTTCCGTTTTTTCCCGTAGCCAATTTTCAAGCTGTACAGAGTCATCCTGCGCTTGTTCAAGTGACTTTCGCATAGTCACAGGAGCCGGCCCCCCTTTTAATGTACGAATATTGACAAAGTATTCCGGTTGAATAGCCTGATAAAAGGCAATTTCATTTATTTGGAGAGGCTTTCCTGTAATTTCAAGGCATTTCTCATTTGCTAAGTCCCATGTTAGGCTTGCAAGCGATTCTTCGTTATTTGCCACAAGTTCTCGTACGCAAAGGCTTACAATTTTATGAGACTGGCGGAATGAAATATTTTCTGAACGAACAAGAGAATCCGCAAGTTCCGTTACGTTGGCAAAACTGTTTTGTGCACGCTTTAGCAGATTGTCCTTGTTAACATCCATTGTCACGATTAAGCTTCCAAATAACTTATAAATTCCGACTAAACGGTCGATTGCACGCCATAAATAGGGCTGCATATCATCTTCTGTATCAACGATGTCTCCAAAAGGTGTATTATGGACCATTTGCAAAACGGTAGTTGCATCTCCTACAACAGCAGAAAGCAGGGAGCGTGTATGCTCAATGGAAACAGGATTACGTTTTTGAGGCATTATCGAGCTGACCTGAACATATGGGCTGGCAAGCTTAAATGCATTAAACTCCTGTGTTGCCCACAATAAAAAGTCCTGTGATGTACGTCCTAAGTTTAAAGCGGCAAGTTGTACGGTACTCGCTGCTTCGGCAATATAATCAGCTCCAGCAACGGCATCCCATGCATTTTCGATTAAATCATCGAACGCAAGAAGCTCCTGCATCCGTTCGCGGCTAATAGGGAAGCCTGTTGTGGTTAAAGCGGCAGCGCCCATACTACTGCGGTTAATGGTATTGTATGCAGCCTGCATCCGTTTATAGTCGCGTGTCAATTGGTCAATAACCGCTTTTAAATAGTGCGCAAACGTTGTCGGCTGTGCTTGCTGGGTATGTGTATAGCCAATCATTATTGTCTCCACATGCTCCTCGGCAAATAAAATTAAAGATTGGCGTAAATTTAAAAGTTCCTGCATAAGGGTAAGCATCTTTTTGCGTAATGTCATGCGATAAATAGCAATTCCCATATCGTTCCGACTGCGGCCGATATGTAAATTACCTGAGATATCGCCACCGAGTTCGATTAATTTATTTTCGATACGGAAAAATAAATCTTCAAACTGTGGATTATAATCGCGTGTCTTATAATATTCTAAGTCTAATTTCTGAATGGCTTGCCCAATTCGACGTGCTTCATCTGCAGTTACTAACTCCTGCTCCTCTAACATTTTCAAGTGCGCAATATGAATTTGAAGCATCGCATCTAAAAAGTGCTTACGTGCTTCGTCATACGCAGGTTGTAAAACCATTTGACGATAGCTATTAGAAGGAAATAAAATCCCTTCTTTCTCATTTACTTGATCGCGGAAATTTTGAAAAAACATGATGAATGGGCCTCCAATCAAATGATAGAAACTACTAACTAATACTTTCATTCTACAATTGTTAGAAAATTATATCAATTACAAAAATTAACTGGATGTAGTCTCCCGCATTAGCTGCCTACATAATTACAATTTCATTACTACGGGCGAAATCCTCTAATAAGTGGGTCAAATCTTCTAATATATTCAAAAAAATTCTAATAAAGAACTGGTTTTCTAATACCTATGTCAGTTGTTCTAATAAGAGTTGAGTATCTTCTAAAAAGAGGTACATACGTTCTAATATCATTCGAGAAGTTTCTAATATCTATACAGTTGTTCTAATAAAGTTAAATCCCTATACGATTTGCCCCAAAAAAAGCTGTTGCCTGTAATAATACAGACAACAGCTCAGACTGTAGACAAACTCGAAGAAATTCGAGTTTGCCTACAGTCTTTTTTGTTTTAAAATAAAGTTAACTGATGAAAACCGTTGATTTCCATTCCAGGGGACGCGTTTCGCGGGCGGGTG
>NZ_JAXCLE010000035.1:0-12123 GCF_037027585.1 Solibacillus ferritrahens | reverse complement strand
GCGGCGCGAGGGTTCAAATCCCTCTGTCTCCGCCATCGGCCCGTTGGTCAAGTGGTTAAGACACCGCCCTTTCACGGCGGTAACACGGGTTCGAATCCCGTACGGGTCATACATAAGAAGAAGAGAAAACGCTAAGTACTTTTACATGTACTTAGCGTTTTTGTATATAAGGGGGTGACGTTTTGACAGAGCGTCTAAAAATATTTGATAAAGATTACAATGAAATAGGTGTTGAGCACCGTGAAATAATTCATGAAAGAGGATATTGGCACGAAGTATTCCATTGTTGGGTTATTGAAAAAATTAACGCAGAATGGCATATTTACTTTCAACTGAGAAGTAAATATAAAAAAGATTACCCATGCCAATACGATATTACTGCTGCTGGCCATTTACTTTCTACAGAAACTGTTGAAGATGGAGTGCGAGAGCTTGAAGAGGAAATAGGTATTACTGCTATGTTTTCACAATTAAAATCATTGGGAGTAATTCCATATAGTATCGAAAATGAATTAATAAAAGATAATGAATTTGCCAATATTTTTGTTTTTGAGTTGGTAGGAGGGTTTGAGCAGTTTTCGATTCAACGTGAAGAAGTTGATGGAATGTATCGTGCTAAATGGGAACATTTTATGCAATTGGCTCAAGAAGCAGTGAAGGAAATTGAAGTGACAGGGTTTCGCTATGAAAATGATATTAAATGTTTTGAAGTGAAAAATATTAGTTTAAAACAAATGTCTACATTACCGAAAATTTACTTGAGTGAATTAATTTCGAGATTAAAAAATTTTATGGAAGCATCCTAAAAGATTAGGAATGCTTCCATTTTTTATAGTGTAATATCGATTGATATATTTTGATTTTCAAAAGTCATCCTTTCACCAATTATAATTGAAAAGAAAAATTTAATTTTAAAATATATTCCCATTGACCTTTACGTTACGTCATCCTTTATAGTACTAAATAAGAGGTGATGGCATGCTAGTAAATGAGTTGGCAAAGTTGTCAGGTGTAAGTGCACGAACATTACGGTACTATGATGAAATTGATTTGTTAAAGCCTTCAGCGGTCGAGCAAAATGGCTATAGAAAATATAGTCAATCTGATATTGATCGACTACAGCAAATTCTGTTTTATCGGGAGCTAGATTTTAAGCTAGAGGAGATTAAAAATTTTTTAAACGATCCAAATTTTGAAGTGAAAGAAGTGTTAAAAAAACAATACGGGCTTTTACAAAAAAAGAGAAATTATCTCGATAAATTACTTGAAACAATAAATCAAACAATCAATATGTTGGAAGGGGATATTAAAATGACAAATGAAGAAAAGTTTAAAGTTTTCAAAAATAAATTAGTGGAAGAAAATGAACAAAACTACGGGCAGGAAATTCGTGAAAAATATGGTGAGGAACAAGTTGATGCAAGCTACGGCAAACTGAAAAATATGTCAGAAGAACAATACGAAGCTATGCAACAATTAGAGAAGCAGTTGTTTGAACGCTTAAAAGAAGCGATGGAACAGGGAGATACTACTTCAGCAATTGCTATGGAGGCTGCAGAGCTTCATAAACGTTGGTTAAGCTTTTCTTGGGCAAAATATACGAAAGAGGCTCACCAAGGATTAGCACAAATGTATATATACGATGAACGCTTTACTTCCTATTATGATCAACGAGTTGGAGAAGGTGCTACCCAGTTTCTGCATAATGCAATTAGTGCATATACAGCGATAAAATAAGTCGAGATGTTTTAGAAATCCTCATTTAGGTAATATTTTATTAACAGATAAAAGGGGGATTTAATATGAATAACAATCAATTACAACAATTACGTCAGACATTGGAAGAAGAGCTAGCGACATTACAACAGTTTATCAATGATGAACTGCCTGTTGATGAAACAGAGTTATCGGCGGTTGATAATCATCCAGCTGATGCAGCTACGGATTTGACGACGGTTGTAACAGAACTTACGTTAAATGAATTGAAGGAAGAAGAAATTGAGAGAATTAAAACTGCATTGACTGCGATGGATGAGGGTACATATGGAAAATGTGCTGTATGTGGTGAAAACATTCCATTTGGACGTTTAGAAGCGATTCCTACAGCTTTAACATGTATTGATCATGCAGAAATAGAAAATATGGAATAATAAAAGAGGCATGTTGGTGACAACATGCCTCTCTTAATTTTAAAGAAAATATGAAAGTAGTAAACCAATCGCCAAAAGGAAACCGAAAATCGTGTTCGTTTGTGCAGTAAACTTCATAGCAGGCATTACTTCTAAAGGCTTTTCTTTAGCACGGAATAGTTTAATGGAATCGATTGGCTTTTTCGCACTTAATAATACAAGTAAAGCCCATGGTGTTAAATGACCAAGAAAAACAAGAACAACTATCCAAATATAAGATACAACAAAAAACGCAGCAAGTATTGTTACAGCGTTGTAACGACCGACTAATATAGCCATCGTTTTGCGACCGCCTTCTGTATCTCCTACGATGTCACGGATGTTATTGGAAAGCATAATCGCTCCCACTAGAATCATACTAGGAACTGAAATTAACACTGCATCCAACGTTACTTCCCCTGTTTGAATATAGAAAGCAATTAAAATAATGCCCATTCCCATAACTGCTCCAGAAACTAACTCCCCAAAAGGTGAATAGGCAATCGGATATGGACCACCTGTATACAAATAGCCAATAAGCATGCAAACAAGACCAACAGCTACTAACCACCAAGAAGTCATCGCGCATATGTATACCCCTAAAAGCATCGCTATTCCATAAAAGCCTAGCGCAATCATCATAATCGTCTTTGGTGCTACACCATGACGGACAATTGTGCCTCCAATGCCGACTGAATTTTCATTATCCAGTCCAAGCTTATAATCATAATATTCATTGAACATATTTGTAGCTGCCTGAATGAGCATACTAGCTATAAGCATTGCAAAAAACAATCCAAAATGAATTGTTTCATGGTCTATTGCAAGTGCTATTGAAGTACCTAGTAATACTGGTACAAATGAAGCCGTTAATGTATGGGGACGTGTTAAATGCCACCAAACTTTAAACCCTTTGTCCGCTTCAACGACTTTTGTCATAAAAAAAACGCTCCTTACCAAATACAATTATCTAAACTATTGTAAAGCAATTACAACAAAAAGAACAGAGTGAAGCATGAATACATGTAACGATTGCTTGAAAAATGGTATGATAGGAGAGGTATTATTTAGAGAACGAACGCAAATAAATTGAGCAAATTATAAAAATTTTTGCACGTATTAAAAAGTGTGGTAATTGCATCATATTTAGTGAATTTGCAACATGACGGAGGGAATTTTCATGCAACACAAGTGGTACAACGCCACTGAAATTGAAGTAGGCTTAAATTCAAAACAAATTTTTTATATAGAAACAATCGAAGTAAGTCGTTTATCCGCGTTAGCATTTTTTGCAGCGGGAGAAAAGAAATATAAAGGAAAAAGAAATTACTGGCAAAATCGTGAAAAAACCTTCACATTAGTCGGTTTAGGTCATGCATATACAATAGAAAATAATGCATCCGACGCTCGTTTTGATTTGGTTGAACAACATTGGAAAAAGCTAACTAGTCAAATTGTTCAGGAAGATCGGCACTTACAGCCTATTCTTTTTGGTGGTTTTACATTTGACCCACAAAATGAAGTATCAGCAGAATGGACAAACTTCCCACAAAGCTATTTTACTGTAGCAACCCATCAGTTAGTCATTCGAAATGATAAAGCATATGTAACAATTAACTACATTACAGATGAGACAAATAGCGCCAATACATTTGAGGCATTGCGTAAAGAGCGTGATGAGCTTATTCATGCAGCACAAGTAAAAGAAGTTAAAACATATGCAAAGCCGACGATGACGAGCTATATGGAGCCGTTCAAGGAAGAGTATTTAAATTCCATTCACAAAGTGACAAGTTTAATAAAAGATAACGAAGCGCAAAAGGTAGTTATTGCGCGTTCTTTAGCATTGCAATTTAAGGAAGCGATTACATCACCTCAAATTTTATCGCATGTTGTACATGAGCAACCAGAAAGCTATCTATTTGGCTTAGAGCATGGGGATCTATTATTTTATGGTGCATCACCAGAACGCTTAGTAAAAGTCGAAAATGGACGAGCCTATTCTTCGTGTGTCGCTGGCTCGATAAAGCGCGGTTCAACTGCTGAAGCCGATGAAGCACTGGGACAAAACTTATTAAATGATATGAAAAATCTTGGTGAACATCATTATGTCGTAGAAATGATTACTGAGACATTTGAAAAGAATTGTTCCGAGGTAAAAGTACCACATGGACCGAAGCTTCTGAAAATCAGAGATATTCAGCATTTATATACGCCTGTTGAAGGTATTCTAAATGAACAAGCAACGATTTTACAGCTGGTGAAACATTTACATCCAACTCCAGCATTAGGCGGTGTGCCACGTGAACAAGCGATGAAGATAATTCGTGCGTATGAGCCAATGAATCGAGGACTTTATGCAGCGCCTATTGGTTGGCTTGATGCAGATGGAAACGGGGAGTTCGCGGTTGCGATTCGTTCGGCTGCTTTAGTACAGGATAAAGCATACTTATATGCAGGTGGTGGGATTGTAGCGGATTCAGAAGCACAATCCGAATATGAAGAGACGCTCGTGAAATTCCGTCCGATGCTGCGAGCACTTGGAGGTCAATTACATGAATGAGCGTGAAATACTATCGAATTATGTTTATCAAATTGTATCTGCTTTAGTAGCTTCCGGAGTAGAGCAAGTCGTGATAAGTCCTGGCTCACGCTCCACTCCGCTTGCCTATGCCTTTGCTTCAACAAAGGAGCTGGAGATGCATCGACAGGTAGATGAGCGGGCAGCTGCTTTTTATGCGCTTGGTTTAGCAAAAGCTACGGCGAAACCCGTTGTATTATTATGTACATCAGGTACGGCAGCAGCAAACTACTACCCGGCAATTGTCGAAGCAAAATATGCAAGGGTGCCTTTAATCGTTTTAACAGCTGATCGTCCGCATGAATTAAGAGAAGTGGGCGCACCACAAACGATTAATCAAGTACGACTTTACGGCGAAAACGTAAAGTGGTCAGCTGAATTCCCGATTCCAGACAACGCGCCGCAAACGTTGCCATTTATTGAGCGTCATACTGTACGTGCGTTAAATATTGCAACAACTGCACCATATGGACCGGTACATTTGAATATTCCATTCCGTGAACCGTTAATGATTGATTTTAAAGATGTGCTGCCGAAGTCGAGCTATGTAAAAAGTTATACAAATGAGCTTACACCTTCAAAGCAAGCGATTACGGAGTTAACACATATTTTGGAACGAACAACTAATGGAATGATTATTATAGGGGAATTGCCATTAGGAACGGATACCGAACATTTATGGAACTTTATCCGTGAAGTAAAGTGGCCAGTAATGATTGAAAGCTTATCAAATCTACGCACAGAAGTACCTGAAGATTGCCAAATATATGCAATTGCTACATATGATGCCTTGATGAAAAATGAGCGTTTCAAACAAAATGTTCGTCCACAAACGGTTATTCGATTCGGTGCACAGCCGGTATCGAAATTTTTAATGCAATTTATCGTACAGGTAAATCCGCAAAACTATATTATTATCGACGAGGACCCAATGTATAGAGACTCTACACATATGTCCACGCACTTTATTCATGCGCTTCCAGGGGAGTGGCTAGGTGAAATTGAGCTACAGCATTCTGTAGCTGAAATAGAATATTTTCAGTTTTGGAAAATGGCCGATTTACTCGCATCGGATGTCATAGAAAAATATAGTGATTATGCTGACGATGAAGGGGCAATGGTTCAATCACTGCTGGCAAATATTGAGGAAGAAGCTGACATATTCGTAAGCAGCAGTATGCCGATTCGTGATATAGATACTTTTTTACTTTCAACTAATCGATCAGTTCAAATTTTCGCAAACCGAGGGGCCAATGGAATTGATGGAGTGACATCTACTGCACTTGGCTTTAGTAATGGACGTAAAATGCGTAAAACATATTTACTGATTGGAGATTTAGCATTTTTGCATGATACTAATGCTTTCATTGCAAGCCGTTATCAGCAATGTGATTTAACAGTGATCGTAATGAATAATGACGGAGGTGGAATTTTCTCATATTTACCTCAGTCAAAAGTAGAGGCACACTATGAGGATTTATTCGGGACACCGACCGAGTTAACGTTCGAGCAAGTTGCTAGCATGTACAATATGGAATACGAAAAAGTAAAAACAAAAGCTGAACTTATAAATACATTGGCAACAAATAAACAAGCCTCTTTAAAACTAATTGAGGTGTTTACCGATCGCGAAGAAAATGTAAAGCAGCATCGTCTATTGTGGACACGTATAAACGAGGTGATTGAACAATGGCTCGATTCGCTGTAAAAGGTTTAGATGTGTATGTGGAACAATGGAATGAGGATGCTAAACAAACAATCGTTCTATTGCATGGTTTTACCGGGAGTACGAAAACATGGCATAGAGTGATTGCGCAGCTACCAACAAACATTCGCTGTATTGCGGTAGATTTAATCGGCCATGGACAGACTGCTGCTCCATTAACTGAAAAGCAATATTCAATGACATTTCAGATCGAACTACTGAACGAATTATTTCGTGTCTTAAATCTTGGGGAATTCGTGTTATTAGGATATTCAATGGGAGGACGTGTAGCTTTAAGCTATGCAGTTCGCTATCCATCCCAAATAACCCATTTAATGCTGGAAAGCGCTTCCCCTGGCTTAGTGGAAGAGCAGCAGCGAACAATACGAAAAATGGCAGACGATGCCCTTGCTGAGAAAATTGTCGTAAATGGGATAGAATCTTTCGTGAATAAGTGGGAAGACATTCCTCTTTTTGCCTCACAAAAGCTTTTGCCTGCTAGTGTGCAGCAGGAGATAAGAAAAGAGCGAGTACAACAGCGTGAAATTGGACTTGCAAATAGTTTACGCGGCATGGGGACAGGAGTAATGCCTGAACTTTGGGGAAAGCCTCTTACTACGTTACCGATGCCTGTTACTCTTATAACCGGTGCTCTAGATGAAAAATTTGTGCAATTAAACAACGAAATGCAAAAACAAATAGTAAAAGCTAATCACATCATAATTCCAGCAGTTGGTCACGCAATTCATGTGGAAAATCCAACAAAGTTTGCTACAATAGTAAAGGAAACGATTTCATAACTCAAATTAGGAGGCAATATATATGACAAAGCAACGTCTATGGACATCTTTACATACTTATGAAGATATTAAGTATGAATTCTATAACGGTATCGCAAAAATTACGATTAACCGTCCGGAAGTTCGTAATGCATTCCGTCCAAAAACTACAGCGGAACTAATTGACGCGTTTACACGTGCGCGCGATAACGAAAAAGTTGGCGTAATTATTTTAACAGGTGAAGGCGAGCATGCATTCTGCTCAGGCGGTGACCAAAAAGTACGCGGCCACGGTGGTTATGTAGGTGATGATAATATTCCTCGCTTAAATGTTTTGGATTTACAAACGTTAATTCGTAAAATTCCTAAACCAGTCGTAGCAATGGTTGCTGGTTATGCAATTGGTGGCGGTCACGTATTACACGTAGTATGTGATTTAACAATTGCTGCTGAAAATGCACGCTTCGGACAAACTGGTCCTAAAGTAGGGTCATTTGATGCGGGTTATGGATCAGGCTACTTGGCACGTATTGTAGGTCATAAAAAGGCTCGTGAAATTTGGTATTTATGCCGTCAATACGATGCGCAAGAAGCACTTGATATGGGCTTAGTAAACACTGTAGTACCATATGAGCAATTGGAAGATGAAACTGTAAAATGGTGTGAAGAGATGCTTGAAATGTCTCCAACAGCATTACGTTTCTTAAAAGCTGCCATGAATGCAGATACAGACGGTTTAGCTGGTATCCAACAACTTGCTGGTGATGCTACACTTCTTTACTACACAACTGATGAAGCAAAAGAAGGCCGCGATGCATTTAAAGAGAAACGTAAACCTGACTTCGGTCAATTCCCTCGTTTCCCTTGATTTGTTCGTATAATAATTCGAAAGGGATGTCCTAATAAACTTTGGACATCCCTTTCTTTATGATAGGAGGAAAGGGCATGCAGCCAAACTGGATTAAGCAACGTGCCTATTTAACACCGAATCGCGTTGCACTAAGCTTTAATGACCAAGAGTGGACCTTTAATGAGCTCTACCTACAATCAGTTCGCTTAGCTTATAAATTAAATACTCTCCAATTAACAAATGGTAAACGGGTTGCAGTTTTAGCTCCGTCTACACCGGCTTTAGTTGAACTGCTATATGCATGTATGCAGGCACATTGTGAAGTCGTTTTACTAAATAGCAGGTTAGCAAAGAAGGAGCTTACGTATCAAATTGAGGATGCAGAAGTAGACACAATCCTAGTGGCTGATGAGGAGCTTGCCAAACTTCCTGATGATGCCCGAATTGTGCCATTTTCTCAGCTATATGAAACACATGAATCCGAATATGACATTGCAACACAATGGGATGAGGATTTTGCTCTAACAATAATGTATACATCCGGAACAACAGGCTTTCCGAAAGGAGTTTGTCAAACTGTTTCAAACCATAGTTCAAGCGCAATTAGTTCTGCATTAAATTTAGGGATTTCGGAGAAGGATACATGGCTTTGTACTGTTCCAATTTTTCATATAAGTGGTTTTTCAATTGTAGTCCGATCATTACTGTACGGGATGAAAATACGTTTATATGAAAAATTTGATGCCAAAAAATGTGCACAGGAAATCATCAAAGGTACAGTGACGAAAATGTCAGTCGTTGCGGTTATGTTGGAAAATATATTGTCTGAAATGGAACGCATTGGTCAAAAAGCCCATCCTGAATTCTCTACTATGTTAGCAGGTGGTGGTCCGGTGCCAATCGGTTATTTAGAACGAGCAGAAAAATTAAATTTGCGTGTTGCGCAAACATACGGTATGACTGAAACCGCATCCCAAACTGCTACATTAGCAAATGAAGATGCAATGACACATATCGGTTCTGCAGGTAAACCATTGTTTTTTAATGACATAAGAATTGATGCTAAAGATGGAGAGCCAATTGGAGAAATACTAATACGCGGACCACATGTCACGCCAAAATATATTGGTCAGTTCAAACATAAACCAACAACAATTGATGGCTGGCTTCATACAGGGGATGTTGGCTATTTGGATGAAGAAGGCTATTTGTATGTAGTTGACCGTCGAAGCGATTTAATTATCTCAGGTGGCGAAAATATATATCCTGCCGAAATTGAAAATGTACTACTCGCGCACCCTAACATAAAGGAAGCCGGAGTTTGCGGGATGGAACATGATAGGTGGGGGCAGGTACCTGTAGCATTTGTCGTTTTAAAAGAAAAAATATCCGAACAGAAAATAATAGAATTTTGCGAGTTGAATTTAGCAAATTATAAAGTCCCTAAACAAGTTCATTTTGTTACCCAATTGCCTCGAAGCGGGTCAAATAAGCTATTAAGAAGAAATTTGCTTCTCTTACTGGATGATTTATGAGGTATTTCATGGGGCTGGGATAGAATTAGAATTTTTATTGGATAAGGAAAAGACCATTATTAAAAAACGGATACTTTAAAAATTGATTGGAATGGAGGGCGACTCCTGCGGGAACAGCACGACGCCTGAGACTACAGGCTCAGGCCGTGCCCGCGGAAAGCGTCCCGGAATGGAAATCAATTTTTTATGCCAGAAAAAAACGCCATTTTTCTCAAGGAGAATAATGGCATTTTGGGGTTACGTCCCGCCCCATTTATATTATTTTGATAATGCTTGTTTTAATACTTCAATATTCTTTCGCATTAATGAGAAGTAATCTTCGTTATTTTGAACATCTTCTTTTGTAAGCACGCTCAAATTATGCAAAGTTAATGTTTTTGCATTTACTTCTTTTTGAATAACTTCAGTTAAATTCGATGAAACATTTTGCTCAAAGAAAATGTATTCAATGCCTTCTTTATTAGCTAAGTCCACAATTGAAGTCAATTCTTTTTGTGAAGGTTCACTTTGCGAATTGAGGCCTGCTACCGGTACTTGATTAAATCCGTAATGTCCGGCAATATAGCCAAACGCTGCATGTGAGACGAAGAACGTTTTTTTAGTAGTAGCACTAGCCATTTCTTCAAATTCAGAATGCAGTGTATCTAAATCCGCTACTAATTGCTCGTAGTTTTCATTGAAAGTTGCTTCATGTTCAGGTAAAGCCTTAGTTAACTCTTCTTTAATCGTTAAGGCTAATTGTTGCGAAATAATAGGGGATAGCCAAACATGTGCATCATGATCGTTATGAGCAGGATCTTTATCACTTTCATCTTCTTCATCATGGTCATGATTATGACCGTGATCATCGTGTTCTGTAGTAGCTTCCGCATGTGTATGACCAGTCGAAATATGCAATTGCTCTTCTGTTACACCATCCGCAGTTGCAACTAATTTCACATCTTCATTTTCCAATGTCTTTTTAGCTTTTTCAACAAAGCCTTCCAGCCCAAGACCGATAAAGAAAAATAAATCAGAATCAGCTAATGCCATCATATCCTTTTGCGTTGGTTCAAATGAGTGCTCGTTTGCACCTGCAGGATAAATAGAAGCCACATCTACAAATTCGCCTCCAATACGCTCTGTGAAGTATTGCAATGGATAAACTGTCGTATAGATGGATAGAGTATCATTATTCGATTGAGTATTGTCTGTTTCGGCAGGTGCTTCATTGTCTTTACTGCAAGCAGTTAATAACAGAATAAATGTAAGCATTGAAATAATAGAAAGCCATTTTTTCATTATAGTAAATCTCCTTAAATAGTAACAATTACGATTTGTGTTTTTGAACATTTTCAATCATACAATATTAAAAGAAAAAAAACAATATAAAAAGCCTCCGAAAGTTATTTTCTTTTCGAAGGCCATTTTTCAGGTACCGGATCAAAACCTCCAGGATGAAGTGGCTGACATTTTAAAATACGAATTATGGTCATGATTAGTCCTTTAAAAGCACCATGTTTTTGAACTGCTTCAATACCATAGCTCGAACAAGTCGGATGGAATCGGCACGATGGGGGCTTCATAGGAGAAATATATTTTTGATAAACCCGTATTAGCCCAATAAATATTCTTTTCATAGCTATTTTTGCTCTCCATTTTTATAGGTATTGGTTGGTTTTGCATCAATCGTTTGCTTTAATGATACGTTGTTTTTTCTAGCAAGTAAAATTATGGAGAATGCAAAAATACCCATAATGGTAATGATGATAATTAATACGATTGGTAAGCTCATTTTTTCACCTCAACTAATTTAACCGGCACAGTAAATTAGCACCCTAACCGGTTCATTCCTTACTATTGTACATGAAAAAGCGCGGCTAAATTTGTATAATCGTCGAATTTATAAGGTTTTAACAAGTGGACGAACGGTTATAATATAAATATAAGTGAAAAATCTTTATCTTTTCACTATAATCCAGGATTAAAATTTCTTTTGAAATTTTAAATATAAATTATGAGGTGAAAGTTTATGGCTAAGAAACAATTAAACACACATTTAAACGATTTAGTAGCAACATGGTCGGTGATGTACACTAAGTTACATAACTACCACTGGTATGTAAATGGACCATCTTTCTTTACATTACACACGAAATTTGAAGAGTTGTATAACGAAGTAACGCTTAATCTAGATGAAATTGCCGAACGTATTTTAACTAAGGGAGGCAAGCCTGTCGCAACATTGAAGGAGCATTTAGACATTTCTTTAATTAAAGAAGCGACTGGTAAAGAAGAGACTCAAGAAATGGTCTCAATATTAATTGAGGATTTCAACACGATTATGAATGCACTGGAAAAAGCAATGGAATCAGCATCTGAAGAAGGCGATGACCGTACAGAAGATATGCTGAACGCACAATATCAAAGCTTAGAGAAGCATACTTGGATGTTAAATGCATATTTAGGTAACTAGTTTTGATGAAACGACTCCAATTTTGGGGTCGTGTTTATGTATAAATCATT
>NZ_JAXCLE010000034.1:0-12657 GCF_037027585.1 Solibacillus ferritrahens | reverse complement strand
CGAGAAAACAATGGACATTAAAAAAGATGACTCCGGCAACTTACCGAAGTCATCTAATTGCAGCATAAGAAACTGCTACATCGCTTTTTTTAAACTGTCTACATAATAGGGTTCAGTTCAATATTATGCGAATGCGTTTCTTTTGTTTAGAAAATTATTATTAATCACTGGCTTTAGTCCTTTAAAACATAATTTGGAACAGGTTAGTCACAATCATAAAAGTTGCGCTTGCACCATAGGCTACTGACCCGATTAGTATTGGAGAAATGACGATTAGGCCTTTTCGTTGGTTTTCATTCATATTTGGTGTAACCGCTTGCATTATTCGTTGCATAAATAACACACCCCTTTTTTCTGTTTTGTGGTTCTGTAATGCTATTATATGTTTAATATTTGTATAATTCAATAGATATGTTCACATTTTTGACAAAAAGTTTCATTAAGTCCTATATTGAGAAAAGAGTTTTTAGGCGGAACTTATAGAATGGCATGCTAATAACTTATGTACGAATTGTGTTACATGTTAAAATGAAAAGGTAAAATAATCTAATTTGGAAATGGTGAATGATATATGAGAGAACAGTTACAGCAATGTGAAAAGCTTGTAAAAGGAATATATGAATCAATGGATGCAAGTCATGATTTCCAGCATATTGAGCGTGTCTATAATAACGCATTGGCAATTTTAAAAACTGAACCTTCAGCAAATGAAAAAATAGTTTGCTTATCTGTACTGCTACATGATGTAAGTGATTCAAAATATACAACTGACAAGTCAAACGAAGAGCGGATTTTAAATGAACTGAAATTAACAGCAGAAGAAAGAAAGCATATTCAAACAGTTATTGCAGAAGTATCTTTTAATGGGGGCAATGAGTTACCGGCGACAACAATTGAATCGAAAATTGTACGGGATGCAGATCGCCTGGATGCTATAGGTGCCGTAGGAATTGCACGTACTTTTGCATATGGTGGTGCAAAAGGGCGCAAGTTGTATGATGATTCAGAAGAAGTGCGTTTTCAAATGACTGAAGACCAGTATCGTAGTCAATCAACGGCAAGTGTGACCCATTTTTATGAGAAACTATTATTATTAAAGGATTTAATGGTAACAGAAAAAGGGTGCGAAATGGCTGAAGAGCGCCACAACTATATGGTACAATTTTTAGATCAGCTAAAAAAAGAAAGAGACGGGATTTTATGAGTCATTTAATCGTATCAAATTTAACAAAAACAGTAGGCGATAAAACGCTATTTCAAAATATTGAATTCACAATATATGAAGGGGAACGTGCAGGCTTAATTGGCATTAATGGAACAGGAAAGTCTACATTATTATCCATTCTGGCTAAAAAGCAGGATGCGGATACAGTGGACTTTGACCACCCGAATAAATACCGCATAGCCTATTTGGAGCAAGATCCCCAGTTTTCAACTGATATAACAGTATTGCAGGCGGTATTTGATGGAGATTCTCCAATTTTACAATTAAACCGTGCGTATGAAGAAGCTGTTGCGGCATTATCACAAAATCCGCAATCAGAAAAATTGCAAAACGAGCTATTCCGTCTTCAGCTACAAATGGATACTGATAATGCATGGGACGTAAATGCATTGGCAAAACAAGCGTTAACAAAGCTTGGTATTGATATGTTTGATAAAAATGTAACGGAGCTTTCTGGTGGTCAGCAAAAGCGTGTTGCATTGGCGAAAGTATTAATTGAGCCAGCAGACCTTTATCTATTGGATGAGCCAACAAACCATCTGGATGTGGCATCTACAGAATGGCTGCAGGAGATGGTGTCACGATTAAAAGGGGCTGTTATATTCATTACCCATGATCGTTATTTCCTCGATGAAACGGCTACTCATATATACGAGCTGGCAGATAAAACATTATATCGCCATACTGGTTCATATGGAGATTTCCTTGAAGCGCGGGCAATTCGTGAAGAGATGAACGCGGCATCACAGGCAAAAATGAGAAATCGATATCGTGCCGAACTAAAATGGATTCGACGTGGCGCAAAAGCACGTACGACAAAACAGAAAGCTCGTATTCAGCGTTTTGAAACGTTGGACGATTCGATTGACCGTTCAAATGACCAAACTGACTTAGAGTTAGGACTAGCGACAACGCGTTTAGGAAAAAAAGTGCTGGAATCTGACGGCATTTCCAAAGCATACGGAGATCGCACTATTATTAAGGACTTCCAATTCCTATTGCAGTCAGGAGATAGAATAGGGATAATCGGAGCAAATGGCTACGGTAAATCTACACTATTAAATATGCTTGCAGGCGAAATTGAGCCTGATGCAGGAGAAGTAATTGTCGGCTCCACAGTGAAGCTTCTTCACTTTAAGCAAACATTGCCGCCGATGAATGAAAATGCGCGAATGATTGATTATATTCGTGAAGCTTCCAATGACATTACGGATTCTGAAGGTGTACGATATTCTGCTTCCCAAATGCTGGAGCGCTTCCTATTTCCGCTTAATTCCCACGGGACACCGATAAGCAAATTATCGGGTGGGGAGCGAAAACGCCTGCATTTATTGCGCCTATTGATGGAGCAGCCGAATGTATTGCTATTGGATGAACCAACAAATGATTTAGATATCGAAACATTGGGCGTGCTGGAAGACTTTATCGAAAATTTCCCGGGTGTCGTCATTACAATTAGTCACGACCGATTCTTTTTAGACCGTATTGCCAAAAAACTTTGGATTTTAGATGGCAAGGGCGGTGTATCAGAAAGTCTGGATGTGTATACTGATTACTTAGCGAAACGAGAATCGGAGCTCCAGCAGGAAGTAAAGGAATTAAAGCAGGAAAAGCCAAAAGTAGAAAAGCAAAAAAATGAAAAGAAAAAGTTGTCATTTAAAGAACAAAAAGAGTGGGAAACTATAACAGAATCCATCGCAAAAATGGAAGAAAAGATAATGCTTTTAGAAGAAGAGATTTCGACGGCGGGTTCTGATTTTACAATACTTCAGAAATTGACAGCAGATTTGGAACAAAATAATTTAGAGTACGAACAGTTGATTGAGCGTTGGAGCTATTTAGACGAAATAGTAAATGGATAGGAGCATAAAAATGAAAATTTTATCAATTGAACCGACACCAAGCCCAAATTCAATGAAAGTAATAATTGATCAGGATCTGCCATTTGGCAAAAGCTTTAATTACACGAAAGATAATATTGTGGAAGCTTCACCTGAGTTACAGAGCATTTTTGCCGTGGAAGGCGTAAAAGGTATCTATCATGTATCGAACTTTTTGGCGATTGAACGCAATGCCAAATATGCATGGGAAAATATTTTAGCCGATATTCGCCGTGCTATTGGTGGAGAGGCAACTGAAAGCACAGAGTTTGAGCTCAATGAGCATTACGGTGAAGTAAATGTCCATGTACAAATGTATAAAGCGATTCCGCTGCAAATTAAAGCATTTGACGGTGAAGGAGAAGTACGAATTAGTGCAGGAGACCGTTTTACAACAGCATTTAAACGTCTTCAGTTTAGCGTAGCAGATGAAAACTATATTTTCGAACGTAAATGGGTGGACTTTGGTGTTCGATACGGAGATAAGGAACAAGTGGCACAGGAAGTGTTGAAAGAAGTAGATGCACTTTATCCGCAAGATCGTGTTGAAACAATTGTCCAGTCAGCCAATGAACAAGTGGTAACAGCCGCGCAAGAGAGAAAAGAAGTGTCTTTAGGACAATATGAGCAAGTGGAAGATTGGCAGCAACGCTTCCAACTACTTGATCAACTACCAGATCCGGAAGTGAAGGATATTCCGTTATTGGAAAAAGCTCTAGAAGATGAACAGATGTCTGTTCGCCGACTTGCGACAGTTTATTTAGGGATGATTGAAGATGCGGCGGTAGTACCTGCTTTAACGAAGGCATTAAATGATAAAAGTGCAGCTGTTCGCCGTACAGCAGGTGACTGTATGAGTGATTTAGGATTACCTGAATTTGAACAGGCGATGATTGCAGCACTCGGCGATAAAAATAAACTAGTACGCTGGCGAGCAGCCATGTATTTGTATGAGGCCGGCACAGAGCAGGCGATTGACGCATTAAAAATAGCAAGTGAGGATAAAGAATTTGAAGTGAAGCTACAGGCGAAAATGGCTTTAGCCCGTATTGAAGGCGGGGAAGAGGCAAAAGGATCTGTATGGAAGCAAATGACAGAGAGTCGTAAGTGAAATGTTAGTGGGAAAGGTTTGAAAGAAGCCTATGAGCGTCGCAATTTTGCGGCGCTTTTTTACGTTTTATCCATTGTTAATACAAATAGGATTTTAGTCAGTATTATTTAATTTGTTCCAATGTTTTTTTATAGATTAAATGGAAATTTTTTATAAATTAGTATATATTTAATATTATAAAAATTGAAAGGTGATTCAAGCAATATGGAGTTATTATTGGAAAATTCGAGCGGTTTGGAGAATGAGCGAAAGGAAGCATTACTAAAATTATTGTATTCCACTTACTTTGAAGATCGTATTTTTTTAAAAAGCAGTGATTTTTATTTATATTTCCATGACTTATGGTCGCTTTTCGAAACAGGGCAAAAATATGAGCTAAATATCGTTGAAGATAACGTGAGGTTAAAGGATTGGCGAATTTTTATCCTGGAGTTTTTTGCTTCTAGAAATTTGGAAAAAATGCAATTTGAATATTTAACCAACTCTTCAGTCAAGAAGTTTCTCATATCTCTCTATATAATAAAAAAAATTGAAAAAAACTATATTACAGCCCTTGGTAAAACGCTGAAGCTAGAAACTATAAAAAAAGAATACTCATCGGACATCGATCTTGCTATAACTGGGGAACTATTATTACAGCAGGAAATACTGTTAAAAGTTCAAAGCAACTGGTATGTAAATTTATATAAGTTTAATACAGTATATGATCAAATCATTGAAGAAATATTAGAAGAAACCCATGCGGTAGAGCAGTTATTTGGTGAAAAAGTTTGGGATATTATTAGTAATGAGAATTTAAAAAAAATGATGGATTTCCTGGAATCGAAACATTTTTCAGAAGTGTTATTCTGGAAATCGAAATTTCAGTCAGAGCAATTTCTGAAGATTGGTCTGGATTCTAAAAGTACATATGTGTTTTGCGTTCAAAAAGATATTTCAATGAGAAAAAGTATAAACTTACAAACAGCACTGGCATTGGCAGTAGCTGAATTCTCGCAAAAAAATGAACATAATTTTGTTTATGTGCCTTTTGCACAAAGCATCGACCAAGAAATGATTGCACTTAACGGAAAGATAGATTTTAATGATTATGTTGGATTTAATAATACTTATGATAATAAACTGCAACCAGTTGATTTTAAAAGTGTAATTAATTATGCCTTTACGTTGCTGAAACTTGGACTATCACATAGCAGTGGTGGAAAAGTTTATTTGTTATGCAATGAACTATTGTTTGAAAATTTCCCGCAGGAAGAAGAATGGAAGGAAGCTGTTACACAGTATAAACAATTGAAAATGATTGAAATTGTCGTTATTTTTATCGGCGATAAATCGAAGCTTCAGGATATTTGGTTTGCAGATAAAATATTGGTTCCAAAACAATTGGCTCAATTCAGATAACAAAAAACTCTAATTAGTATGAGTGATGCTTCACCTTACTAGTTAGAGTTTTATTTTTGTTAAGGAAATTATAGATTTTGGCATTATGGATAACTTTGAAATAAAATGTTGTCCACGGCTAGGCTAAAGTGCCACCTCCTCGCACCATTAGGTCGCTCCGTGCAAAAATGGTGGCGCTTTTACTTTTGCGTCGGGCCCTCCAACGTCTTGAGGCTCACACGATGTGAGTCATTGTGGGCATGCCATAAGGTTGTTGCGTTTTGCCCACTCGAAGTTGAACGGGCTCTTTAGCGCTTTTGTTCTTAGGAACTATTTGACTTCACAGTTTCGGCATGTTGCGGGGGATAAAGAACGGTATAAAAAATACTGCCGAAAATAAGTATAATACCGGCTACTTGCAAGAAGCTGGGTCGGAATGACAGGAAGATGGCATCGAGTAAAATAGCTACGACAGGATCTACAAAAACAAGTACAGATACAATAACTGTCGGTAAATCTCGTATACTGTCAAAAAACAAGTAGTAGACAAATCCAGTATGAATAAATCCTGTTCCGAGTATATATAGCCAGTTCGTATTCGTTAAATTATTAAATGCAGTAAAATCACTTAATGGAAACAGTATGACGATCCCTACAATGGTTTGGATGAAAGTTAACGCATAGGACGACATGCCCTGAATCGTTTTACTCGTAAACATTGTTAATGCATAGCATATCGCTGATAGCAATGCCCATACAAAACCGGAATTCATAAATTGTGCAATACTTGTAAAACTATCGATGCCAACTATAAGGATGCTTCCAAAAAAACAGATGACTGTCGCACAAATTGAACGTATTCCCATTTTCTCCGCCAAAAAGACAGAACCTAACATCAATACAAATATAGGTGCTAGATTATAGATGGAAATCGCAATCGATATAGACATTGCTTCAAATGCCTTAAATAAAAACACCCAGTTCAGGACGATAAATATACCGCATAATAAAGTCTTTAATACTTCTTTTCTTTCCCAAACTTCTGTTTTATGTCCACCAGTTATTAGCCAGAGCGCTCCTAAAAAGATAGTTGCGCAAATGCAGCGGATAAACACGAGTTCCACAGCAGGTAAGCCTGTCTGAGTAGTAAAAAAACCAATGGAACCGAAAATAGCCATAGAAATAGTGAGCTTAATCATTGAGCCGACATTCATAGTGGGAACCTACTTTCTGTAAACAGCAATTATTGTCGAATTTGACCGTTACCATGAATGAAATATTTGGTAGAAGTTAATGCAGGTAACCCCATAGGTCCACGAGCATGCAATTTTTGTGTTGAAATGCCGATTTCAGCACCATATCCAAATTCAAAGCCGTCTGTAAAGCGGGTGGAAGCATTATGATAAACGGCAGCGGCATCAACAGAATTTAAAAATACATTTGCATTTTGTACATTATCTGTAATAATTGCCTCAGAATGATTTGTTCCGTAATGATTAATATGATGGACGGCCTCGAAAACATCTTCCACGACTTTTATACTTAATGTTAGATCAAGAAACTCCTCAGCATAGTGCTCGTCCTCAGCAGGAATTGCGTCACTTAATAATTCACACACATGCTCGTCGCCATAAATTTTAATTCCGAGCTCATGATGCAGGAAATGTAAAAAATCTTTCCCATGAATATTGAAAAAATCCTTATGAATAAGCAGACTTTCCGCGGTATTGCATACAGAAAGGCGCTGTGTTTTTGCATTTTTCACTATTGATTTGGCCATCTCAACATTAGCTGAAATATCCAAATAAATATGGCAGTTGCCGGCCCCTGTTTCTAAAACTGGGACTGTTGATTCGCGAACTACTAAATCAATCAATTTTTTACCGCCTCGTGGAATGAGAACATCTAAATATTCGTTTAATGTAAATAGTGCTTTTGCAGTTTCGCGGCTCGTATCTTCAATGAGCAATACAGCATCGGTAGGGTAGTTCACTGCTTCTAAAGCGCGGTGAATAGATGCAACTAGGGCCATGTTGGAATATTTCGCTGAAGAGCTTCCACGTAATAGAACCGAATTGCCTGTTTTTAATGAAAGTGTAGCAGCATCGACTGTTACATTCGGTCTTGCTTCATATATCATGCCGATAACACCTATTGGTACACGTTTTTTTATAATGTGAAGACCATTTTCTTTCGTAATTTCCTCAAGGATTTCACCGACTGGATCTTTCAGTTGAATAAGCTGGATGATGGCATCGCTCATCGCTTTGATACGCGTTTCATTTAATAGAATACGATCAAGTGTGGCATCGTCTAATCCATTTTCTTTTCCGGAAATTATATCTTTACTATTTTCAGATAGGATTATGTCCATGTCAGTCAAGAGCTGATGCGCAATACTTTCCAAAGCTTTGTTTTTTTCGGATGTATCTTTTACATTTGTTTCGTAGCTTGCCTTTTTAGCGCGCTTTCCTTTTTCAATAACTTCATTTGCCATTACTTTTGTCATAATCCTACCTCCTTATATTTTTACCCATTGATTCCGGTGAATAACTTCAATTGGTACATGCATCAGGTCAGCGGTCTGTTTACCCATCGCGAGCTCTAATTCAGATGACGAATACATCACTTCGCCGCGTCCGATGCATGTATGGCGGTCATAAACTTCAACAACATCACCTTTTTCAAACTGACCTTCAAATGCATATATACCAGCAGGCAATAAACTTTTCCCGCCAAATTGTAGGGCCTTTACGGCGCCTTCATCGATAAATAGCTTACCTGAAGACTTTGTCAGCTTTACCCATTGTTTATTCGTGGGAATGGCTTTTTCATTACATTTAAAATAAGTGCCGTCCCCTTTATTTTCTAAAATTTCAATTAATTTTTCCGAGCCGCATCCTGTACCGATAAACACATCTACACCGGCATTAGTCGCAAATCTTGCTGCCGCCAGCTTTGAACGCATACCGCCAGTGCCAACCTTTGATCCGGAACCGGAAGCAAATTCTAACATTTCATCCGTAATTTCCTCGATAACATCTATCCGTACGGCAGTCGGGTTTGTTAGGGGATTGGCCGTATACAATCCGTTGACATCCGTCAGAATTACTAATTGATCTGCATGTATTAAACCACTTACTAAAGCAGAAAGCATATCATTATCACCAAAAGTTAATTCAGCAACCGAAACTGTGTCATTTTCATTAATGATCGGAATGATTGAACGTTCCAGCAGCTCCGTTAAAGTTTCATACGCATTTTTATAGCGCTGTTTATCGCTAAAATCGGAGTGGGTTAATAATATTTGTGCTGGTGTCACCTTATACGTGTCGAATTCATCTGAATAAGCTTGGATCAAAACACTTTGGCCAACAGCCGCAGCTGCCTGCCTACCTTTCAGTGTGACGGGTCTAGAGGAATAGCCCAGCTTTCTGAACCCGGCTGCAACTGCCCCTGAAGATACTAATATAACTTCATGACCGGCCTGTTTTAGTGCTGCAAGTGCCGCTACATGGTCCTGAAATTTTTCATAATCGAGCTCACCTTTAGTGTTCGTTAATGAGCTGCTTCCAATTTTTACAACAACACGTTTTCTTTCCATAAAAACGCCTCCAATGACATACAAATAAAAAACACTTTTCATCCTAGAAATTAGGACGAAAAGTGCAGTTTCCGTGGTACCACCTAAATTGAATGTATAGTCATACATCCCACTTAATCTCATAACGCTGAGTCGGCGCCTATTTTTTAGGAGCTTGTTGAAGTAGGTTCAGTAGGTTTTGCTATGCCATTCTTACAGCCTATGGAATGTGCTCTCTTGTCTAGCCAAGTGCCACTTACTCGTCTTCAATATGCTTTTACTTTTTCTAATAGCATCATGCATGATAGGCCGTTTTTTGTCAATACCAACACAAATTTTCGATTTTAAAATTGTGCAGAAATTATCGATTTAGACGATTTTAATAGAGGAAAACTGCATTTTTAGGCTAATTATTATTTATTTTGTGCTATTTCCGTAAAAACTGCATTTTGCTCGTTTTCTCGAAATTTTTTAAGTTTGTACTACCTAGGAATATTGGTTGTGCACAGCTTAAAGGATTGGAATTTATGCAGGAAATCGAGCAAATTATTCTCGATCATGAAGAGTTAATAAAAAAGGCTATTTTTAAGTTGAAAATTTACCGTGATTTTGAAGAGTATATGCAGGTAGGGCGGATCGCTTTATGGAAAGCTGCTAAAAGCTTTGATAAAACGAAAGGGGAATTCGCGATGTTTGCCTATATGACAGTCAAGTATGCAATTACCCGGGAACTTTCCAGATCGATTGATGTGAGCGAAAGTGAGATTTCTGTGGAAGAAGAGGTATATTCCAATGTAGAGCAACAGCCAGCTATTCAACCTAGTCTTGAGTGGCCAGAATGGTTTAGTAAATTAAAGGAAGATGAACAGTTTTTACTAAAAGCGTTGTTTCTTGAAGACTTAAATTTAAAGGAAGTTGCGGATAAATATGGTCTTCCTTATGAGGCACTAAAAAAAAGGCGGCAGCGATTATTTACTAAAATCAGGAAGATAGTGGAGCAGAGAAAAGGGGAGACATATTAAAAAAAGTGGAGGCTATGACACATCCACTTGGTCTATTATTGCAATAAATTTAAAAAAGCCGTTCGTTGTTCTTCAGTTTGCTGCTCTCCATTGACTAGCATGGCACCTAAGCGATATTCTGTTTGTCCCTTTTCAACAACGTACTGCAAATTGATGGGCTGAACCGAATTTTCATACTCACATTCACCTTTAAATTCAACGACATGCTCCATCATTTTCGTTTGGAAATATTCCCAGCGGCTTTTTTCACAATAATTTGTAAAGGCATCTCCAGTAGTAATAGTGCTATTTTCTATGACTGGAGTTGCTTTTATGTATGTAATATAGTCATTATCAGTAACTGCTTTTTGCGGACCAAAAAAGTAAAAGAATACACCAATAACTCCAATTGGTATAATCCAAAAGATTGTTCGCTTTCTTTTTTCCATATAATAAATCCCCCTTTTTCTATTAGTAGTATAACATTTGGTAGTTGTTATTTTCTACATTGCGATAATATATAACTCGTTAAAATTAAATTCTACTTTATTAAGTGTCTACTTTGTAGCCGCTGTTCTCCGTTACGGCTGACGCTTTCCTGGGGGCACGGCTCGAGCCTGTAGTCTCTCCCACGTGCATGTCCCCATGGAGTCGCCGCCTTCACTCCGAACAACTTCAAGCGGAAATTTGGATTTCTTAAAAGCTTATTTGGGTTTCATAGTAAAAATAAAAGAAAAGAGAAGTTGCAGATCACATTGCAATTTCTCTTTTGCATGAGCGGAACTATGTCCTGGCCTTATCTATTTTTTCATCCATGAAATTGCAAGGGTACCTTCACCCATATGTGTTACGAGGGATGGGCCGAAGTAGGCGAGTTTAAAATGGACAGTCGGAAATGTGGTTTGCAGCTTTTCCATCCATGTGCGACCTTGCTGCTCACAATTCGCATGCATAATGACAGCCTGCAATTCCCCATATGTTTCCACTGCTTGCTGTAGTAAGCCTCTTACTCGCAATACGGCTTTTCTTTTTGTCCGAACTTTTTCAAATACAGCAATTTTTTTATCTTTTATATGCAAAATCGGCTTGATTTGCAACAAGCTGCCGATCACGGATGACGTAACAGATAACCGTCCGCTCCTTTGTAAATGGATGAGATCATCCACAATAAAATAAGCATCCAGCGATTTTTTTAAATCTTCCAGCCGTTCTAAAATTTGCTTGGCAGATGCGCCATTTGCAGCTAATTTAGCCGCCTCAATAACATATGACGCCAATGGACCTGCAGCAACTTCCGAATCGAATACAGAGATTTTTACATTGTCGACCAATTGGGCTGCTTGCAGCGAACAATCGTATGTGCCACTCACACCACTTGATATATGGATTGCCAGTATTTCATCATATTCTTTTCCTAATCTTTCATAAAGTTCTACAAATTTACCGATAGATGGTTGTGAAGTCTTTGGGAATTCCTTAGTAGTATGTACAATTTCGTAAAATTGTTCTACGCTGAGTGTGAGTTCCTCTTCAAAAGTAGCATGATTAAAATGAACGTTAATCGGAACAACATGTATATTATATTGTTTAAGTTCTTCAAGCGGTAAATAAACTGTACTATCAGTCACAATTGCAGTTTTCATGTTTTACACTCCTCAAAGTAATAATAGAACAAAAATAATCTTATTTTATATTTACGTAAGGATTGTACAATTAGAACTATTTACAGATCATATAGAATATTTTATTGGTTACCCTAAAGATCGCTCAGCAATTAATGAATCACAGAATACAAAAAGAGACCTGGAATATAAATTCCAGGTCATGTGATTACTACTTTTCATCCTCCATGACACGCTGCCTCGCTTTCACATTAATTTTCTAATGAAAATTTGTGCTTAAGCTATAATCAGTTTTGAAGAACCTTTAGAGACGATCATTCGCACTCATCGGGTTAACCCTCCTAGTCAGTTGGATTGGAAGTGAAATCTTTAATAGTATAGGTCGATTATTATTTTTTATACATTTTAGTTAAAAAAAATTGTCTCATCACCATAACATGGGGAAGATTTTATAATAAAATTTCACTTGATTGATTGGTGGGCTACGGCAAGACAGCGCTAAAACCACGTGATACGTGTCTTTATCACTGCCTTTATTGCCTTTTGCGAGGTCCACCAATCCGAAAATTTTCCCTCGTTATAAAGTGGTGGAATAAAAGCACTGAAGCATCCGACCAACTTTGAGTGGGCAAAACGCCTTAGTGGACAGAAAGTGCCTTATTAAGTTTTTAATTGCCATTCTAAAATAAGGGGAGATTTTACCGTTATTTAAATGATGTAGCTCATTTTAGGATAAATAAGGGAACGTTTTACCGTTATTTTAAATAAAATCCTGAAATTTCATGTTTTTTAGGTCAATAACGGAAATCCCTTCCGTTATTTTCACTATTTTTTATGTTATTTTAAAAATAACGG
>NZ_JAXCLE010000033.1:0-15804 GCF_037027585.1 Solibacillus ferritrahens | reverse complement strand
GAGAAAACAATGGACATTAAAAAAGATGACTCCGGCAACTTACCGAAGTCATCTAATTGCAGCATAAGAAACTGCTACATCGCTTTTTTTAAACTGTCTACATAATAGGGTTCAGTTCATTTTAATGATAAACTGGCTTTTTTTATTATTTGTATAACAACGTTTGCGGGCTTTTTGGATGTTGGTCTCCCATCTTGTCGAAAGAATTGGCCAAATTAAGCTAGTTTAGCTCAGTTAAATCAGTATGGGGAAAGTTGATTTAATAAGGTTTTAATTAATCTTAAAATTAACGAGGGTATCGTCCCAAGAAGGATTAATACTCTTTTTTTTTAAATGTAGAAAAAAGAAAAGATTGTCAGACACAAAAAGATGATAAAGATCCGTGTCAAAAATTTAAAGATTATTGAATTTCCAAACGTAAATCACCTGTCTTAGCTAGTCCTCTAGCTTTTAGTAAATGATAAACAGTAAGAGAAATGACCGCTGGTAAAATGATGCCTAGTACAATATACATTATTAGAACCATCACACCTTGGTTTGCAAGAATATTTAAAGGTGCAATAAATGAGTTTAGACCAAGTCCAGCTAATGTATAAGGAACTTCAAAGTTAAACATAAATATCGCGATTGGCGCACAAATGACGGAAGATAGAAATGGCCCTATAACAAGAAGTGGGTTTTTAACGAGATTTGGCAACTGTACTTTTGGTGTTAAAAATGATTGGGCAATATTGGCACCAAAATCGTTTTGTTTAAAAGACATCGCCGTAAATCCGGCAAACTGAGCCGTACATCCAATCAGTGCAGCGGCACTCGAAACTGGGTCAAGTTGTAAGGCAATGGCAATCGCTGCAGAAGAGGCCGGAGACATAAGGAAAATACTCCAGACTAGTGCGATAACTATGGACCCTATCACAGGAGATCCTGAAACAGAGTTTGCGATAAATCTACTTAACTGCTCCAAAAGTGGGGTAGTAACTGCTGCTAATCCTACACCTGCGACACCTCCGATCAATATAGCTGAAAATGGAATAGCAAGCATATCTAACTTCGTTTTACCAGCAATACGTTTTCCAACCCAAACAGCAATAATGGTAGCTAACACGGCACTTATCGGTTGCCCTGTAGTAAGAATCCAGGCTCCATCCGGATTCATATGAAGGGCATTTGCACCGATCGTACTAGATGCCATCGCACTGAAAATAACTAATGTATTTCCACCTAGTTGATAAGCTATACCAGCACCAATTGCAGGCGCAAGCATAAGTTGTGCTGCCTTACCGATAGTTGTAAAGCCTTCCCAACCAGTAAAAGTTCCGAACGTTTCAATCAGTAGGCCAATACCTAGTGTGACAAGAACAGCGTTTGCAAGTCCTTGAGACCCCTTATACATCCGATCAATTATGTATTGTTTTGTCGTTTGTTTCATT
This sequence comes from Solibacillus ferritrahens, assembly GCF_037027585.1. Lineage (NCBI taxonomy): Bacteria > Bacillati > Bacillota > Bacilli > Caryophanales > Caryophanaceae > Solibacillus > Solibacillus ferritrahens. The sequence continues at coordinate 14,374 of NZ_JAXCLE010000033.1, read as the reverse complement.
TCAAAATACCTCCAAATATACTGCATTAAAATATTTTTAATTTTCAAAAAATAATTTCCAGATAGATGAGCAATTTACGAATAGAAATAAGTTCTGTTTATTTGCTTATAGATACTTCTCTGTTTAATTCCTTTCAATTTGAAAATTGTTATAATATTAATATAATTTCGAAAAGTAGTCAATACTATTCTGGTATAAGGTTTGGTGATAAAAAGACAAAGATCTTATGACATCTTAGGATTTAGCATTGTGGTGAAAAAGTGAACTGTTGCAATAGTAAGGATAAAGCGACATTTTAAAAATCTATCGGTTTATAAAAGTGAATATTAATAAACTTCAGTTTGAGTTATATTCGTATAATGCATCATATGTTAAATTCAGTACAAATCACAAAACCTTCCTTTACCAAAGTGGTTAGGTGTCCATTTTTTTATTTGAAACCCCTAAAGGATTTGAAATTAAGATTAAATAGAATTAAATAAAAATAATACCATATGAGTAAAAATTCTGAAGATTAATATAAATTAATATATTATAATGGCAATGTGTGATGGTGTGTTGAGAGTAAACAGCCGATTCGTAGAGAGGAGGACAATAATTGTTAGGAAAGAAATTCAAGAAAATAACTTTGCTACTAGTAGCTTTATTCTTAACGTTTGGTACCATGATTCCAAATAAGAATTGGGTACAAGCAGCTAGTGGTACCCCACCAGAGGTAATCAATATTAATCGACATTTACCTCTTGATGAAAAAACAAATGCAACAAGTGTCACCTATCTAGTAACATTTAGTGAAAGTGTAAGCGGAGTTGATAGCTCTGACTTTTCATTAACAATAACAGGGACGGCGTCCGGTAGTATTGTATCGGCGAGTGGTAACGGGGCTGCCTATGCTGTAACGGTTGATGCTATAACAGGAGTGGGCACACTTCGATTGGATTTAAAACCTACTGGAACAGGGATAGTCAATGGAGTTGGAATTGCGATTGCAACAGGTTATACAGTTGGACAAGTCTATACCGTAGGAACAGTTGCACCAACAATTACAATGCATCCAAGTAATCAAACGATAACAGTAGGAGGCAATGCAACATTTACGGTTACAGCAGATGGTGGTGTACCATTAAGCTATCAGTGGAAAAAAGATGGAGTAGATATTGTAGGGGCAACAAGTGCAAGTTTGACATTAAATAATGTTCAAGCCAGTGACGTGGGCAACTATAGCGTAGTAGTAACAAATACAGTAGGACATGTAACATCGAATGCGGCAACATTATCAGTTACACCAGCGCCAGTCGCACCAACGATTGGAACGCAACCAAGTAATCAAACGATAACAGCGGGAGGTAGCGCAACATTTACTATTATAGCAACAAGCGATACATCTTTAAGCTATCAGTGGAAAAAAGATGGAGTAGATATTGTAGGGGCAACAAGGGCGAGCTTGACAATTAACAATGTGCAAGCGGGTGATGCAGGCATTTATGCGGTCGTAGTAACAAACGCAGTAGGAAACGCAACATCGAATGCGGCAATATTAACTGTCACGCCAGCCCCGACACCAGTTAACCCATCACCAGGTAATGGTGACGTTGAAATAAAGCCAACGCAACCAGCGCCAGTTAATCCGACACCAACAGTGCCGACACAACCAACACCCTCTCTTCCAACACCAACAGATACAGTAACACCACCGACTGATAAGACTGAAACAAAACTGCCAGTAGAGGTAGCTACTGAAACGCCAAGTGTGGAACAAGACCTTCTAAAATTAATCCAGTTAGATTTACCGGATGGATTATCTGAAGGTTCAGTAGTGGTATCAATTAATGAAGAAGGTAATATAGTCATTACGACTACAGTATTAAATAATACGAAAGCAGCTACAATTACAATTCCGGTTCTTGCTGAAAATGCTAATAAGGTATTAAAAATCCGTACTGCAAATGGTTTAGAAGCTGTAGCATATACAATTAAAGACGGTAAGATCGTTGTACAATTGCATAAAGCTGGTGAATTAGTATTCGTTGATGCGAACACAGATTTAACTGATATTAGCAACAACCAATTCCGTTCAGACATTGAAACGTTAGCACAGCGTGGTATCTTCACAGGAGATAACGGCAAATTTAATCCAAATGCAAACATGACACGTGCTCAGTTTGCAGGAACATTAGTCCGCGCACTAGGTTTAAATGAAATATCTAAAAGCTTTGCTGATGTTAATTCAAGTGCTTGGTATGCGGGAAGTGCAGGTGCATTAGCTAATTTAGGTTGGATGAATGGTGAAAATGGCGCATTTAATCCGGGCGGAATAATCACACGTCAACAAATGTTTGCAGTAGTTGGTAAACTTTTAGAAGCGAAAGGTATTGAAGCGTCTAATGATTTAACAGGTGACTTCAAGGATGCTTCAAAAGTATCTGATTATGCGAAACCATATGTATCAATTCTGATTGAAATTGGTGCAGTAAGTGGCGATAATGACTTATTAAAGCCACAAGAAAACGTAACAAAAGGTCAAATGGCCAAAGTGTTAGCGAAAGTCCTAGCAAAAGTAGAAGCACTTTAATAAACAAAAAATGCGAGCTTTTTATAGAGTTCGCATTTCCTTATAATTGCAGACTTTTTTTCACAATGCTATTCCAAGTAACACTAAATAATTTGAAAAAAAACTGCGGACAAATCCATTTGACATAGTATCATAATTCACAGTGGTAATTAGGGGGATATTTCTAACAAATCATATTTGCACTAAAGATATTTTTTCTACACCTATTGTACCTCCACGCATCCTACTATAGTATTGATTCTCTCCACAATTTATTTGACTATTTCCTTATGTTTTATTAATTTCAAATAATTTATAATATTAAGAAGTAATAAACTCAAGTTGAAAAAGGAGCTAAATGGATTGAAACCCTTTCGCAATAATTTGTATGAAAAACTTCTTGTACAATGCAAGCCTCAACTCATTCTTTTTCTAATGATGACTTTATTTTTATTAGCAGCGTGTAACTCAGAAAATGGCACAACAGCACCTGAAGAAAATAGCGACCCAAACACTACTGAAACATCTCCAGAAAACACCGAATCGACAAAGCCTACGAATGATGAAACATCAACCTCTTTTGAAACACCACAACAGTGTAACACGATTAAATTTGAGAAGGATGCTCTTATTAACGGCGGTGAGCTCGCCCATTGTATGATGGAAACAATGCTGGCAGCGAAAACCGGATCACAATTTGCACAAACTTCTACCGAATCCTCAAATGTCGATTTTAAATTTGATCCACAATATTCGATGTATGTGGAAAATGAAGATATGAGTATTATTATTCATGAAAATACAGGTTGGTTGAAACAGGAAGGGCAATGGATTGAAGAGGATGATACATCTGAAGATATGGATGTCATACTTGCAACAAATACAATCAAATTGACAAGAGTTTTTTCTCATCCGTACATGATTACGCAATATTTAGCAGCTGTATCGCAATGGAAAGTGATAGATTTTGGAGAAGTACCTGATAATAAGGCATTTGTTAAAACAGCTTGGCAACTTGTCCCAGAAGGCCCTGTCAACTTAGAGGGTATGACACTTTCAGATGTTGAGCTATGGATTACTGATGAATATTTAGGTGCATACTACGTTTCTACTGGTAATATTGCAGGCATTTCTGAAACAACTAGTAATACATTCACACAATGGGGTGAGCCCATTACAATACCAGAGCCATTTTAATTCATAGTTTAGACCACTCACTATTCATTTTGAGTGGTTTTTCTTTGATATGAAGAAATTAATTTAATAAAATTTATCACTAGTGTCGAATTAAAATAATTCAATGTTATGAAATTTTCTGACGATGAGTGGTATGAACAGAACCCTGAATAGTTGACACTTTAAAAAGGTGGAAATATAGGGGTTTTTATGATTTGAATTTTAAAGATATTTAAGAGTGTTGTGACGTAAATCATAAATTTTCAAATGAAATCTTATGGTTGATTATAAGAAAAACTTGCATTATCTTTAATTTTTTTGATAAACACGGACGTTATTCCACAAACGGGACATATTGAGGCTTCCAAACAAAGCTTGATATTCATGTTAAAATTGAAATCAGATTTTGAACAAGTTTACTTAAACTAATGAGTAAGGTTAGTTGAATAAATATAAGGTAGGTGAACGATTTGCTATAGATTAAGATGAAAATCCCATTATTTGAAGACGAATCTCCGTTAGGTCGAGTAGATGGTGAAGAGACTGAAATTGAGCTAACAGACGTTAGGGCAGTGGAAATGGCGTGTGAAAATGTGAATTGGCAAGCGGATGATACTTATTTTGATGCAACGCAGGCGGTGTAGCATTAGAGGTTGCACATAATGCACGTGGGTCGGAGCTAACGAAGCTTGTGACGCAGGAGCTACCACAATTTGACGTTGTATTTTCATCGACGTATGCGGCTCGACATATCAGGAGGGATAATTTGGAGCAAACTTCTTTTTATACATATATCAAGCTAGCGGGAAAAGACGATTTCTCATTAGACGAGGTAACGAAGCGTTTAGGGGTAGAGCCAACAGGCGATAGAAGCCTTTACTTTAAGGAATAAATATAGAACTGAGGCACGCTTAATGATAAGTAATCGAGAAGCTGCCGAATCTCTGAATGCTAGACAACCTAATACAACTTTTGAAGCTCTAATTGAACGTAAAAAGATGAAATATGGTTTAACGGATGAAGAAGCTTATTTAGATATTATCAGAAGCTCACAAACTACTAACGAACGTGTAAACAAAAAATTAGGTTTAGAGGGGTGAGTGGAATGGAAACTTTCAGGAACAATGAAAAAGATAAATTGTTTTTTAAAAACTATCAGAGTGTAGATGAAAATTCTATTTTCCAAGAAGCTAAAATTATTTTAGAAAAAGATGAGCAGATTAATTTCACAAAATATCAAGAAGCAATCTGGCTTGATACATGGTATGGTTTACTTAATAATGTAAAGTTTGAATTGTCTCTTGATATTAATTATGGGGCTATGGTTTTATGTACAGACGAAAAGACCTTAGCGGAATTAGAAGTTATCTTAAATAGTTAGATTAGCACTAACCAGACGTAGGGTTAGTGCTTTTATTTTGCCGTACAAATGCCTATATGGTAAGTACGGCTTTTATTATGTCGAGAAAAGGAGGAGGCTTAATATCTGCTCGAAAGCCTAAACAGAGAATAAAAAGCTAATAAGGCACTCGTCTTTATTGAGCTAGACGTTAAAGAATAAGTTTCTACACCTATCGTGCCATAGCACGTAAAACACGAAATAGGAGGCTATAAAAGATGAAAAAAGAAAATTTAATTGCAATGGGCTTAAGTGAGGACCAGGCTGACGCTCTTATTAATAAATTCGGAGTGATGATAAAGAGCGCTTTGATGAAGTGAACAATACAAAAAAGTCACTTGAAGATCAAGTGAAAACTCATGAAACACAACTAAAAGATTTGCAGGGCAAAGCAAAAGGCAATGAGGAACTGCGGGCTGAAATCACAAAGTTACAGGAATCACAAAAGCAGGCAAAAGAGCAGTATGAACAGCAACTTCAAGATGAGCGCATGTCTACCGCCTTAAAATTAGCGATTGCTAACAAAGTGCATGATGTTGACCTAGTTACTGGATTGGTCAATTGCTGCCTTCCTTAGGAACTTGCTTTATCTTCTATACATCAAAGTTGGATTAAAGTCCTATAGCCTAATGGGTATGTTTACATATGGTAGGAACGTAATTAAATCTTGTAAACTTATTGTGACACCAAGATATAAAAAAAAGACAATTTGTTTTACTGATAATCGTCAATTAAGGTGGTGAGTGTATGAAGGTATTAGATGCGGAAGAATTACATGCAGGGTTAAAAAGGAATATGGAGATGCTCCATCGTCTTGAAGTAGAAATGCAAAGGATAAAAAAAGCAATTAAAGAACTTACCCAGTTGGAGGAATCATTGAAAGGGCGAGGAGGGAATGCCATTCGTTCGTTTTATGAAGAATGTCACTTACCATTTCTTCAATTTTTTCAGTTGTTTTCTGAACATTTTAAACATGTTCTTCAACAGATGCAGACTGCTCTTTACTCACTCGAACCTGATTCGGCAGGCTACATATTGGAACAGTTCCTTGAGGGTGAACTTGAACAGGGACTTACGTTGGTTAGCCGATTAACATCTAATTTAACAGATGAGACAAATAGCATTATGGATCAAGTAAATGACATTATTAGGCTACCACGTCTCGATGATAGTGGACTGCAAGAGGGAGTCATTCTTTCGAAAAGGAAACGTGATGACACGGTCACGCAGCTTTACGAATTTGATGGTACTCAGACGAATGCACTATATCCCGTTGAACAAGATATACAGACAATGAAAACCTGGCTTGCTGATTTAGAAGGATTGTTTAAAGACGGGCTAACTGATATCCAATTTCAATCAAATCAATGGGCAGCCTTAACCTCGTGCAACCCACTTTTGACCAATTTTGCATCATTCTCCGAAGTTGATTCTATAGAAGTAGAGGACAAAGATACCATAATAGACACGGGGATTGAAGTCGTGAAAGGAGCCGGAACGGGTCTATTTAATGCAGGAAAAGATTTCGTGACAGGTCTGTGGGATACAATCACAAATCCAAAAGCAACTGTCGATGGCATAGTGAATGCAGTCTCAAATCCAATAGCCACTTTTAACACCATTAAAACGGCTATCTCGGAATCCTATGAGCGAGATATGGTCAATGGGGATGCTAATTCGCGTGCACATTGGGTTGCTTACGCTTCAGGGACGGTGGTAACTTCTATTGTAGGAACAAAAGGTGCCAACGCTCTCGTAAAGACAGGTACCACTGCAGCTAAAGCAGGTGTTCCAACAATCGTTTCCGCTACTAATAATGCGAGTGCTTCACTTGCCAATCTCTTGCCATATGCTCCACGTCCTCAGCTGGCTATGCCTGGGGGAATACCTTATAATGTAGTAAATGGTGTGGGGTTAAAGGATCAACTAATTACAATGGCGAAAGCTGAAAGTGGAGTAACAGAGAAAAAGGGTACGAGTAAATTTGATCCTTTAAGTAACCCGAAAATAGCAAAAGAGATTGAATCTAATTCAGATGCGGTCTATGGTTACTCTCCTAAAAAAGGATCACCATTAGATAAGTTTGGAGTAGATTGGACTAACCAAAAGCAAGTTGTTTCTGCAAGAGCTAAGAGAATGGAATATCTGAAAGATATGGAACAAAAGAAAGTAAAGCTTGAGAATGAGGTTACCAAACTTCAAAGTGAAGGTATGTCTATTGAAGAAATTGCAAGAAAAATGTCTGAAAAACGTAATCTCGATAGAATGAAATCATATGATTCTAGTAATTCTGAGGGTCTAGCCGCTATGAAAAAGCGTAATATTCAACAATACGGAAGAGAAGAAGGGCCTACACCAGAACAACTTTTTGAAAAGTATGGTTCGTGGGAAGAAGTTATTTATGGTAGCGTAAGAACAAGTCCAGCAATGGATGTGCTTACAGGTTTATACAAAAAATAGGAGGATACGAATTAATGTTTGAGGAGAAGGAACAACAACAGACTAAGTGGTTCTTAGATGGAGATTTAAAATTACGACAACAAGATCTTGGAGATGGAAGAATAGGTATTTGGGTTTCGGTTCATAAATTTAACGTTTGTTTTACAATGATTATGTATGATTTTATTGAATGGTGTCGGGAGTTGGATATAAATTTAGAGGTTGATATGAGTTGGAATAACCATAGGGGCTTTGTGATTGAGAGTAAGGATTTAGTGTTGTTGAGGTCAGAAATAAAAAGGTTCATAGACATATACAATATAAAGCCTAGTGAAGATGACGAGAAATTTTCTGACGATGAGTGGTATTCATAATATAATGTGAATATTTTTTAGAGATGATCAATTATTCTACCCATGTTATACCTGTTTCTTTGTATTTGAATTAATAACTTAGCGTACTAACCTAAGTAAATGAGACATATAAAAACACCTTTCGTTGAAAAAAGGGTACTTGTATACCAACTAATCAACGAGGAGGTGTTTTTTCTATGGGAACGATAGTCAGTTATCCTTCAGAAATAAAAATGAAAGTCATAAAAATGCGTCTAGCAGGAATTCCTGTCAAACAAGTAATGAATGAACTTAACATTAAAAATTACAGCCAGCTGAAGTGATACAAAGCGGGAAAAATCGACCGATTTCATCAACCTTGGGAAAACTATATTCATTTGGTAAAGGGCCTGAATTTGATCCGGAGTAATCGCGCTTACTAACAGAAAATCGATATTTATAATAACAAATTGAAGTGTTAAAAAAGTACAAGGAACTGGAGAGGAATTGGTTCAAAGGAAACTAAACAACCAGTCACAGATGAAATACGTAAAGTGGGTAAAACGCTCGTATTCATCGGTCGTTAAATATTGTTTAATGGCCTTCGATTTCGGTCCACTTATAGTCACATCGGAAGTGAAGTTAGCAGTAATCAATTGACTTTCAAAAGCTGATTAATAGTAAAGTTTTTGTTTGTTAATGGTTTATTGATTAAATCGATATTAAATTTGCTTATTAGAATTCCTCATTTCTTAAGATTTGAAATAGTATAGCTTCAAGTTTTTTGTATTAGAAGAAGCGATGTAAATTTCCATTCTGCTAATTTATGTAAAAAATTATGTTATTATAAAATTATATACAGGGAAATGTCTCAAAATATATGAAAAGAGTGATCAAATGTACCTTTCAGAACTTATAATGACTAATTTCAGAAAATTTGGTGAAGAAGGTAGGAAAGTTGAATTTAATAAGGGTTTTAACCTTTTTGTTGGAGAGAATGATTCAGGAAAAACTACTGTAATAGATGCAATAAAATTTGTATTAGGTACCCATAGTAACGATTATTCGAGGATAGAAATAGATGATTTTCATTTGCCAACTGGTTCAGAGACTGAAGATGAGAGAGCTACTATTTTAAATATTTCTTGTAAATTAAGTGGAATAACATTAGATGAAGCTAAGCATCTAATAGAATGGCTCTCTTTTGAAAAAGTAGATGGTAAAACTGAGTATGTAATGTTTTTGCAACTTACTGCCAAACGACAAGATAAAAGAATTTACTATGATGTTAAGACTGGTATGAATGAATCGACTAAACTATTAAATAATGAAGCCAGAAATAGAATAAGGGCAACTTATTTAAAACCATTGAGAGACGCTAATACAGAGTTAGCTCCAAAAAGAAATTCAAGATTGTCTCAAATTTTAAGTAGTCATGCAGCTTTTGAAATTGAGGATAATCATTTTTTAATAGAGATTTTTAATGACGCCAATAAAAAAATAAAAAATTATTTTGAAGGGAAAAATGATGATGGAACTCAATTACCTGATCAACAAGGGAAAAATTTATTGGAAGATCTTAATGAATATTTAAATCGATTTTCTAATGAAGGGTTCTTATTGGAATCAGGTTTTAAAGCATCAGACCTAAAACTAAGATACATTTTAGAAAAGTTAAGTTTAGAGCTATCCTCTGAAAAACCTGGACTGGGATCTCAAAATTTGTTGTTTATTGCTACGGAATTACTTTTATTAAGAAGAGATGATTATGAAGGATTAAGTTTAGCTTTAATTGAGGAAATAGAAGCCCATTTACATACACAAGCGCAGCTTAGACTGATAGAATTCCTCCAAGAGTTATCGGAGACTTCAAATCTACAATTAATTCTTACTACACATAGTACAGCACTTGCCTCAAAGATTAAGTTAGAAAACTTGTTTATTTGTAATAATGACAAAATTTTCTCTATGAGACCTGAGGAAACTGAACTACAAGTAGGAGATTATTTATTTTTAGAGAGATTTCTAGATTCTACGAAAGCAGATTTATTTTTCTCTCAGGGTGTAATTATGGTTGAAGGGGATGCTGAAAATCTACTACTGCCAACAATAGCTAAAATTATCGATAAACCCCTTTCAAAATATGGTGTGTCAGTTTTAAATGTCGGTAGTACTGCGTTTATGAGATATTCAAGTATATTTAAAAGAAAGGAGATAGGGTCAGGAATATTTGATATTCCTGTTGCTTGCATAACAGACTTAGATTTAAATCCAAATGCTTTTATTGATGAACAAGGTCTGACAAAAGAATTTTATGTTCTGCAAAAGAAAAATCAGGAGAAAATAAAAGAAAGCTTTGATGGACAAAATGTTAAAACATTTGTCTCACCATATAAAACTTTAGAACATGATATTGCTTTAAGCTCATTAAGCGAGTTGCTTTTAAAAGCAGTTTTACAAGCAAAAAAAATTCAAAACAGTGATAAATATGGTTTAACTGAAAAGAAGAATGAGGATGTAGAAAACGAAGTAGAAGAAAAAAAGAACTTTTGGAAAGAGAGAGGTTATAACATATTTCAAATTGCAGATAATTTATATAATGAAATGATCATGAGTAAAACTAATAAAATATCAAAAGCTATCATTGCACAATGTTTAGCTACTTTAATAGAGGAAACAAAAGATAAACAAACCTTAAAAAAGAGCATTTTACAAGATGAAAATTTAGCTTATATTGTAAATGCAATTAAGTATGTAACTTCCTCTAAAGGAAATGTTTAATTTGATTGAAATTACAGATAAAGATATTGATTCGATTCAAGAAATTCTACTTCCTAATGGTTTAAAATTTGATGATAATCATTCAAATATTATTAAAAATCTTCAAAGTGTAGATATAATAGCTTGTCCAGGCAGTGGAAAAACTACAACCTTAATTGCGAAATTACTAATTTTAGAAAGCAAATTACCTTTTGGAGATAACAGAGGTATTTGTGTTTTGACACATACAAATGTAGGAGTTAATGAAATTAAGAATCGAAGTATAAAAAATGGAAATGGTTTGTTATTCCAGTACCCCAATCATATTTCGAGGATTCAAGTATTTATTAATAAATACTTAGTAATACCTGGATTTAAATATTATTACAAGAGAAATATAGAAAGTATTGATAATGAATACTATGAACAAATGTTTAAAAGAAAATATTATCAAAATATCCCTCCGAAATTTCGAAGAAGTATCGAGCATAAATACTCAGTTGAAGACCTCGTAAATAAATTGAAATTTGAATATGCTACTGAGGAGCTATTGATTGGTAATCAAAAGTTAACAGACAAATATAAAGAAACAACACAGACCTATCAGCTTTTAAAAAAATTAAAATTAGATATGTTGGCAGCAGGAATCTTGTCTTTTGACGATACTTTATATTTATCCTTAAAGTTTATTAAAGAATTTCCAGAATTAAAGGATTTATTATCCAGAAGATTTAAATATTTATTTATCGATGAAATGCAAGACACATCGGCAATTCAAATGGAAATATTAGAATATTGTTTTGATGAAAATATGACCGTTATTCAGCGGATAGGAGATAAAAATCAATCTATCTTTGAAGAAATAGGTAATAATGAAACTTGGGTTTTAAAAGATAACAAACATAATTTGAACAAAAGTAATAGATTTTCTGATAATATTGCCCAATGTATTAATTATGTCTGTATAAATCCTCAAAATTTAAAAGGAAATCCCTATATAAAAAATATTAGGCCGAAAATATTAGTATATTCTAATAAGACAATACAAAATGTATTACCCTATTTCGGAAGCCTTATTGAAAAAAATAATCTATATGATATTGGGAATACAGTGTTTAAGGCAGTAGGATACGTGACAAAAAAACATGATGGTGACAAGATAACCCTACCTAGTTATTTTGAAAAATATACAAAGAAACAAGAGTACAAGATACAATATAATTCACTTGGAGAATATATCATTGCTATTAAAAAACTAGAAACTTCGAATGTAAATGAAGCTCGTAAACTTTTGGTAGAATGTATATTGAAATGTTTGGGTATTTTAGGCATTAAAAATGGAGATTATTTATTCAACGAAAAGACTTTAATAGAAGTCTTATTAAATAAGGATGTGAGGTTAGTTCCAAGATTTAATTTACACCTTTCGAGATGGATACTGGATATTAAAAATAATTTATCGGTAGAAGCAGAAATAAAAGATTTTATTTTTAAGTTTATAAAGGTATTTGAAAAAGATTTTCATGCGGCACAATTAGCTGACTTTCTGGGCAATACGTCAGGACAAGAAGTAGATTATGAAGTGGAAAATAAACTGGATTACTTTGAATATAAAATAAATACTGGAGAAATTTTTAATATTAAGTTGGATAGTGTACATAATGTTAAAGGTGAAACTCATGTTGCTACATTATATTTAGAAACATATTATAAGAAATATGATTTAGCAGTGATTATAGATTATTTATGTGGAAATCATGTAATGCCAACTGGGAAAGAACTAAAAAAATTTCTAAGTATCGTTTATGTAGGTTTATCAAGAGCATCACATTTATTATGTATAGCAATGAATAAAGAACATTTACAAGGTAAAGAAAAAGATTTAGAAGAAATCGGATGGGATATAATAGAAGTTGGTGAAGTTGAATCTAGTCCAGACATGGAATCATTAGTAGGAGAGTCGTAGAGAGAAGCAATCAGTATAATACATCGGTTACTGACGTAATAAGAAAAGCATATGTACTAGCGAGTAAGTTACGAGATTGACAGTGGTAGACATAATAAAGATAATAAGATAAAATAGTAAAGTTATATAAAAATGGTAAATTATTCCAGTGGGAATTCAGGGGATTTGAAAAAGAAAATCACTATGATTCTTGCTTTGTAACGGAAAAATTAATAATCGGGGTTGTGAAGCTGATGGATTTGGAGAAAAGTCAATATATTGAGCGGCTTATTGTAAATTATGAAGAAATTATAACTAGAAAAAAACTAGGAACTGTACAAGATAATGAAGTATTAAAAGCGATTACCAGATCAATGTCATTTGGAATCTTAGAAACCAACTACGATGTATGGCTGGATGAGTGCTTTTTACATGAAGACTGGCAAAAATGGAATGACTTGATCTTCCAGCAAATGCGTCATGATTTACTGCCGGGATGCGAAGGAGGGTATGATCATTGTCGAAACTTCTTAAATGCCTTAGAGGCATTGGCTTGCGGGGATAATGAAACAATGGAGCGCATTCTTCCATCCGAACTAGGTGTAACGAAAAATGGTTACCCATTTTATGTTGTGATGAGCAATCTCTTGATGGCAATGTGGTATAGAGATGAAATACTGTTACCAAAAGCCCTTGAAGCTGCAGTAAAATTTGTTGGAACAAAGAAACCACAATGGGAGCGTTCAGGAGCTGCGTTTCTACTTTCACTACACAAAGAAGATGTCAAGGCAATGGGGATGCACTTGCAGAATGTGTGTTCAGGATACATGCGTGCGGATTTCAGTAAAGCATTGAAACGTTTATGTTTGCCTGCACATGGTCTTTATAGTTTGGCACAAAACATATTGCCCACAGAGATATTTCAACAGATAAAAATGCCGGAACACAAGAGCTTTTCTCAAGGATTTGCCAAATGGAGAAATGAAAACCCACAACCTAGATTGAATTTATACTTTGAATACCCGGCACCTTTGGAAGTCATTAATAAAATTCATATGGCTCCCGTTGCTAAAAGCATTATTTCACAACCATATATCCATAGTGATAATCCGTATCATTCTCCGCAATTAAAGAAAAAATGGTCTCTTGATGAGCAGGCCATGCTAATAGCTTTTGTTGAAAATATGTAAACTTTTCTTTTGAACTTAGATTATAGAGTTTTGTATGTTTTTTCGTCATTTTTGGGCTTCTCATTAAAAACTACCGCATATTTAGGGGTATTATACCTAATCAACTGGATATGATGGCATTATTTTTAATAGCACTATTAGTGAGGGACATAATTTACTGTTGTTCAAACTCGAAAGATTAACTTGAACTAAGATTGAGAAAAGAGTATTCGAATCTCTTAGTTATCGACATGTTGGAATGTCAACACTAAACTGGACAAAAATTATAGGGGCCGTAACTTGAATTCCATCGGTGTTAAATAGCCTAGTGTTCCGTGAATTCGTAGGTTGTTGAACTAGTGTACGTAATCCCCAAGTTCAAGAGCGAGCTGTTCAAGAGAGGCGAAGTGAGCTTGATTAGCGAATTCTGTTTTAAATACCTTGAACGTCGCTTCAGCCACGGCGTTATCGTATGGACATCCCTTCATGCTCAGTGATCGCTGGATTCCGAATGTTTCAAGTGCCTCTGAAATTAGTTTGTTATCGAACTCTTTTCCACGGTCAGTATGAAACATTTTGACGTCATTCAGATTGGCCTGAATG
>NZ_JAXCLE010000032.1:0-18097 GCF_037027585.1 Solibacillus ferritrahens | reverse complement strand
GTGCCCGCGGAAAGCGTCCGCCGCAATGGAAATCAACGGCATCGAAGAAAAGGGCATGTTGGAACGAATTTTCGTTCCAACATGCCCTTCCTTATAATTGAATGACTTTTTCAGTGCCCTCGTGCTAAACTAATGTAGTTTTTTGTTGCATATTAGTATTTTTTTTATGTATTTAGATGTATAATGATGAGTACAGAATTTTTTTTCTTCATTTGGCAGATTTCCTAAATGCTGTGGATTTTTAGGGGGGGTTTTGGGGAAAATCCAAAATCCGGACACAATTTTGCCGAGGCAGAATTGAATTGGCCAAATTTAATTATAAAGCGTGGATTTGCGGAAGGAATGGGTGATTATTCCTTCCGCTTCATATTGAGGAGGAACATCCATTTGAGAAAATCTTTACCTTTTGAACTTTCAAGAGAAAAAACTTTCTTTGATTCGTTAGGTGATTGGCTCGGTGACGTATTATATGATGAGCTACCAGAACGAGGCTTTGAGTGCCGTGATGAACAAATTTTCATGGCTTACCAGATAGAACAAGCATTAAAAGAAAAGAACGTATTATTTGCAGAAGCGGGTGTAGGGACAGGGAAAACAATTGCATACTTATTACCTGCTGTATCATACGCACGCTATACAGGAAAACCAGCTTTAATCGCCTGTGCAGATGAAACATTAATCGATCAGCTAGTAAAAGAAGGCGGAGATATTCATAAACTGCGTGATGTGTTGGACCTTGAAATCGATGTCCGTCTTGCAAAATCACGTGATCAATATTTATGTTTAAAGCGTTTTGAAGAAGCGGAAAAAACGGAAACGGAAGACTGGATTGATGATATTGCTTTTTCTATTCCGGATGGTGTATATGCACAGGGAAGCATGATTGCAGTACAGCCTTACGGAGAGCGTTCGGATTACCCGCTAGTGACGGACGAAGATTGGCAAAAAGTTAATTACAATTCCATTATGCAATGTGCTGTTTGTGACTTACGCAATCGTTGTGGCCAAACATTGCATCGTGCTCATTACCGAAAATCAACAGACCTTATAATTTGTTCCCAGGACTTTTTAATGGAGCATTTAGCAACGAAGGAGTCCCGTGAGCGTGAGGGGCAATTGCCTCTATTACCGGAAGTATCGATGATGGTATTGGATGAAGGTCATTTATTGGAATATGCAGCCCAAAAAGCATTAACAAATAAAGTGCAAGCTTATACAATTGTAGAGTTGTTGGAGCGTTTAATGGTGGATGGTGTGCGTGAACGTACACTATATGCAATGGAGCATTTACAAGATCATCACGAACTGTTTTTTGACCAATTGCGTGAAGATGTGATTAAGTCAGAGGAAGACAGAAAACGGATAGTGAAATCAGAGCGCCTTATTCAAATGGGTGAACGTGTTATAGCAGATGTGGATCAATTGTTGGAGGAATTAGTATTTGAATCAGAGCTTTACATGATTCCAGAATACGAGCTCAATATGGCGGAAGAGTTTTTAGAGCATTACGTAGCAGCAATGCGCATTTTCGTTGCACAGGGCGATGCGGTTGATTGGCTGGAGGATACTGATGGGGAAGAAACATTAGTAATAATGCCACGCCTTATTACAGACGTGCTATCTGAAACATTATTCTCGAAAAAAATGCCGATTGTATTCTCGTCTGCAACGTTATCTGTAAAAAAAGATTTCAGCTATATTGCTGCGAGTTTAGGCATTGAAAAATATCAGAGCTTTAGTGTACCATCACCGTTTGATTATGAAGAAGTGATGAAAATTTACTTGCATGAACTTTCTCAAACTGACAAAGTTACAAAAGTTGAGCAGCTTCTAAAAGATGAAAAGCAAACGTTAATTCTGTTTAAATCAAAGCAGGCGATGAATCAGTTTAAAGCTAATGTCGGTTTAATGACGCGACTGAATATTGCATTCGAGGGCGACCGTGAACTATCGGCTATTGTCCGTGAATTCCAAAACGGTGAAATTCAGGCATTATGCTCCTATCATTTATGGGAAGGATTGGATTTACCGGAAGAAGCGTTAACACGCGTTATTATTTTCGATTTGCCATTCCCACCTCATGATCCGTTATTCGATGCGAAACGTTCATTTGCACAAAATCCTTTTGAAGAAGTTGAGTTGCCATTCATGCAGCTTCGTCTTCAACAAGGAATGGGCCGTTTAATTCGTACTTCGAATGATCATGGTGATATTCATATTTTATTAAATGATGAAGAAGTAAAAGTAAAATCAAACTTTGTCGACATTTTGGCAGTAGAGCCACAATAATGTTTTTAACCCGTTCGTTTATTCGGACGGGTTTTTTGTTTTTTAGTTCTCAATGTATCAAGAAAGACGGAGGAATTTCGTTTTTTCTATCTAAACTAATTTTGGCTCATTATCATAATTGGGATTGCTTTTCTAATAAAATTCCACTAATTGGTTGATGGGCTACGGCAAGACAGTGATAAAACCAATTGCTAAAAAAATAATACGCCATCAAAGCATTAGTTTTTAATAAGGGAAGATTTTACCGTTATTTAAATGTTTTTGCTCATTTTGGGATAAATAAGGGAACGTTTTACCGTTATTTTAAATAAAATCCCAAATTTTCATGTTTTTTAGGCCAATAACGGAAATTCCTTCCCTTATTTTCACTATTTTTTATGTTATTTTCGAAATAACGGAAATTCCTTCCTCTATTTCCCTTATTACGCAATTCAATCTCCCTGAAGCCCCCAACATAATTTCTTCAACGAAAAAGAGTTATGCGAAGTGTAGGGACGGACTCCTTGGCGATGAAGCGTGCGCGGAAAATGGGTTGCTCCTGTCGCTGACGCTTTCGTCACAAAGCTTTGGAGCCACGCCGCTCGGAAAGTCTACCCCAGAAGGAACGTAGTATCAATGGACGAAAGCTTCAAAAACACTTGATTAAACACCCCGCTAGTGCAGCAGAACTGATTTTATTAGCTAAATCTAATCTTATTTTTTCAATTTTGTATCCCCGACTTATGGTGATGAACCCAATTTTTGAATTTTTGCTAAAATAAAGTGAGTCAAACAGAAATTTGAATCGTCTATATGTTTAAGGAGGTGGGAAACGAATTGCCGATTAAAAGCATGTACGTCACTTATAGTGATAGCATTTACCAGTTTATTTATTTTTTAGTTGGGGATGATGAGCTGGCAAAAGATTTAACACAGGAAACCTTTCTAAAGGCAATCAATAGCAACCCCCAATTTCGTGATGAATCAAGCGAAAAAACATGGCTCTCAAAAATAGCGCGCAATCTCGTTTATGACCATTTTCGCCGTAAAAGACTATTGAAATTTATCCCGTTTCTACATGAGCATGAACAAATCGATTATACATATTCACCAGAACAATGGCTAGAAGCGAAAAATGAGCAATATGAGCTTTATGAAGCATTAGGAAAGTTACCTCACCATTACCGTGAAGCAATTGTATTACGGAAAATAGAACAATTTTCCATTAAAGAAAGTGCTCAAATATTAGGGTGGAATGAAGCAAAAGTAAAAAATGCCACAGAGCGCGGGATGAAAAAAATGAATGAGCTGCTAGGAGGGGAGCGAGATGCTTGATTCAAAATTAAGATCATTAGAGAGAAAAACCCTTGATGAAGAAACAAAGAATAGCCAACTTCTAAAATTAAATAAGCGAAATAAAGATTACATGAAAAAACAAAAGTTTACGTACAGTGTAACACTCGTGCTCTTTGGATTATTATTATTTGTATTTTCTCAAACAATTACAGAATCCCCAAAATCTATACAGTCGCAGCAACTAACAAATTTCGAGCTTGGGGAAGTAACGAAAGCCTACTACCTTTACAGTAAACGTGCTGATCGAATGTACAACTTAACTTCACCCTTTTATACTGATAAAATATTTACAACAGATCCGGCTGTATTAAATGAATTTGAGCTGTTATTTAAAAATAGTGAATGGTTACCTTTTAATGGGGATTTAACAAAATATACTACCTCAATAAATTACTTATTTCAATTAGAGAACGGGGAAAGTGTATATTTAAAAGAAATAAATGAGGACGGATTTTTCGTTAATCCGAATACAATGATGCAAACTAAATTAGCGCAACAAAGCCATGAACAATTTGTGTCCTACTGGATGCATATTTATATGGGAAAAAACGAATTTCCGCCTTGGAAAATTGGGGTGCTGACAATTTTATTATTAATATTTGTTTATGCAGCGATCAAATCAAATAAGAGAGGAACAAATGAAAAAAACTCATCGCTTATTAATTTAAGTGGTTTAGGACTTGCATTTTTTTGTATCCATAAAATGAATGAGTGGCTTGGTGTAAATCATTTGCTGACGCTGTTATTAATATTTACTTTTTTTATGTCCGCTACTGTATATTTACACATTTTAATAAAAAAACAAGAGCCAAATTGGAAATATCATATACAAAGAATATTTATGGCAAATATTGTTCTGTTTGTATTATTTATCTAAAAAAACCTATCCACTCTTTTCAGTGGATAGGCCTATTAATATTACTCTTCTTCAACATCAATTGTATAAAGAATATTGATTTCTCCAATACCTTCTATTGTTGCGGGTATAATAAATGCTTGCTGGAACCCATATAATTTAGTATGACCTACCATAACAGTAGGAGGTGTGATATCGAGTTCCAATTCATATTGTCCTGCATATGTACATAAATTACCAGCAATCATATTTCCAAGCTCACCTGTAAATGATTCCAACATGGGACCTTCTAAAGGCATGCCAAACATCGCTGAGCCAATTGAACCGAAAATTTCCGGAGATCCATCTATTATTACGCGACCTTTTAAATCACCGACTAACCCTATAAGTACACCCATCTCTTTTTGTTCATAAGGTTCTGTTGCAATAGAAGGAGATTTTACATCTATATTCACAGGTATTATAGATTTTAATGAATGTATTGTACCATTCAAAATGGTTTGAATATGCTTAGAAGTACTCAAATGAATTCCCCCTTTACCATGACTTTTATTACATATTATCACGTTACTTTAGTATGTGTATACAAAAAACCCAAAAGAAAAGTCATTGACGCTAAAATTGAAACGATTTATAATGAAATTGATAATTATTATCAACTGTTAAGGCGGTGTTAAAATGTTGTATGCTATAGTGGGAGCAACAGTTATTGTTTATTTATCGATCGGTAACTTTGTATTAAAAAATGTCGCAAAATAATGCCAAAAAGCTTTTATTAAAATAGTAATTTTTCAGCGCGATGTCAACTTGACAAAGCGCTTTTTTCATTGTTAACATAGAAATTTATTGGAAAATATTCCTTATTGAAAAGTATAATAACTAATTAAAAGTGAGGTCATTATGAAAATCAATATTGCAGAGAGAAATAATGTAACAGTGATTGGGAAAGGCGAGCAAGTGTTATTATTTGGCCATGGATTCGGGTGCGATCAAACTTTATGGCATTCTTTAACGACTTACTTGGAGGAAGCATATAAAATTATTTTATTTGATTATGTTGGTGCTGGGAAATCTGATATTTTGGCGTACGATTCTATAAAATACAATAGTTTGGATGGTTATGCACAAGATGTCATCGATGTCATTGAAGCATATCAACTTGAAAATGTTATTTTTATTGGACATTCCGTAAGTTCGATGATTGGTATGCTTGCAGCAATTAAAAGACCACAATACTTTTCAAAATTAATTATGATCGGACCATCTCCTTGCTATTTAAATGAAGGAAGCTATACAGGGGGCTTCAGCCGCAGCGAAATTGAAGAGCTACTGGAAACGATGGAAATGAATTTTGAAGGCTGGGCAAGCTATATGGCACCTTTGGCAATGGATCAATCCAGTGACTCAATTTTAACCAAAACACTTGAAAGAACTTTTGTTTCGACCAATCCTAGTATTGCACGACAGTTCGCTGAAGTAACTTTCTTTAGTGACTATCGTCAACGATTAGGTGAGTTGCAGCTTCCCACATTAATCTTGCAATGTGCGAATGACAGCATTGTCCCAATTGAAGTAGGGGACTATTTAAATGAACATATATTGGATAGTGAATTAGTTATTTTAAATACAAGAGGCCATTACCCGCATTTAAGTGCTCCAAATTTAACTGCAGAAATCATTTTACAATATTTAAAGCGAGGATAGGGGAGAAATATAAATGGATAGTCGATTATCTCAATTACCTTGTGGATATATAGAAACCGATATGCAGTATACAATTGTAAATGTAAATGAAACATTTTTAGTGTGGACAAATTTCAAACGGGAAGATCTAATCGGAAAACATATTGAAAAATTATTTTCTTCAAGTAGTAAATTAATTTTTCATTCCTATCTATATCCGAATATGTCGATTTATCGTTTGGTCGATGAGTTGTTTATTCATGTACAAAATACAGAAGGGCAAACGATTCCGTGTTTAGTTAATGCAAAGCAACTTCAATCGGAAGAAGAAGTATTCGTGTCTTTTGTTTTTATGTCAATGAAAAAAAGAATTGACTATGAGCGTGAAGTTCGTCATGCAAAGAAACTGTTGGAAGAGGCATATAAAGAAAAAACTATAGCATTTGAGGATCTTCACCGAATTAACAAAGAAATTGAAAAAAAACAAGAACAACTAATTTGTATAAATGAAGAGCTTAAGGAAATTTCAAATACAGATAACTTAACAGGAATTGCAAATCGGCGTTGGTTCCAGCAACAGCTTACTCATCATGTAATAAAATATAATCAGGAAGGTGTTCCTTTTTCATTACTCGTCCTGGATATTGACCATTTTAAACAAGTAAATGATACATACGGGCATGCAGTTGGAGATTTAGTATTGGCTCAATTGGCGCTGATTTTAAATACTACGGCACGTGAAAATGATACCGCCGCAAGATTTGGTGGGGAAGAATTTGTTTTACTGTTAGGCGAAACCGCTGAAGATGAAGCAATTCAAATTGCACAAAATCTAAATATAAAGATTGAGCAAACGATTTGGCCGACAATAGGAAGAATGACGGTAAGTATAGGGTGTGCTACGTTTAAAGAAGGGGATACAGAAAAATCCATTTTTGAACATGCAGACGAGGCGCTTTACGCAACGAAGCGGAATGGACGGAACCACGCTACACAATATGAATTGATGACATAATATCAACATAGAAGAGGCTATTGAATGGAAATTTCAGTAGCCTTTTGAAATTCAAGAAAACTAGCTGATAAGCATTATATTACATTTGCATCTAAATATTTGCGGATTACTACTTGGTCAGGGGGGCTGATTTTTTCAGGCAAAGCATCCAAAGAAAAGAATTTTAAATCTTTCGCTTCATCGGAATCATAACGCAATGAACCGTAGTAGTCGTCGCAAATAAAAGTTGTGGCAACAACATATACTTCATCTCCATGGGGGTATTGATAATATAATTCTTTGCCGGAGAATATACCAAACTGTTGTAGACGATTTGCTGTAAGCCCAGTTTCTTCGTACATTTCACGCATAGCTACATCTTCTAATGTTTCCCCTAGTTCCATCGATCCACCTGCAAGTCCCCAGCAACCATTATCTTTCCTTAATTGCATTAGTAATTGCTTATGTTCATTAAAAATGAGCACACAAGCACCAACCATAATAAGGGGAGCAGTACCAACTTTCTTTCGTAAATTCATAATATAACTCATTGTGTGAACTCCTTTGGTTATTTTTAACAATTGACGCTTAATGAATAATCAAGGTTTCCATAACCTGATTTTTAAGGTTTTATAATAACGGATAAAATGGGGAAGAATTCGTAATAGATAGTATTGAGAGGTGGGTAGCTAGTAGCCATAAATGAAAAAACTACAGGGAATTTATGAACATGCTGCACAGATGACGGCTAAAGGTAAGGTTGCGACATATATCCCGGCTCTTGCTACGGCTAATCCGGATGCTTTTGCTGTCAGTTTAGTATCAATGGAAGATAAGATAGATTTTGGTGAATGTACACAACTTTTTACGCTTCAAAGTGTAGTAAAGGTATTTAGTTTTATGGTGGCAATGAATCACCATGGCATCGAGGAAATTTTGCGTTATGTTGATGTTGAACCTACAGGTGATTCCTTTGATTCTATCGTCCGTTTAGAAAGTCACAATAATAAGCCATTTAACCCGATGATTAATGCAGGTGCAATTACAGTAGCATCTTTATTACCAGGGGAAACGATGTACGAAAAGGTGAAATCAGTAACTCTATTTTTAGAGCAAATTATAGGGAAGAAAGTACACATCGACAACGAAGTTTATTTATCAGAATATCATGCGGCCGATTATAACCGCGCGATTGCCTATATTTTGCAGGCAAATGGGTTTTTAAAATCAAACGTAGAGGAAGCATTGCAAGTATATTTACAGCTCTGCTCCATATCGGTCAATGTAGAGGATTTAGCGAAAATGGCTCTTTATTTTGCGACTAATGGTGAAAAGAGTACCGCCACTTGCAGTAAAGAAGTGATCCATATTGCTAAAGCATTAATGTTCACCTGCGGAATGTACAATGCATCAGGGAAGTTCGCGGCTTTCATTGGGTTACCGGCAAAAAGCGGTGTGTCCGGAGCGATAATCGCAGTTGTGAAAAATGGGGCAATTGAGCACCTACAAGGTCCAATTGGAATAGGGATTTATGGTCCTGCAATCGATCAAGTCGGCAATAGTGTCGCTGGCATTGCCTTTTTAACACAGTTATCAAAGGAATTCGACCTGTTTTGTTTATAAAGAAAAGGAACAGTCTTACATAATGAATGAGAGACTGTTCCTTAATTTATTTACTTAATGAAAATGATGATAGTTGACGTCTGGTTATCAATAGATCATGGTGATTTCAATTATTCAGCATCAATAGTTTCGATATCTACCGCTATGTAATGCGGCTGTTCATCAATTAAGAATTCAAAATAAATAATATGACCATTCTCTTTTATTGTTTGCAGAGGCTTCAATTTAAAACATTTTTCATTTAATAACTTTATTTGCTGTTATCAACGGCTAGACCAATTAATTCGTATTTTACATGTAAATATGCATAATTGATCTCTTTATATTCTTGTGGAGATTGATTAATTAGTTGCTCCGCATATTTTTTTATACTTTCTGTAGCTTCATGCAGATTATTAAATAAAACAAATTCTTTTAGTTTGTTAATATAAAAGTCGGTTGTCTTTTGAAAACAGGCAGCTGTAATTTCCTTATAATCATTTGGTGATTGCGCTAACAATTGTTGTTTAATGCTTTTAATGGTATTTGCATCTGCCTCTGTTTGATGTGTTGAAATTACTTCATTCATCAATTGCATAAATTGAAGTACTTTGTCCAATTGCATATTATATTCCTCCTATAGTCCAAAAAAAATAGCAACATTGTAAATTGAAGTTGTTGCTAAATGGTCGCTTCATAAAGAGACAAGGAATACAAGAGAAGTTTTCTTTTTCGCAATGAAAACCTTTGTATAATTGTCGCACTATGAGCATGAAGAATATTTACTTTCATACTCTAAACCTCCTATCCGCGTAGGTTAATGGTTTGTACTTGAAAAGGCAGGTCTCCTGGCTTATCATCAACGCTCCTCACACCTTCCCATTTTCGGCAATAGTGGTTTATTGTGAGTTGCTCCGAATCACAGTTGCGGGACAGCGACGGATTCACACCGTTCTTCCCTTTTAATTAAATGTTAAATTTAAACCTTTTCCAGTAAAATTTAGTTATTCTTAGATAGCTATTTGTAAACAATAAGGGGAGAGTAATACAAATAGCTATCCTACAATGACTAAACTTAAATGAATTAGCAATCGAAATATAATTGGAAGAGTAAACCACTAATGTTTTGTTCTTAGTGGTTTACTGTATTTTAGTGAAATCAGACAGATAATACTTGCGCGCGTAATAGCTTAGCGGCTTCTACCATATTCGTTAATGAAGCAATCGTTTCAGACTCATGTCGCGTTTTTAAACCACAGTCAGGATTAACCCAAAATTGTTCTGTAGGAATGACAGCAAGACTCTCTTCTAATATCGAACTAATTTCAGCTACACTTGGAATACGGGGGCTATGAATATCATAAACGCCT
This sequence comes from Solibacillus ferritrahens, assembly GCF_037027585.1. Classification (NCBI taxonomy): domain Bacteria; kingdom Bacillati; phylum Bacillota; class Bacilli; order Caryophanales; family Caryophanaceae; genus Solibacillus; species Solibacillus ferritrahens. Next base: position 7,968 of record NZ_JAXCLE010000032.1, on the reverse strand, counting down.
AAACCAATTCCAAGCTCATATGGATGAACTTTTAACGAATTAATTAGCTCTCCATGGCTTCTTGAAGTTTCCAATGAAATAACATCTGCATCCAATGCGCGGATTGGATCGATAAAATCATTGAATTCGCAATAGCACATATGGGTATGAATTTGTGTATCTACCGCAACTTTTGATGTTGCGAGCTTAAACGAATCCACCGCCCATTGTAAATATTCATCCCAATTTTCTTTGCGTAAAGGAAGCCCTTCCCGAAGTGCAGGTTCATCAATTTGGATAATTTTTATGCCTGCATCTTCAAGTGCCTTTACTTCCTGCTGAATCGCTAAACCTAGCTGGAATGCCACTTCTTTTCTTGAAATGTCCTCGCGAACGAATGACCAATTTAAAATAGTGATAGGTCCAGTAAGCATGCCTTTTACATATCTTGAAGTAAGTTTTTGCGCTTCCACTACCTCTTTAATGGTCATTGGATGTGTCCATTCGACATCACCGTATATGATTGGTGGTTTAACGCAACGGGAACCGTATGAAACAACCCAAGCATTTTTCGTAAAGGCAAATCCAGTCAAATGCTCTCCGAAATATTCCACCATATCTGTTCGTTCAAATTCTCCATGTACTAATACGTCTAACCCAATTTCTTCTTGAATTTGAATCCAACGAGCCGTTTCTTCCTTTACAAACGCATCGTATTGTTCGTCTGTAATTTCCTTCTTGCGCCATGCCGAACGTGTTTTCTTTACTAGTTGAGATTGAGGAAAGCTCCCAATTGTTGTCGTAGGGAAATCAGGAAGCTTTAACGATTTCTTTTGCAGTACTTGGCGTTCTTTAAATGGGACAGAACGTGAGAAATCGGAATCCTTAATTCCTTCAACTAAAGCTTTAACTTGCTCATTTTTTCGTATAGCGTGTGTTGCCAAAGATTCAATCACTTTAATGCTATCTGCGACGATACCTTCTTTACTCCACGTTCCATGCTGAATGTAATTTGTTATATGTGCAATTTCACGTATTTTTTCGTCTGCAAAAGCAAGCGCATCGTATAATTCATGCGGAAGATTTTGTTCTGATTTTTTTGTAACAGGGACGTGCTGTAGACTGCAGGAAGAACTAATCCATAAATCATTAACACCACTTAGTTGCTTAACTGTACTTATTGTAGAAACAGCTTCTGCTAAGTTAACGGACCATATATCCCGACCGTTAATTATTCCGATACTTAACGTTTTATCCTTAGGGAAACCATATTGTAAAAGCGATTTCATATTTTCTTTCTTACCGTGTACGAAATCTAAGCCAATACCTGCGACAGGTAAATTACATAAGCGCTCAAATGAAGTTAATGCCTCAAAATAAGTCTGTATCAATATATTTGCCTGAGGTACAGCTTCCGTTAACTGCTTATACACTTCTTCGATTAATAAAATCTCTTCTTCCTCAAGATTTTTTGTGAAAGAAGGTTCTTCGATTTGAATCCAATCAGCACCAGCATCTACAAGTTGTTGGATTACTTCCGCGTATAGCGGAATTAATTTTAAAAAGAAGGCTGCACGGGTTTTTTCGTCATAACCTTTTGCTAAATCAACGAAAGTATAGGGACCGATAAGTGTTGGTTTTCCAATGATGCCTAGTTCATTCTTAGCTTCTTCAAACTGTTGTAGGATGTAGTTATTTGTTAAGAATAATTCCTGGTTTTCATATTCCGGAACAATGTAATGGTAGTTTGTATTAAACCATTTCGTCATTTCACTTGCGATTACTTCGTCTGTACCACGTGCCATTGCATAGTATTTAGTTAACGGTGAGGCATTTTGTAGTATATTATAGCGTTCAGGAATGAGGTTAAACATTACCGCCAAATCCAACACACGATCGTATTTTGTATAGTCCCCGATAGTAATTAACTGTAGTCCTAAATCCTGTTGACGTTTTAAGCGATTCAGGCGAATAATTTTTAGCTGTTCTTCAAATACATCTTCTTCTATCTCTTTTTTCCAAAATTTTTCTAAAGTCTGTTTCCATTCTCGGTTAGCTCCAATATAAGGGTAACCGATAACATTACTAACAATATTCATTTGATAAGCCTCCTCAATGTATTTACATATCCCAAATAAAAAAGCTGTTTCCAATGTGACTTGGAAACAGCTTAGGACTTATCTATGCATAGTAAAATAAACGTCTATAATTGACGCTTTATTCGCACAGAACACCACCTATTTCCACGTAGGTATCGGGTGTGTACTAGAAAAAGGCAGGTCTCCTGACTTAACATCAACGCGTCTCTTACCTTCCCGTTATTTAACAGTGGCTTTTTAAGAGTTGCTCCGTAATACAGTTGCGGGACAGTGTTGGATTCGCACCAACTTCCCTTTTAAACGCACAACAATGTGCGTACCTTTTCTTACACGTTATGTAATTGTACAAACTATAGCATAAAAGGAATCATAAATGTATACCTCGGTTATAAAAAATATAGAATTTTCAGTAAAAAACGCAAAAAGAGAGACTTATTACAGCTTTTTATCAAAATTTGAAGGGAGAAATAGAATTTTAATGATATCGCTTAATAAAATTAACAAATAATAATATGGCTGAACTTTTTAAATGAACATATGGAGGATGTACTCGTAATTTCTTTTAAGTGATCCCATAATGTATTCTCCCCTTGACCATAAGAATGAATGGCTACTGCTGGGACATTGATTTGCTAGGCAATGTACTGGATAACACTATGGGAAATTCTTTTAAAATGTGTGTAAGACCAACCTGCCTGAAAGCCAGTCGTTTTCAGGGTTTGAATTAGTTCTGTTCGTTGACTGTCTGTTAATAGTTCGCGTCCTCTTGAAGTTTTCATGATTCACCATCCTAATAATTGATTATAATTTCAGCAAGTCGACTGTCATTTTAATGGACAGTCGACTACTTATAGCATAATAAATTCTTTTTAAACATTCTGCACAACTTACTCTTTAATTATTAATTTTAATTCCTCATAGTCCCTCACTTTTTGACAGTGCTTGCTGCTCATCTCTCACACCGTTTCTACCACTAAAATACATATAAATTGGCTGGGATTTTGATAAAAGCCTTGTTCGACCCTCTTTCTTAAATAGTAACACAATAATAAGAAAAAAGGAGAATGAATATGGCAAGTTATAATCTTACTTATGATTTTAAAGAGACATTAGTGGGGCAGAGTCGGACGTTTAATGATAAGGGTAACGACCAAACAATTACGTTGACGCTCAATTCGAAAGCTAACAATTCAGGTGGTCGATCAGATGAATACGTTGTTCAATTGCAGGCGCAAGCTCAGCGTATGTGGTTTACAGTAAAAACAGCTTCATTTCCACGGAACGGCACGAAAACGGTAAAGTTTACAGATATGGTTGGTACGGCTTATCGGCTAAGATTTGAGAAATCGACGGATGATGTCCGAGTAACCGGTACTGGGGTTATGAGTAACTAGAAAAAAACCATTATAATATCGGCTTATCTTATAGATGAGCCGGTATTCTCAATGAATACGTGCGATGTAAAAATATTTGACTATTCGTTTGATTATTCAGGGTTATGCATCTCTTTTGTATTACAAGGGGGGGAAGAAATGAATGACGTAACCGTGTATACGCAAGCGCGTTGTGGGTATAGTGGCCAGTTAAAGGACTTTCTGAAAAGGAACCATATTGAATATACCGAGAAAGATGTCTCTGACCGTAAGCATTTTGATGAGTTGATGGAACTGAAAGGTCAAGGGGTTCCGTTTACTTTGATTTACAATAAGCCATACGCAGGCTTCAATGAGAGAGTAAAAACTGCTCTCATGAGCTTCAACTCCCAAAATTAACAAAAAATACTAATAGAGGTGACTGGAATGAATAAGTTTTCACGTTTTATCCCGAGTTACGAAAAAGAACAGTATGAAGATGTTTTTGCGAAAGCAGCGTTTACAGACGTTTTAAGCGAATTAAATCTGGGCGAGCCGGAAAATACAGATATTGTGAAGGTTACGCATTCAGATGAAGGAAGTACCGTAATAGAAATCAATAAGCTAATGAGCTTTGGTAACAAGGCCCAGGTAATCTTAAAACAATATGAAGCGAAGTCGGAAAGTCAAACAGACACAGCAGAAGTGGTGCAGGTTTGGGTGCAAAACGGTGCAAAAGTTGTCACTAAGGAATATGTAAATGGGGAACTTAATTTAGAACAACCAGTAGAGATAATGCATGATGTCTATAAGGATTATGTAAAGATTCCAGAAGTAGCGGAGGAGCACGAAGAACTCTTAGCAGAAATAATGTATGATCCAACCAGCTGTATCAGTTCTGGTTCTTGTTGTTACTTTGAAGGTCAACGCTACGAGCATTGCGGGAAATCGTGTGGCATTTATAATAACGCTGGTGGAGGAACCCCAATCAATGCGATTGACCGTTGTTGTGTAACGCATGACAGGGATCTCCAAGGTCCAATGCCTAGGATTTCAGTATGTGACGCTCATAAAAAGTTAATTAAATGTATGGATGGATTAAAAGGACCTGGTGATACTACAATCCGTACTGGAATCCGAGCTGACGCGTTATTAAAAGGTTGCGGGTTCATTTAATAAACAATTTCGTTAAGGAATGGCATAACTATCCCCAAGACGAACAAAACGATGGCGATGTAAAGGACGGTACCGGCTATTGGTAGAATCCATTTTTGCTTCTTGTATTGGAACCAGTAATTAACTGCCCACATGGCGAGCAGAAAAACAATAAGACCGAATTTAAACATGTCAGATTCTTGGACTGGGCTAATATTTACCACAGAGAAAAACGCGAGGAAACCGATCGCTCCTAAAAGGAGTAAGTTGACAACATGCACGATGATATTATAATTGTTTTTCATTAAATCTCCACCACCCTGGTAATTTCTAGTATAATGACCTACAGAATACTATAAGTGACATCAATGAACAACAGGAAAATGTCCTATGTAAAAAGACTGTTTATGTAAATAGAGCAAGGTACTATTAAAAAACACAGCCTGCTTGAAGTGACCCCTAAAAGTTAGACACGGTTATTTCATCTAGGCAGCTTGGGTGAACTGAGTTCGGTATTGCACCGGACTCAGTTTTAATTTTGCCTTGATTCGTTTCGTGTTGTAATATTTCATGTATTTTTCTAGTTCTACTTTAACATTGTCTGAATACTTTTTGTCATCTAGGTCTTTTAAGAGGTTCGGGTCCTTTAAATAGCTACAAATGTGTTGTATGGGATGGGGCAAGTTCTTTTATAGAAATAGGTAATAAAGAAATAAACGAACTATAAAAAGTTCAGACAACAAATAGTTATGTATCAAATATAGAACAACTTTGGGGGATCAGCAGGTGTTCAAATCTCTTGGTTTGAAATTGTCGCGCACGTCTCCCTCTTTCATGACGATGAAACCCCACTCTAAATCAGAGTGGGGCTTTTATTGTACTCTTGTTGAACATGCAGAGAAAGAATAGAGGCAGGTTTATTTCTTTTTATTAATGAATTCTAAAAATCCTGGTACTTCTAATTCATTGAGCATTTTCATTTTCTCGATGATTTTAATTCTTATTTCTTGCTTCATATCTTCCTGGTCATTATGCGGGACATTACTGACAACCTTCTTTATTCTAAGTTCGAAATCATCAATTATTTTTTCACAGGCAACATCATCAATTTTACAAATAGAAATCCCTCCTAACTATCCTTTACGGATTGTCTTAGAACTTTTATGGCTTTATTGTGATTATAGGAAATGACTTGCTTGGTTTCGCATATGATATCCGCTATTTCTACATCCTTTAAATTGTACTGGTATTTGAGGGTGAGTACCCTTTTTTGTTTATCAGAAAGAGAGTTCCAAGCTTTATATAGATTCAAGTCTTCGAATAATTCCTCCAAAGGGAGCTGGGAGGAATCTAACATAGGTTGTTCATAGGATGGCAGGGTATCCTTCATAGTTGTGTTTCCGCTTTCGTTTTCGCTTATAGGGTTGTCTAGAATGAGTTGTTGTGTTGCACGGTACTTATTAATTCTCTTATCTAGGTCTATGGAATAGTAATGTATGAGCTTGTCGATATAAGCGATTACTTTGACCCGTTTGTAATAGGCTTTAAAAGCGGAATCCAGTTCATTTTTTATCTCTGGGCTTGGCGATTCAATGAATGCTGAAAATTTTTGATAGTTGGCCTCAACCTTTAAGAAATTTAATACGATAGGTTCTTTTAGTTTTTCTCTTTCTTGAGTTGTGAACGAATAACTAGGCTCCAATTTCATCCCCCCTTTTTACATATTAAAGAGAATAAAATACACAAATAGTCAAAATAATGAGAACGTATGTTCTGCATTACGTTCTCATTTTATATAAAGTTTTATTTTTTTACAATCTTTCTTTGACTCTATTCTGATTTCATTCTCTTTATAGGGGACAAGGAGGAGATTAAGATGTCAAAAACAGAAGTAATAATCTATGGTGCGAATTGGTGTGTACATTGTAGTAACGCTAAAGATTGGTTAGACAAAGAAAACATTCCGTATGAATTCAAGAATATAGATAAACCACAAAATAAAGCATATTTAAAGGATTTAAATGTGCAAGGTATCCCATTTATTGAAGTGAAAACAGAAGGAATGGATACGGTGCATATTCAAGGTTTTAACCCTGACCAGCTGTTGGACACTATTTAATGATTGCTAAGGTGGGGAGGTTTTTGAAAATATAGATTTTCACCTTCCCGATCTTTTGATTAAGATATGGCGGTGTAGCCAAGCAGTAAGGCAAAGGACTGCAAATCCTTGAACCTCGGTTAGATTCCGGGCTCCGCCTCTATCAATCAGGTATTTTTGTACAGCAAGAAACCTCTCAACCTTATACAGGAGGTCTCCATCTTACTTATATTGATGTTTTGATGGTGATGATACAAGACGAGAGAGGGGGATAAAATGACTCAAGAAAATATTCCTATTTGGATTAGTTTAATAGGGAATTTTGGATTCCCGATTGCGATAACGGTATACCTGTTTGTTCGGTTTGAACGTAAACTGGATCATTTAGAAAAAGTCATAATGGAACTATCCACTGTCATAAAAAACCTTAAAAAATAAGGGGGCGTGAATATGGATATCAGTATATTGATGAATTGTTATTGTAAGTCGAGAAAAACGACAAACTTCTACTCGAAAATGCTACAAAGTGAAAATATTGGTGCTATAGAGAAAGAAGCAATATATGACCTTTTATTAGAAAGTGTAAAAGCTTCTACTAAGATAAAGAATTTATGTGAAAGAAGATATGAGCATTGCGAATGTGAAGTTCCTCTAGAATAAAAACCCACCCAAATAAGGGTCGCTTTTACTTTCAGGTTTACATGAGTAGATTCATCTCTTTAATAGATAAGGAGTGTAATTTGACCACACTTCCTTTGTGAAGGGGAGAGTCGCACTGGGGGAAGGGAAATGACAGAAAAGAAGATAAAATTAATTCCATTTAAGAGGGAAATTAAATGTTAAACTTTTTTAAAAGCCGGTGATGTATGCTGCTCAAATATGGCTTCCTGTTCAAGTAAATGGCGAATACTTGGTAAACGCAGTTCTTTACACATTTCAATCATTTCTGCTTACTTGTCCATTATTGAATCACTCCTGTTCCTTTAGAATGAAATAACGCTGCTAATGACGATAAATTATCTAAGGATTGGCTGGTGACATCATCTTGGTATGATAGAACTGTACGTACTTCAGCTGACTGTTCTGCTAAGAAAGTAATTTTATCGGTTGTTATATGAACCAATCCATCGATAAATAAGATAAAGCCACTTAGACAAAGTGGCTTTCAGATTGTCGACAAAAGGCATCGAGAGCTCGTCTCTCGATGCCTTTTGTCATTTCTTTTATCAAATTAGGTCCCGAAGTTCTGTAAAAGTTCTCCTCTTCGAGGGAATATGCCCTCTAT
>NZ_JAXCLE010000031.1:0-21908 GCF_037027585.1 Solibacillus ferritrahens | reverse complement strand
GTGCCCGCGGAAAGCGTCCGCCGCAATGGAAATCAACGGCATCGAAGAAAAGGGCATGTTGGAACGAATTTTCGTTCCAACATGCCCTTCCTTATAATTGAATGACTTTTTCAGTGCCCTCTTAAATATAAGGCGGCTTTTTCTAATCACTAATCTTCTCTACCTGGTTTTTCAGGTGTTAATTTTTCTCCCGTTGCTTCAACATCATCGGCTGTAACATTTTCAGCATCTGCATCAACATCTTCAACTGGTGCCACTGGTGGTGTTACCGTTGCTAATGTATAATCGTCATCTTCTACAATTGAAAATTCTGTAAATTGATCACGTACATTACCCACAGATAACGTATCACCAACTGCTAGCCCGGATACATCAATTTCTACATTATCTGGTATATCGTTTGGTTTTACTTTCACTTTCAATGTATGATTCGGTTGAGTTAATACTCCACCTTCTTTCACACCAACTGAAGTTCCTACCAATGCTACAGGTACATCCACTTCAAGCTCTTCTTTCATATTGATTGCAAGGAAGTCAACGTGCTTTACAAGACCTTTGATTGCATCACGTTGAATATCAGTAAGTACTGCATTTACTCTTTTCCCGTCTACCTCAACTTTAAACACGCTTGTTGTACCATATGTTTGAAATATCTTTGCCGTCTCTCTATAATCCAACGAAATCGGCGTTGTATTTGTTTCGTAGCCATATAGCACACCTGCTAACTGACCTTCTTTTCTAAGTTGGGTTAATATCGAACGTTTCCCAGTGTCACGCTTTTTTGCTTTTAAAACTGTAGTCATATTCCATCGTCCCCCTTAAGTAGTAATACAATAGTTTATTTACCCTGCTCTTGTATAAATGAAACATATTAATTATCTGACTTTTAAAAATATTAATGGAACGTTTTCGATAAAGAAAAGAAAAACAGCCCAGGGATAATACCCCTGAGCTGTCCTAATTTGATTAATCAAATAATGTACTAACTGATTTATTTTCATAAACACGAGAAATTGCATCTGCCATTAATTTTGCAACAGATAATTGCTTAACTTTCGGAGAGATTTTATCTTCGCTTAATTGGATAGTATTTGTTACAACCAACTCTTTAATTGAAGAATTTTCAATACGCTCAATTGCTGGACCAGATAATACCGGGTGTGAACAGCAAGCATAAACTTCTTTTGCACCACTCTTAATTAATGCCTCTGCACCAATCGTAATTGTACCTGCAGTATCAATAATATCATCGATTAAAATACATACTTTACCCTCTACATTACCAACAATATTCATAACTTCCGCTACATTCGGCTTTGGACGGCGTTTATCAATAATGGCAATCGGAGCTTTTAAACGCTCGGCCATTTTACGTGCACGAGTTACCCCACCATGGTCTGGAGAAACAATTACTAATTCCTCTTCTTTAAAACCTTTAGAACCGAAATGATCAGCAAGTAGTGGTACTGCCACTAAATGGTCAATTAAGATATCGAAGAAACCTTGAATTTGAGGTGCGTGTAAATCTAATACGATAACACGAGTTGCACCAGCAGTTTCAAGAAGATTTGCTACTAATTTAGCAGTAATTGGTTCACGTGCTTTCGCTTTACGGTCTTGACGTGCATAGCCGTAGTAAGGCATAACAACATTTACCGTGCGAGCAGATGCACGTTTAACAGCATCAATCATAATTAAAAGTTCCATTAAATGTTCATTAACAGGAGCAGAAGTAGATTGAACGATAAATACATCCATTCCTCGAATACTTTCTTCAATGCTAATTTGGACTTCTCCATCACTGAAGTGTTTTACAGATGATTTTCCTAGTTCTACACCCATTTCATCGGCAATCTCTTTTGCAAGTGGATTGTTTGAATTTAATGAGAAGATTTTTAATTTTGAGTCAGCGTATTGATACGGCATGATGGCCTCCTGTATTTTAAATAATTTTATTTTGAATTTAATTTACTCATATAGCCTAGTTTATTTTCTTGACGAGCACGTGCAATTGCTAATGCATCTTCTGGAACTTCTTTTGTAATAGTCGAACCAGCTGCAATAAATGACCCTTTTTTCAGTGTTACCGGAGCAACTAAATTAGAATTGCACCCAATAAATACATCGTCTTCAATAATTGTCTTAAATTTATTTTTACCGTCATAGTTCACAGTAATCGAGCCACAGCCAATATTTACGTTGCTGCCGACTTCTGCATCACCAATATAGCTTAAGTGGGACACTTTCGTATCATTACCTAGCGTGCTTTTCTTCACTTCTACAAAGTTTCCAATTTTCACATGGTTTCCTAATGACGATTCCGGACGTAAATGCGCAAATGGACCAACTGCTGTTTCATCGCCCACTTGGCTATTTAGTACAACCGAACTATGAATCGTAGTAGCATTTCCAATTTTACTATCGACAATATGGCTGTTCGGACCAATTTTGCAGTCTTCCCCAATTACCGTTTTACCTTCAATAATTACACCAGGTAAAATGACGGAGTCACTGCCGATAATAGCATCTGCGCTAATATGCGTCGTTGCCGGATTAATAATCGTTACACCATTTCGCATATGACGCTCATTTATGCGAGCACGCATTAATTCTTCAGCTTGAGACAAAGCAAAGCGATCATTAACACCCAGCGTTTCGTCAAAGCTATCTGTTACATGTGCTGCAACAATTTCACCTTGCTTTTGTAGGATTTCAATGACATCCGGTAAATAGTATTCACCCTGTGCATTTTCATTTTTCACTTGCTTTAGGGCCTCAAATAATGCTTCATTATCAAAGCAGTAAGTACCTGTATTTATTTCTTTCACAAGCTGTTGCTCCTGTGTTGCATCTTTTTGCTCAACAATTTGGGATACCTGACCATTATTGTCGCGTAAAATACGCCCATAGCCAGTCGGGTTGTCTGTAACCGCTGTCAAAATAGTAGCTTTTGCATTTTCCGAAGCATGGTGATCTAGTAATGCTTGCATTGTTTCAGGACGAATTAAAGGCGTATCTCCACATACTACAAGCGTAGTTCCAGTAAGTCCTTTTAAAATGGGCTCTGTTTGCTGAACGGCGTGTGCAGTACCAAGTTGCTCTGCTTGTAATACATATTCACTTTTATTTCCAAGTGTTTCCTGTACAAGCTCTGCTCCATGTCCTACAACAGTTACGACACGTTCTACATCGAGAGAACCAATATGATCGATTACATGTTCCACCATTGGCTTTCCACATACTGGGTGAAGCACTTTATATAATTTGGACTTCATTCGTGTACCTTGACCAGCAGCCAAGACAACTGCATAAATATTTGTCATATTACAAGTCCTCCATTTTCAGCTCATTTTCTCTTATGACTATATAGTAAATTCACAATCTTTTCAAGGTATTCAGACTTGACAAAAGTTTGAAATCACATATTTAAATATGATAAAAATATATAATCATTATGGCTTTTTCGACATTATTCCCTTTTTTTCTGTTATAGAACATTTTTATAAAAAAAAATAAAAAAAGAGCCTCCTCATATGAGTGACCCCTTAATTGTAATATTAAACATTTGCTTCTTCTAATTCCATAGCATCGCCCTGATTTTCATCAGCAGAAGCATGGAAAGCCTCCAAAACGATTTCCTGGATTTTATTACGTGTATTCGAATTGATTGGGTGTGCAATATCCCGGAATTCACCATCTGGTGTTCTTTTACTTGGCATTGCTACAAATAAACCTGTATTTCCATCTATTACACGAATATCATGAATAACAAATTCATCATCTAGTGTAATGGATGCAATTGCACGCATACGTCCATCTGTTTGAACACGTCGTAATCTTACGTCTGTTATTTCCATTATGAATTCTCCCCCTATACTTAGGTGCTTCATTTCGTAATACTGAAAAAAGAGAATTTCTTCTCTCCCATTCAATTAATCACTAAAATTGCACCATTTATCAATAGAATACAATAAAATGTAATTTTTTTCTATCTACAATTTTTATAATTGTTAAAATAAACTAAATATTCTGCGTTTTAATTGCTATTTTGTAATAATTCAATAAAAAAATATATTATATTTTTTATTAAAATAAGAAAGCCCACTCCTTTTTTCTCTAGTAAAGGAGCGGGCTGTAGCTGTATTATTATTTTACTAATGCTATAACTTCTATTTCAACACTTACATCTTTTGGAAGACGCGCAACTTCTACTGCAGAACGTGCTGGTTTATGGTCTCCAAAATGACTTGCATACACATCATTCATCGTAGCAAAATCATTCATATCTTTCATAAATACCGTTGTTTTTACAACCTGATCTAAAGAAGAACCCGCTGCAGCCAAAACGGCCTTTAAATTTTCAAATACTTGATGTGTTTGTACTTCAATGTCCCCATCAACTAATTCCCCTGATGCCGTAAGCGGGATTTGACCTGAAGAGTAAAACATATTATTTACAACAATCCCTTGTGCATATGGTCCGATAGCTGCAGGTGCATTTGTTGTTGAAACTGTTTTCATATTAATTTCTCCCCTTTTGAAAAAAATTACCTTCACTTAATGCAATAGTACGATCTTTCTCATTCACTTCTTGTAGCTTTACTAACGAATAATAATCCCCTACTAGTGTCTCATCTGTATGTTCTGCTTCTACTAAGACTGCAATACCTGCAAGCTCACAATCAAATTCTTCTAGTAAGTTTTTCATGCCATTCATCGTACCACCGACTTTCATAAAATCATCGGTAATTAACACGCGTTGGCCACTTTTCATACTACGCTTAGATAAAACCATCGTTTGAATACGACGGGAAGATCCTGATACATAATTAATACTTACGGTTGAGCCCTCTGTTACTTTGCTGTCACGACGCACAACGACAACCGGCACATTTAAATGTCTTGCGATTGCATGGGCAATTGAAATACCCTTTGTCGCAACTGTCATGATAACATCAATTTTTTGGTCACCAAATGCACTCGCAAATACTTTCCCTACACGATTCATCAACTCTGGATTTCCCAATAAATCCGTCATAAATAAATACCCACCAGGAAGTAGACGATCTGATTGGCTTAATTCAGCAATTAATTCCCTAGTGATTTCACGAACTTCATGTTCCACCATTCTAGGAATATATTTTACACCACCTGCTGCGCCAGGTACGGTAGTTAATAACCCGATTCCTTTTTCTTCGAATGTTTCCTTTACAATTGTTAAATCTTCACTAATGGAAGACTTTGCAGAACTGTAAAGCTCAGAAAAATAAGTTAGCGGGATCAACTGATGCGGATGCTCAAGTAAATAATATGTCATATCTACAAGGCGTTCACTACGCTTCCATTTCATGCGACCCTCTCCTAAACATTAATAATTAAAATACGAATATTTAATAGTCAAATTACCATAATTATACGTATTTATGCAAGCGGATTACGATCCCCTAACATACGAACTACATATACTTCCTCACAAAAACCTCTTAATCCATTGTAAATGCGACTAACACGTGTTTCATTCTCGACTAGACCAAACACTGTCGGGCCACTGCCACTCATCAGTACAGCATCTGCACCAAAGCGTTGCATCTGCTCTTTAATCGTAATCACTTCTGGATGTAAATTAAATGTTACAGTTTCCAAAACATTTCCAAGCGACTGACACATTAATTCATAATCATTCGTTTCAATTGCTTTTATCATTTGTTTTGTATTTGGATGTTTTAAACCCTCAATATTTAACCCACCATATACATCTGCTGTAGATACGCCAATTTTTGGCTTGGCTAAAACGACCCAACATGTTGGAGGTGCAGTTAGTTCCTGAATTTTTTCCCCGCGCCCAGTTGCTAGTGCAGTACCACCATATACACAGAACGACACATCGGAACCAATTTTTGATCCTAGTTCAGCTAGCTCGTCCAAAGATAAATTTAAATTCCAAAGCTCATTTAAACCGCGCAGTGTAGCAGCAGCATCACTACTCCCGCCAGCTAAACCTGCCGCAATCGGAATTTGTTTTTCAATTGAAATATCAACGCCTTCTTTGATACCGTATGTACTTTTAATTAGCTCAGCCGCTTGATAGGCGAAATTACGCTGGTCATCCGGTACAAAATTATCGGCCGAGATAATTTTAATTTGTCCATCTTTACGCGACTCAAGTCCAATCCGGTCGGCTAAATCAACCGTTGTCATAACCATCTCTACTTCATGATAATTATCTGGACGTTTATAAAGCACATCGAGTGATAAATTAATTTTAGCGGGTGCTTTTACATATAACATCGAAAATTCCTCCTACTAATAAGGCACGCAATTTTATTTACGCAATCAATTTATTAATATACCTATTTTAACATACGATGTGTACGAGCAATGTACTAAAGTCTTTACTTTTTCACGCTTATTTTACTTATAAAAAGAACACCCTCGCAAGATAACTTGCATAAGGGTGTCACTTTTCGTCAACTTACTTTTGGTTGTTCTGCGAGTTCTGTTTGGCTAAATTATTCTCAGCCATTTCAATTGCACGCCTTACCATGTTTCCTGCATCACGGGATTTGATACCGCCCCAACCCTCACGTTCAACTACGTCATAAAATCCAAGTTCTTTTGCAATCTCTTCCTTTAGACGGCTAGACATGATTTTTTGTTTCGCCATGCAAAAAACCTCCCTTTTCGTTGACGCACTTAGCTTGCGCAGAAAATAAAAAAACACTCATATAAAATGAGCGTTTTTTTAAAAAATATTAAAATAAGTACTAGAAAAACTATTTGATGGTAGCAACAGCATCATCTAAAAAAGTAATCTCTACTGCTTCAGTAAGTATATCTGTGTAACTGTAAGATACGCGTTTATTCGCATTATCCTCTTGCTTTAGTTCAATAACGAACACTGCATGATAAGTATCACTTAAGACACCCTCACATTCAATCGTTTTCTTGCGGCCTCCATTTGCTTTTAATTGCAAACGTTTACCCAAGTGACTATCTAATGATTTTTTAATGTCTGCTAACGTTTTTGGCATTTTTGCATACACCTCACTATAAACCAGTTTAACACAGTGTATTTTAAATGTCAATAAAATATAATATTTTATCACCGCTATTCAAAGCCGTCAACTTTTTTCTGAAGTTTTTCTAAAGTTTTTTCAACTCTACATTCACATTATTGTCGAACACAAAAGGCTGGATGTAAGCAATCTGATAATCTGCCAAATTCTTGAATACTCAACGTTTCGCCACGACGAGTTGGGTCAATTCCCGCTTCTGCTAATGCTTGAATAATGAGCTCTTTATTTTGTTTCCCATTTACAAGACCGTTTTGTAAATTATTTAAAATCGTTTTACGGCGTTGTGCAAACGATGCACGGGAAACTTCGAATAAAAAATCTTCGTCAATTACTTTAACTGGCGGTGTTTCATGTTTTATTAGTCGAATAACCGCAGAATCTACATTAGGCTGTGGCATAAATACAGTTTTCGGTACAATCATGGCAATTTCAGCAGTAACATAATATTGGATTGCAATGGATAACGAGCCATATGCTTTTGTACCCGGTTTTGCTGTAATACGATCCGCAACTTCCTTTTGCATCATGACAACAAAGCCACGAATAGGTAAGCGATCATTCAACAGTTTCATTAAAATTGGGGTTGTAACGTAATAAGGTAAGTTAGCTACGACCATTATATCCTCAATACCTGGCATTTCCTCCGCAATTACTTGTTCTACATCCGCTTTTAAAATGTCTGAATGAACAATTTTTACATTATTATAAGGGCTAAGTGTATCTTCCAATACAGGCAAAAGACGCTGGTCAATCTCAAATGAGACGACCTTCTTAGCTTCCCGCGCTAAATGCTCCGTTAATGCACCAATACCAGGACCGACTTCAATCGCACCACTATTTTCCGTTAAATTCGCATGGCTAACAATGTTTCGTAAAATATTGGGATCTATTAGAAAGTTCTGTCCTAAACTCTTTTTAAATGAAAATCCGTACTTCTCTAAAATTTCCTTCGTACGTATCGGTGTGGCAATGTCTTTATACATGCATATCCTCCTGATCTAATTGCAAAATGGCTTCTGCGAACTGCTCGATTGTAATCTGAAACATCATTAATCGTTTATGCAATTGCTTCCCGTTTGTCATTCCTATATTTAAAATTTCCCCTAACTGTTCACGTCGTTTTTTTGACTGGGGGTGACCTATCAATTTGGCTATCATTAAATCTTCCAATGTAATTTTTTCATCAATTTGTGATTCAGCTAATGTATACACATTACTTAATGCTTCACGAATATCTTTATCACTCGCATGCTCAATCCCTAGACCTTTTCCATTTTTTGCAATTGTTTTTGCCTTTGCTAAAAATGCATGCTTTACACCAGGGATTCGCTCTTCTATAATGGCACGAATTCGACGCCCAGGGTAATCCGGGTCAGTAAAAACGATGACTCCCCGCTTCTTTTGCGCATGTGCAATTCTACGTAATACTTCATCCGAAATTGCTGAGCCGTTCGTTTCAATTGTATCAGCACCTGTCGCACGTTTTATCGCTGTTGTATCATCTTTTCCTTCGACAACAATAATCTCTTGAATATCCAAGAAATATTCCTCTTTTCTAACATAGTCTTTCGCTATTTTACCATAGAATGCGTTTTGTTACTTCTGTGCTTACTCTAAGAACGAAATCGGACTATACAGGAATTTAACCGTGCTGCCTCCAAGGCTACATTCGAAATTTCCTAAACAGCGAAAAAAGCTTCCTCGCTATCAGTCAAAAAGCGAGAAAGCTACTATACATTTTGGAATAATATTTTATAGAATATATTATGCCTTTGCTAACCCAAATCCATATATAATTTGAAAATTAAATGATACAACTTCCAAAAGATCTGTAACGACTAACAGGCAATAAAACATTCTTTAACAAACTTGTTTATTTAACGATATATTAGTTTAATACTTTAATGCGTACTTTTTTACGTCCCCAGCTATTCGCCTTAGACTTTGATGGCACTAAAACATCAATCTTATTGCCTTTAATGGCACCGCCTGTATCTCCGGCTACTGCATTACCATAGCCTTCGACCCAAACTTTTGTACCTAAGGGAATAACACGAGGATCCACCGCAATTACCTTCATATCCGGATTTTTGCGCAGGTTGAGACCCGCTGCTGATATACCTGAGCAGCCTGTGCAATATGGCGTATATGCTGTTGCCTCTACATAAAATTCTTTTCCTGAACTTGGTTCACTCGAACGTGAAACTTTTGCAGTTACAACTTTAGTACCTACTGATAAGACTTTTGTTTTTGGTTGTTCCACAATTTTTTCAGAAGCAACCTTTTTGGACACGACTTTACCGTTCTCTTTCACGATATTGTACGTACGCTCCACTTTACCTTTTTTACCTTCTGTTACTACTTTCTCTTTACCCTTCAATAAAGAAGAATCGTTTTTTCTTTCAACTGCGAAATCTACTGATTCCTCCACTACATCGGTAACCTTTTCTACTCGAACAACTGCGATTTTATCATTCGGAGTGATAACTTTCTCCAAATTTTTATCGACACGATCTGATTCACCTAGTTGAATCTCTTGTTGTTTTAAAAAGTTAGCGACCGTAGTCGAAGTGGACCATACTTGTCTCTCTTTAGTGCCATCGACAAGCGTTAACTGAAACGCCTTCTGAATATCGATTTTGTTATCGGCTCCTACTTCTGTATCTAAGCTTTGTGATACAAGATCATGCTCTGTTACTTCAATATTTGCTTCTTCCAAAATGTTCTTCACTACATTTTCAGTTGTCCAAACTTTTGACTGATTTCCATCAACTGAAATTACTACTTCTTTTGCCTGTTCCCATTCAATTGACATTCCACTATCAATCTTGGTACTCAGTGAGGGTGATACTTTATCATAATTCGTTAAATCTATATTTTGAGCTGAAAGTAGCTCATCAACCGTAGTTGCGTGTGTATATAATTTTGATGTCTCGCCGTTTGCCGTAAACATAACGGGAGTTTTCGTTCCATGATAAAGAACGAATGCAATTACAGATACAAACAGAACAAGTGATAAAAATCGTATGCCTGTTTGCTTACTCCTCAATGATCCTAAGAACTGGCTTTTCATGGATTGATTTGACATGAAAATAACGCCTCCTTAATACAAAGTTGGATTATACGCGACTACTTTTCGTACTGTCAATAGAAATGAATTTTTGTAAAATTAGGTGTTTTAATTAAAATCGTGACAAAACTAGTATTGGAGGCGTATTAAAACTTTAAACATTTTTAAATGAAAAAATAATCCAAAGAAGTATTTTCTCATTTTGAAAAATAATTTTTTGGATTATTTATTTTGCTATTCACATCTTTTTTTACTAATCAATTTTAAAAAAGCGCTTTGCATTTTCAGTCGTTTTTAAAGCAACTTCTTCTACTGATAATTCCTTAAGTCGAGCAATTTCCTCAGCGACTAAAGTAACATATGCAGGTTCGTTTCGTTTGCCTCTGTAAGGATGAGGTGCTAAATACGGTGCATCCGTTTCGATTAATAAGTTCTCCAAAGGAATTTCAGTGGCTACTTCTTTTGGCTGACGCGCGTTTTTAAATGTGACAGGACCTCCTAGACTAATCATAAAGTTCATGTTTATGCATTGATGGGCAGTTTCAACACTCCCACCAAAACAATGCATAATACCACCAACAGCTGCTGCGTCTTCTTCTTGCAAAATCCGCACAACATCCCCTGTTGCATCACGATTATGAATAATAATTGGTAAATTTAATTTTTTCGCTAATTGTATTTGCTTTCGGAACCAATACTGTTGGATATCTTTCGGTGATTTATCCCAATAATAATCCAATCCTGTTTCACCAATTCCAACTACTTTTGGGTGTTTTGCTAGTTGTTCAATCCAATTTAAGTAATCATCGGTACAATCAATTGCATCTACTGGATGCCAGCCAATCACTGCATAGATAAAATCAAATTCTTCTATAAGTTGCATCGCTCGATCTATCGTTTTTTTATCAAAGCCGATAACAACCATTTTTTCTACATTCGCAGCAATTGCTCGGTCAATTACTTCTTGTAAATCTTCCTCATACTGATCTGCATTTAAATGGACATGTGTATCTATATATGTGCTCATCATCATTTCTCCTATCGTGTATTGTACTCACTGAACATATTTCTTAGTTTTCAGTATTATTACATCTAAATTACAAAAATAAAACACTTTGTTATCTTAACGTTTAAAAATAGTAATTATAATGTCAAATAACTATAGAATTAACTATTTCTCTCAACAAAATATTATACTAATATACTTTTAGCCGATTAAAAATACAAAAGCCTGTTGAACATCATTCGTCCAACAGACTCTACTTAAATTACTTCACTTGTGCACCATTTGCCAATTTAGGATCGACAGTTGCCAATGTTAAAATCCCATCGTGCGAGCCCGCTAAGATCATACCTTGAGATAATTCTCCACGTAATGTAACTGGTTTTAAATTTGCCACAACGATCACTTTTTTACCAACTAACTCCTCTGGTTTATAGTGCTCGGCAATGCCCGATACAACTTGGCGTTGCTCATAGCCTAAGTCAACTTGTAACTTTAATAACTTCTTCGCTTTTGCTACTGGTTCACATGCTAAAACTGTCGCAACTCTTAAATCGACCTTCATGAAATCATCTATTGAAATTTCTTCTGTATTAGGTGCTTCTACACTTGTCGATTCTTCCTGTTGTGTTGTTTTTACAGAGCTTTGCATTTGTTCACGAATATAGGCTACTTCGATTTCCGCATCTAAACGAGGGAAAATAGGAGTTCCTTTTTCTACCACTTTAATGTTTCTTGGAATAACATTGCCGAATGTTTCAATTGTGTCCCATGCTAATAATTTATCATCAAGTCCTAATTGCTCCATAATTTGCTTTGGTGCATTTGTCATAAATGGTTGAATAAGCACGGCAATATGACGCAAACTTTCTGCTAAATTATTCATTACTGCAGCTAACTTATTTCTATCCGATTCATCTTTTGCCAATACCCAAGGAGATGTTTCATCAATATACTTATTTGTACGTGATACAAGTGACCAAATTTCCGAAAGTACGACACTAAATTGCATTTTTTCCATACTTTCTTCATATTTAATACGTACAGTTTCAGCATGTGCCTTTAAGGCTGCATCGAATTCAGTGTCCTGAAGATTTTCAGTTGGAATTTCTCCTTCGAAATATTTGTTCATCATTGAAACAGTTCGATTTAAAAGATTCCCTAAGTCATTTGCCAAATCAAAGTTTGTACGTTCTACAAAAGACTCTGGTGAAAATACACCATCTTGACCAAAAGGTAATTCACGTAATAAGAAATAGCGTGTCGCATCTAAGCCATATCGCTCGATTAACATTTCAGGATAGACAACATTTCCTTTAGATTTCGACATTTTGCCATCCTTCATCATAATGAAACCGTGTGCAAAAATCTTTTTCGGTAAAGGTAGTTCCAAAGCCATTAGGAAGATCGGCCAATAGATCGTATGGAACCGCACGATATCTTTACCTACTACATGAACATCTGCTGGCCAATATTTATTGAATAATTCTTCATTGTCAGAACCATAGCCTAATGAAGTAATGTAGTTCGATAATGCATCTACCCATACATAAATGACATGTTTCGGATTTCCTGGTACTTTAATGCCCCAGTCGAATGATGTACGAGAAACCGATAAATCTTCCAACCCCGGTTTAATGAAGTTATTAATCATTTCATTTTTTCGAGATTCAGGTTCTATAAATTCTAAATTATCCTCATAATAAGCAAGTAATCGATCTGCATACTTTTTCATATTAAAGAAGTAAGATTCTTCATTCACTTTTTGGACATCCCGACCACAATCCGGGCACTTTCCATCCATTAATTGCGTCTCAGTATAGTAAGATTCACAAGGTACACAATATAATCCTTCATATTCACCTATATAAATATCGCCATTATCCAAAAACTTTTGAAAAATTTTCTCTACTGAATCAGTATGTCGCTTTTCAGTGGTTTGAATAAAGTCATTATAGGAAATATCCATAGTATTCCATAATTTTTTGGCGCCTTCTGCAATTTCATTTACATAATCTTGTGGATGCATCTTAGCTTCTTGCGCTTTTTCCTGTATTTTTTGACCATGTTCGTCCATACCTGTTAAAAAGCGTACATCAAAACCTTTTAAACGCTTATACCGCGCTATTGCATCAGATGCAACCGTTGTATAGGCAGTACCGATGTGAAACTTACCGCTGGGGTAATAAATTGGGGTTGTTATATAGAATGTTTGTTGTTCACTCACGAAAGTGCCTCCATTTGTTTGTTAAGTATAATCTTTATTCTAACGAAGTACGAAACTTGTTTCAATGAAAGTTTATCGGAATTCCAAGATGTCGAAAAATCAGCACAAAAATATGGGAAATCCTTATACCCTTTTGACTATCTAAAATTATTTTTGGTAAGAATTTTTCATATCTGCACATAATATTACAAATATGACAAAAAAGTTTCTCAAACGAAGGAAATTTGAATGCTAAATAATTGACGTATATGGTATTAGTTGGTATGATTCTAACTAGACAATGTTAAATGTCGAATTTTGACGAAATTTAAATATCTCAATTAAGAATATAGGAGGAAATATTAATTATGAAATCAACAGGTATTGTACGTAAAGTAGACGAATTAGGACGTGTAGTAATTCCAATCGAATTGCGCCGTACATTAGGTATTGCAGAAAAGGATGCTTTAGAAATTTATGTAGATGACGACAAAATTATCTTAAAAAAATATATGCCTAACATGACATGTGCAGTAACTGGTGAAGTTTCTGATGATAACATGCGTTTAGTAGGCGGTAAATTAATTTTATCTTCTGAAGGTGCAGAAGCATTAATGAAAGAAATCCAATCAAACCTTAATAAGTAAATGGTAATATGATTACTTTTTACTTTTCTAGTATAAAGTATTATTTTACCAAACGAAAAAAGCATTGAAAAGTACGACGACTTTTCAATGCTTTTTTTATTGATGATATGCTTGGTATACATCACGTTTAGGCAAATTACGTAGTTTGGCTACTTCTTTAATTGCTTCTTTTGAAGAGATTTTAGATTCCATTATATAAGAGACATGTTCTTCTAGAGACATGTTTGTCCAATAGCTTTCTTCTTCTTCTTCTTCTATTTCATTCGCACTGTTACCTTCCAGAACAAGACAAAATTCACCTCGAATTTCATTTTCGCTAGCCCACACTATTGCTTCCTCTATTGTCCCACGTAGAAACTCTTCAAATTTCTTTGTTAACTCACGTGCCAATGTTATTTGACGGTTTCCTAATACAAGCTGCAAATCTTTCAAAGTTTCCTTTAAACGGTGAGGTGCTTCATAAAAAATAAGCGTTTCTTGTCGTTTCAATAATTTATCCAGTTGCTCACGACGTTCCTTTTTATTTCGTTTTAAAAATCCAAAGAAATAAAATGGCTGTGGAGATATACCGGACGCGATCAGGGCAGTTAGTGCCGCATTTGCTCCTGGGATAGGTACGACAGCAAAACCTTCTGCAATTGCTTTCACAACAATATCTGCACCTGGGTCTGAAATACACGGCAGACCCGCATCACTTACTAATGCGATGGACTTCCCTTCACGCAAATAGCCAAGTAACTTTTCTCCACCTGCTTCAATATTATGCTCATGGTAACTAATAAGGGGTGTTTGTATCTCATAGTAATTACAGAGCTTTTTTGTATTCCGTGTATCTTCTGCAGCAATAATATCCACTTCTTTAAGAATCCGTAATGCTCGCATAGTCATATCTTCTAAATTGCCAATTGGTGTGGCTACTAAGTACAGGCAGCTTCCTTGCTCATGCTGGCTACTTTTCTGTGATTTCATCTGTAGCCCTCCTTATATAATCAATTTTTTGGGGACGTTTAAGTTGTTTAAACGCATATTCTGCTGACATCGCTTGTTCCTTTGTTTCAAATGTTTCAAAGTAAATACATGTTACTGGACCTCGTGCTCGCGTATATTTAGCACCTTTTCCTGCATTATGTGCAGCAATGCGCTTTTCTAAATTATTCGTATAGCCTGCATAGAAAGATGTATCTCTACACTCTAACACATAAAAATAGTGTTTAATTTCCTTCTCCATATAAAAGTGCCCTCACTTCTGCCGTATATTCGTTATCATCTTTATATACGTATAAGGGAGGCAAGATTTTTAAATCTGGCTTACCGTCTTTTATCGCTTCAATCAACAATGTATTCGCTTCTTTCCCTTGTTTCGGATAAACAAATTGAATACGCTTTGGCTCTAAACGGTTTGCACGCATCGCTGTAACAATATCCAAAAGTCTGCCTGGTCTGTGCACAAAAGCAGCCTTACCACCCTGCTTTAATAAACGGCTTGCTGCTTCTACTGCCTCGTCAAGTGTTAAATGGATTTCATGCCTCGCAATAGCATAGTGTTCACTCGTATTTTTTTCGCTTAGCTCATGCGCTAAAAAGTATGGAGGATTACATGTCACTACATCATATTTTTCAATTCCCAATGTTTGTGGCGTATCCTTAACATCCCCCAATTGCATATCAATTTGATGTGACAATTCATTATAAGCAATGCTACGAGTTGCCATATCGTGTAATTTAGGCTGCAGTTCTACTCCTGTAATCTTTGCTTTTGTTCGAGCACTTAAAAATAGTGGAATCACTCCATTTCCCGAACAAAGATCGATAATATGACCTCTACTTTTTGGGATTTGCACAAAGCGTGCCAATAATACTGCATCTAATGAAAACGAAAAGACTGATGGACTTTGAATAATTCTTAAATCTTCAGCAAGCAAATAGTCCATTCGCTCATCATTCTTTAACCATTGTTCCAAATCACAATCCTCCACATAACTACTATTTAAAATTTCTTTCTTACTTAAACAAAAGACTGATATCCACATTAGCAGATTCAGCCTTTTTTATTAACCATTTTGTTTATTTAAAAATGATAGACAGAACAAACAATCTTCACTTTTACGCGAGCTGCCAAAATGCACATGGCATACGTGGAACCCTTCGTGATAAAGCCTTGCTAAATTATCGTAACCTTCGCCAATATCTACGGGTTCCTTTTTTATCTCTTCAACTTGTTTATTTGCAATCGCTTCATTCGCCAATAGTTCTTCTAAACGCGTACGTAGGTGAAGGTTTTCTGTTTGAAGCGTCTGATGCTCCTCCATCATATGCGCAACAAATTGCTTAAGTGCGCTAAATTGTTGTTGCATTGATTCAAGCTGTTGTTCGAACTCCATAACAGTATCTAAAAAATTACGGTCCTTCACTCAAGCCACCCCATTAATTCTATCTATATCAGATTTTTCTCATACTGCATGAGCTCTTCAAGCGTATATTCAACCATACGCTCTTGCTTCGTTAAATATACTTGAATAAGTCGCTCTAATACATTTAATCCGATGACTTTACCTTCTCCTTCTGGTGTCATCGATAGATCACCAATGTCAGGCATACCTTCTTTTGCAATTTCATAATCATCATTTTCATACTTTAAGCAGCACATTAAACGTCCGCATAAACCAGAGATCTTTGTCGGATTTAATGATAGATTTTGATCCTTTGCCATTTTAATTGACACTGGCTCAAAATCCCCTAAAAATGTCGAACAACAAAGCATCCTTCCACAAGGACCTATTCCGCCAAGTAATTTGGCTTCATCACGAACCCCTATTTGGCGAAGTTCAATACGTGTACGGAAAACACTCGCTAAATCTTTTACTAGCTCCCGGAAATCCACACGTCCCTCTGCTGTAAAATAAAAAATAATTTTATTACGATCAAATGTATATTCTACGTCCACAAGCTTCATTTCTAACGAATGCTCAATTATTTTCGTATTCGCTAAATCAAATGCCCGTTTTGACTCAAATGTATTTTCTTCCACTTGGAAACGATCACGCTCATCTGCTGGTCGAACGACTTGCTTTAATGGTAAAACAACGTCATTTTCCCCGACTTGTCGCATTGGCACAACAACCTTGCCATATTCAATTCCGCGTGCAGTTTCTACGATGACATATTCTCCAACATCCAAAATATATGCTGCTGGATCAAAATAATATATTTTACCCGCTTTTTTAAAGCGAACTCCGACTACATTATACAAATGTATACCCCTCCTGAAGATTCAGCATAAGCTGTTCCATCAATAACGTACGATTCATATTACGATTTAGGTTTGTTCGGGCTTGTAATATTGACTGCATTTGACTCGATAATTTTTCATACGTCAATACTAAGGCCATATCATTAAATCGTTGATACATATCGGGATACGTACACACGGCTTGTTGATTTGCTTTAATCGCTACAATATCGCGATACGCAAATAATAACAAATCAAGTGCTAGCTCCATATCTTCTTTTTCTTTAAATAATGGGAGCCACTCTTCATGAATAAATAATAAAGCTTCATGAATATTTTGATGAACAATCTCTACTAATTTTAACACTGTTTTCCGTGCAAGTACAAACTGCTCATCATTTGCAAGTGCAAAAGCTGTATCAATATCATTCGTTACCATGCTTGTTGTCGATGCCATAGATTTTGTGAGCCCTTGTTCTATGAGCTGCTCCATTAAATTAGTACGGGGAGCTTTTGCAAATTTAATATGCTGACAACGTGAACGAATTGTTGGAATAATGGATTGAATTTGCTCCGTCAGTAAAATTGCCACAACTTGTCCATCAGGCTCTTCTAAAAACTTTAAAAGCATATTGGCAGAGGCAATATTTAATTTATCTGCATGATGCAGTACATAAATTTTTTTCCCTTCCTCTACACCTGTCATTTTCACTTCAGCAACTAATTCCCGTATTTGGTCAATCTTAATAAATTGACCATCGGGCTCTATTTGCCAAATATTTGGGTGATTTCCAGAATCAATACGTCTGCAATTTCGACATGTTTCACATGGAACATTTTTTGACAAATTTCCGCAAAGGAGAAGTTTCATAAAAAAAGAGACGACATCTCGTTTGCCCGTACCTTTTTCACCTTCAAAAATATAGGCATGTGCTAAACGATTTTTTTCTACAATGGTTTGTAACTGCTTCATTACTACAGGCTGCAGCTTCGTAAGCTCTTCAATAGTTCGTGTCATTTCCTTCACCTTTTCATTTACTGCTTCTATTTATTTGAATAGTCCTATGTACAATTCAAACAATGTATCTTCTGCTTGGAAAAAAGCCCGTGTCTAGTGCACAACAAAGACACGGGCATATTTTACATATACAGATTTATTAATAGTCCTTTAATTTCGCCAATTTTCGATAATAGCTCAATAGACTCTTTTTCTTCATTTAAAATATCTTCGGTTAATTCGACAAGTCGTTCATCAATTGTTTCAACAATTTTTAGGCGACGTCCTTCACCAAAGCGATTCCATGTATGGGATTGCTTCATCTCAAGACCGTAATCAACGGCTTCTTGTAAAAAGCGTTTAATAAGCATTTTAAAACGCGCCAATTCCCGCAAATTTCGAGAACGAGCTACACGATCACCAGCTGTCGATATATCTCCTAAAAGTCTCGTGAGTTGCTCCGATTGCATTTTTGAACCTTGTTTTACAACCATATCTCCAAAGCGATTACCATTTTGGTTTATTGGACGTAAATCATTGCGATTTGCATTCAAATTTACCCGGAGATCCTGATTAATTTTCATTTATCATTCGCCTCCAAAAATCAATTATGCCTCGGCATAATTGTATCCAAATTCCGCTTGCCATAAAAAGAACATGCTGAATTCGTATATCTACCAGAGGCCTCAATATCTTTCATTTTGCTGAAAGATATTAAAAATGATGGAATTGTTCGATTGGCAATACAAATACTATTGCTCCTCCAACTTCAACTTCCACAGGGTACGGGATGTAGGAATCAGCATTCCCTCCCATCGGTGATACAGGAGCGACCATTTGCTCGCGTGAACGACAGTTTTCACGAATAATTTCTAATAACTTAGGGATTAATGAATCATCCGTTCCTATTAAAAATGTCGTATTTCCAGACCGTAAAAAACCACCTGTACTCGCTAATTTTGTTGCTCGATAGTTGTTTTTTGTTAATGCATTGGATAAACGGTTACTATCTTGATCCTGTACTACTGCTACTACTAACTTCATCCGTACTCACCCCTTCATTGAATTGGTTCCTCTATTATATCATAAATAAAAGGTACACTTCATTTACTTTTACCCTAATAAAGGATTTAAAATCATCCATACGTCCTCAATCACTTGCTCTAACTCCTGATCTGCATTAATAATTTTAAAGCGCTCCGGGTAACGTCTCATAGCATCTTCATAGCCTTCGTATACTTTTTTATGGAATGCTAAGCTTTCTATATCTAAACGGTTTAATTCATCAATACGGGTTGAATGAATACGAGCTAAACCTTTTTCAGGAGATATATTAAAAAATATAGTAACATCCGGAAGGCGCTTCCCTATGGCGAATTCATTGATAGCTAATACTTCATTAACACCGATTTCACGTGCATAGCCCTGATATGCTAATGATGAATCGATGAATCGGTCACATAATACATGCTTTCCCTTATCTAGTGCAGGTAATATTTTTTCGTAAAAATGTTGGGAACGGGCTGCGGCATATAGTAATGCCTCTGTACGTTCATGCATTTCAGTATGGGCAGGATCTAAAATAACAGCACGAATTTTTTCCGCTATTTCAATCCCACCTGGCTCACGTGTTAATAAAGCATCAATCTGTTTTTCTTTGAGGCGCTCACCTATTGCTTTTAACACGCTCGTTTTTCCGGCTCCTTCTCCGCCTTCAAATGTAATAAATAAATTCCTTTGCATTTTTATATTCTCCCTGCATCTATTTTATGACTTGTATTAATTTCTCTTGTAGACGGTGCTCCCCCTGAAACATTGCACCAATCGCAAGTAGCTCTTCCAATTGACTCAGTTTTGCTACTGTAATTTTTTCACCTGGTACGAATAATGGAATACCTGGTGGATATGGAATTATCGTTGAAGCAGCCACTCGCCCAATTGCTCTCATATATGGAAGCCATTCTTTCTCAGCCCGTTCAATTTCGTCAAAGCTATACTCTGCTTTTATAATAGGCGTCATTTCAAAATTAGCTTGATATTCACTTTCTTTATTTCCTGGTAAATCTTTCAAATGAATAACTGCCTCTCTCATTCGAATTCGTAAATCAGCAAACGAATAACTATCTCCCTGCTTTAACAATGGCAATATAATCAGCACTTGTTTCGCATCAGCCAACTCTACAAAAACATGCACCTTCTCCAATGCCTCTTTTAACAGGAAACCCGAATAGCCAGGTGCCCGAATTAATAACTTTAACGTATCATCGACTTCTACCACTTGCAATTCTGTCGATGCTGTTACAGAATCAATAAATTGCCGACGTTTATCCATTAAATAGGTATAGTCAATATCCGTATAACTTTCAACGTAGCTTCTTGCATCATCAAGGGAAGCTAACAATAAGTATGACGGACTACTCGATTGTAACATACGTAAATAATGGTTTACCCTTTGTTCGCTTACTAGCGATGTTTTCATATGTAAAAAAGAAGCCATCGTCATTGCTGGCAACGTTTTATGTGCAGATTGTACAACAATGTCTGCACCAGCATCCAAAGCAGATTGTGGCAGTTTCCCTGTCACCTTCAAATGGGCGCCATGTGCTTCATCCACTAATACAGGGATGTTGTAAGAGTGGCAAAGGTTTATTTGTTCCATTAAATCACTCGCTGTCACCCCGTAATAAGTGGGATATGTAAAAATGGCAGCTTTAGCCTCTGGATAGCTCAATAGGGCTTTTTTTAGTGTATCCAGTTCAATACAGCCCGGTGTTTGACTTTCAGTATGCCATTTAGGAGCAATATATACTGGATTTACTCCAACCAGTTCAAGGGCATGAAAAATAGATTTATGCGCATTGCGCTGTACAAGCACCGTATCCCCTCTTTGGCATGTAGCATAGATCATTGCCAAATTTCCTACTGTTGAGCCGTTAACTAAAAAGAAACTACGATCTGCTCCATATGTAGAAGCCAGTAACTGTTCTGCTTGTAAAATAATTTCTTCTGGATGATGATAGTCGTCTAAGCCCGTCAACTCGGTTACATCATATGTTAATGCGTGCTTAATCGCACTTGGTAAATTTGAAAGTAACCCATTTTTATGTCCTGGCACATGAAGAGATTGCGGTTCATTCGCTACAAATTCTTTTAATGCTTGAACGATTGGTCGATTGTTTTTCACCGTCATCACCTCATTTATTGTTATCCTTCTATTATAAGACCATGAGAGAAATAAAAAAACTAGCTAACAATACTAATTAGCTAGTGAAATATCTCAAATTATTTTAGTTCTCAAATAATCCAAAGTAATGGTTACTTCTAACTTTTATAACATTTTAATTATCATCTGTAACTCCTTTAAGGTTGTGTTTTTCTAAAGGGTTAATTACTAATAGACCTTCTGCTATTAACTGCTGCACGTGTCCTTCTACTTCAAATTCCAACTACTGTTTGTTTTGCATTATGATCTGGTAATTATTCTTCCTTTTACTCGAGTGAACTTTCCCTACTTTTTTAACTGTGGGTAAAATTGATAATAAATATTAATCGTTGGGACCAACAAAAAAACCACTGATTTCTCAGTGGTTTTACATGTGCGAAGCGACGTCCTACTCTCACAGGGGGAAGCCCCCAACTACCATCGGCGCTAAAGAGCTTAACTTCCGTGTTCGGTATGG
>NZ_JAXCLE010000030.1:0-24781 GCF_037027585.1 Solibacillus ferritrahens | reverse complement strand
TAGTGAAGTGATGATGGCAAAGAGGTCACACCCGTTCCCATACCGAACACGGAAGTTAAGCTCTTTAGCGCCGATGGTAGTTGGGGGCTTCCCCCTGTGAGAGTAGGACGTCGCTTCGCAATTCTAAACCACTGAAATTTTTCAGTGGTTTTTTTGTATAAAAATATTCAATAAAGATGCTTTCTTCTTAGAAATCTAATAATCCCTTTTATTAAACAAGGGATATATTACCAAATAAATAATTTGTTATAAAGGTTGTTATAGCTGATATTTGAAGTAAAGAATTATATTATAAAAAGTTTATTAAAGGAAAAGATAAAGCAAAAGTAAAAATAAAATTATAATAAAACAGTAAAAAAAATTAAAATAATCAACTGAGGTAATATTCCGAATTATTTTATTTTTCATGTAATCTTGACAGTCGTGGTCGACGTTGATAACCTTACAATAATATTCTTTTCTAAATAGGAGGCATACTTAAATGTGGGAAACAAAATTTGCTAAAGAAGGTTTAACATTTGATGATGTATTATTAGTGCCAGCACACTCTGAAGTATTACCAAAGGATGTAAATTTATCTGTAAACCTAACTAATAATATTAAGTTAAACATTCCAATGATTTCTGCCGGTATGGATACTGTCACAGAAGCAAAAATGGCAATTGCAATGGCTCGTCAAGGTGGGCTTGGAATTATTCATAAAAATATGAGTATCGACGAACAAGCAGAAGAAGTAGAAAAAGTAAAACGCTCTGAAAATGGCGTTATTACAAATCCATTCTTCTTAACACCTGAGCATCAAGTATTCGATGCAGAACATTTAATGGGCAAATACCGCATTTCAGGTGTTCCAATCGTGAATAATATGGAAGATCAAAAATTGGTAGGAATTATTACTAACCGTGACCTACGTTTTATCTCTGATTATTCATTAAAAATAGATGATGTAATGACAAAAGAGGATTTAATAACAGCAGCTGTAGGAACGACTTTAGAAGATGCTGAAAAAATTCTTCAACAATATAAAATCGAAAAATTACCTATTGTAGATGAAGATGGGAAACTTACAGGTTTAATTACAATTAAAGATATCGAAAAGGTTATTGAATTCCCAAATGCAGCTAAAGACAGCCATGGCCGTTTAGTTGTAGGTGCAGCAGTAGGTGTTTCCAAAGATACAATGGTACGCATTGCTAAGCTAGTGGAAGCGCAGGTAGATATTGTAGTAATTGATACAGCACACGGTCATTCACAAGGTGTATTAAATACTATTAAAGAAATCCGTGCAGCATATCCAAATTTAGATATTATTGCGGGTAATGTAGCAACAGCTGAAGGTACACGTGCTTTATTTGAGGCAGGAGCAGATGTGGTGAAAGTGGGAATTGGACCTGGTTCTATTTGTACTACACGTGTTGTAGCAGGTGTAGGTGTACCTCAAGTTACAGCTATTTATGATGCTGCTTCAGTAGCACGTGAAGTAGGTAAAACAATTATTGCTGATGGCGGTATTAAGTATTCAGGTGATATCGTAAAAGCTTTAGCTGCTGGTGGACATACTGTAATGTTAGGTTCATTGTTGGCAGGAACTTCTGAATCTCCAGGAGAAACTGAAATTTTCCAAGGACGTCGCTTTAAAGTATATCGCGGTATGGGTTCACTTGGTGCAATGGAAAAAGGCTCAAAAGACCGTTATTTCCAAGAAGATGCGAAGAAGTTAGTTCCAGAAGGAATTGAAGGACGTCTACCTTATAAAGGACCTTTAGCAGATACAATTCACCAATTAGTTGGTGGTGTACGTGCTGGAATGGGTTACTGTGGTGCTCCGGATTTAGCTGAATTACGTGAGAAATCACAATTCATTAAAATGTCAGGGGCAGGTTTACGTGAGTCACACCCACATGATGTACAAATTACAAAAGAATCACCAAACTATTCTTTACAATAAGTTCTAGGCAACTTTTGAACGCTACTATCATCAAATTGAGATAGTAGCGTTTTTTATTAAGAAGAGCACACATTTGACTACTTATGTATGATAAAATGTCGTTAGAGAATAAAAATTTTGGAGGTAGCTTTGTGAAGATAGTAAGAAAGCAAATGGTATTAAGCTTCGTCTTAATCCCAGTGTTAATATTCAGTATGTTGACGATGGCCGTACCTGCTAAAACAAATGCAGAGACGGATTTAGGGTTAACGGTAGATGCAGCGATTTTAATTGATGCAGATACTGGGAAGATTTTATATGAACAAAATGCAGAAACTGCACTAGGTATTGCAAGTATGACGAAAATGATGACGGAATACTTATTACTTGATGCGATTAAAGAAGGTTCAATTACTTGGGATCAACAATATAATGTAACAGAGTATACATATAAAGTTTCTCAAAACCGTTTATTAAGTAATGTACCTTTGCGTGCTGATGGTACGTATACAATTCAGGAATTATATGAAGCGATGGCTATTTATTCTGCAAATGCGGCAACAATTGCAATTGCAGAAACGATTGCAGGGACAGAAACAGAATTTTTGAAGCTTATGAACAAAAAAGCAGAAGAACTTGGTTTAGAAAACTATAAGTTTGTTAACACAACAGGTTTGAATAACTCGGACTTATTAGGTATGCATCCAACAGGTACAGGTGAAAACGATGAGAATGTTATGCCGGCTCGTTCTGTAGCAAAATTAGCGTATCATTTACTGAAAGATCATCCTGAAATGTTAGAAACAGCAAAAATTCCTAAAAAGGTCTTCCGTGAAGGTACTTCTGATGCAATTAACATGTCAAACTGGAACTTTATGTTGCCAGGTCTTGTATATGCTTATGAAGGAGTAGACGGTTTAAAAACAGGTACAACTGATTTTGCCGGTCATACGTTCACCGGTACAGCAAAACGCGGTGATACACGTTTAATTGCAGTAGTAATGAAGGCTGTAGATTCTAAAGGTGTAGGCTCTTATAAGGCACGCTTTGATGCGACGGCGAAGTTATTTGATTATGGTTTTGGTCAATTTTCAAAAGTAGAACTTGTTCCGGCAAACTACACATTTGAAGAAAAGAAATCACTTCCTGTAACAAAAGGGAAAGAAGAAGCTGTAAATATTGCGATAAAAGATCCTATTTCAGTGATGATAAAAACGACTGAAAAAGATTTATATGTTCCGACTTTAATGCTGACAACAGAAGAACTAGAAGCTGGGGTTGAGAAGAACCAAGTAGTAGGCCAAGCTGTTGTTAATATTACACAAGGTACGGATTATGGCTATATTGACGGCTCTAACATTGTGGCAGAAGTTGTAACAACAGAAGCTGTGGAACGTGCAGGGAAAGTAGCACTATTCTTCCAAGGAATTGCAAGCTTCTTTGCTAATTTATGGAGCGGTGTATTTGGTTTTGCGAATGGATTAATTAAATAAATATGAGCCTTTCTATAAGAAAACCTTATAGAAAGGCTCTTTTTTTATACAAATATGGAATTTTCGAATGGGACAATTTGTAGATGGAGCGTGCCATACATACATTGTTGTTATGGAGGGATAATTATGTGTGGGATTTCAGGTTGGATTGATTACTCTGAAAATCTAGTAGATAATGAATTACTTATAAAGAAAATGACGAGAACGCTTTTACATCGTGGGCCAGATAGTGAAGGTTATTTTGTAAGCAAGCATGCATTGCTAGGACATAAAAGGCTCGCAATTATTGATTTAGTAACAGGTGACCAACCAATGACTAGAGGAAACTTTACAATTGTCTATAATGGGGAAGTTTATAATGCCAATGAAATTCGAGAACAGCTAATTAAATGTGGCTATACATTCCATACAACATCAGATACGGAAGTTATTTTAATTGCGTACTGTGAATGGAAAGAACGATGTATGGAGTATTTGAATGGAATATTTGGGTTTGCTATTTGGGATGCAGAGGAACAATCTTTATTCTTATGCCGTGATCGGTTAGGTGTTAAACCTTTATTTTACTATGAATATGAAGGTGGTATATTATTTAGCTCTGAAATTAAGGGGATATTGGCACATCCTTTTGTAAAGCCACAAGTCGATATAGAAGGGCTGGCGGCTTTATTTAGTTTAGGACCATCACGAATAGTCGGTAATGCCATTTTTAAGGGAATTAAAGAAGTAAAACCTGCATATGCCATGGTTGTTCATAAAGAAGGAAAGAAGAGCTGGCAATATTGGGATATTGTAAGTAAACATCATGAACATTCAGAGGAAGAATCAATAGAAACAGTAAGGGAGCTTGTAACGAAGGCAATTGAACGTCAATTAATAAGTGATGTACCGATCAGTACAATGCTTTCGGGAGGGCTAGATTCAAGCATTATAACAGCTGTAGCGGCTGAACAACTGGCCAAAGAGAATAAAACTTTATCGACATATTCAGTAGCGTATGAAGAAAATGACCAACATTTTCAGCAGAACTCCTTTCAAACATCTCAGGATGAATTTTGGATTGGGAAGATGCAACAAGCATTTCAAACAAACCATAAGCAAGTAACCATTACTCAGCAGGATTTGGTTGAAAGCTTACAGCATGCCATGATATTGAAAGATATGCCGAGTATGGCTGATATTGATAGTTCACTTTATTTATTCTGTAAAGAGATGAAAAATGAACATACTGTTGCATTATCAGGTGAATGTGCAGATGAAGTATTTGGTGGTTACCCATGGTTTTATGGTGAAAAAACAGAAAGTCTGTTTCCATGGCTACGTTCTACAAAGGAGCGGGAACAGCTATTTAAAACAGAGTGGCAAAAACGGCTACAGTTGCCGCAGTTTATGCAAAACACCTATGACCAAGCGATAAAGGATATGCCCCATTTTATAGGGAATAAGGAGGAGCAAGAACGCCAGCAATTGTTCTATTTAAATAATTTATTCTTTATGCAAACTCTACTGGAAAGAAATGATCGAATGACAATGGGGGCGAGTATGGAAGTTCGTGTTCCGTTTGCTGATCATACGATTATAGAATACGTATGGAATATTCCATGGGAAATGAAAAATAGTGGCGGAAAAGAAAAGGGAATTTTACGGGAAGCTTTTTCTTCTCTTTTACCAAAAGAAGTAGTCGAGCGTAAAAAAAATCCATATCCAAAAACATACCATCCAAAATATACAGAACTTGTGCATCAACGTTTACAGCAAATTTTGCAACAGAAAGATTCGGTATTATATGAATTGTTTGAGCATGACCAATTAAAGCGTTTACTCGCTACAAATGGTCAGTCATTCCAGATTCCATGGTTCGGTCAGTTAATGGCTGGTCCACAATTAATTGCCTACTTAATTCAGTTGCATGATTGGGTAGAACATTACCGGATTGATATTATTTCAACATAAAGTAAGACGTTCTTAATGTAGAACGTCTCAATGTTAGATTTGTCAGTTTACCAATTTTCTGAAGATATTCCAAATGGCCATTAGTTCATGGATTTGCTGTTCTATTTCATGGAGATGTAAATGCCCAAAACCTAGTAAAAATGTCCGTTTAGAGTATGATTGTTCAGTTAAATAATAATTGGAGAGAGGCAAAATATTAATATTGTGCTGTAATGCAATTTGTTGTAGCGCTAATTCAGATTGATCGTGAAGAAATGCTATTAATATATTCGTACCAGCCGCATCTCCGGATATTGATATTTGTGGATAATAATTTGAAAAAATTTCAATACATTTATCATGCTTTTTGCGATAAATTTTTCTCATGCGATTTAAGTGTTTTGCAAAGTGCCCGTCTTCCATAAACTTTGCTAAAATATGCTGTTCAAAACGAGGAACAGTGGAAGAATAGTAATTAAAATGCTCTTGATAGCGTTTAATAAGTGTTGGTGGTAATACGAAATATGCAACACGTAATGATGGCATAAGGGATTTTGTAAAAGTGCTCAAATAAATTACGCAATCGTTTTGATCCAGCCCACGTAATGCCGGGATGGGCTTTCCAATATAACGAAATTCACTATCGTAATCATCCTCGATTATAAAACGATTTGGTGCCTTGGCTGCCCAATTCAATAGCTGCGTGCGGCGATTAGCAGATAATACTGCCCCAGTCGGGAATTGGTGAGACGGTGTAATATAAACAACATTTGCTTTCGTTTTCTGTAATTGTTCCACAACAATTCCATCTGTATCAACGGAAATAGGAATAGCGAGCTGACTCAATTGGTGCCTTGGAATTGGTGAATAGCCTGGGTTTTCAAAAGCAAGTAGAAAATCATCGTCTAAAATTTTTAAAATCATAGGAAGCAGCTGTTCGGTTCCGGAGCCAATCACAATTTGTTCCGGCTGGCATTCTATACCTCGGGATTGATGAAGGTAGTTTGAAATTTCAACACGTAATGCCAGTTCACCTTGACGCTCGCCTGTTTGCAGTAAATGCTTGAATGGCTTATCTAGAACATCTTTTGCATACTTTCGCCATGTTGTAAAAGGGAATGCGTCCTCATCGATTTTTGCAGAGGAGAAATCAATTTTATATTCCGTTTGCTTGGCTACATTTTTAAAGTTAAAATCCATTACGTTATTTTTACGATAAGGTAATGAATCTATTTCTTCAACAAAATAACCAATGCGAGGTTTTGACATAATATACCCTTCCGCTAACAGCTGAGAATAAGCCAGTTCAACGGTTGTTTGGCTAATATTGAAAAATTCTGCTAGCTCCCGTTTAGAAGGAAGGCGACTTCCTACAGCAAGTTGGTTATTTGTAATGGCATCTTTTATACCGATATAAAGTTGTTCATAGAGTGGAGTAGAATGTTCTTTTTGTAGCTGAAAGAAAAGTATAATAATTACCTCCTTTTGTGACCTTTGTAAAAGGTATAAATTTTCGAAATTTATTAATGTCAGAAAAGTATAGCACATCAAAAATTATTTATGAATGTTTTAGGGAAAACTTGCATTGATGTACTGTTTATAGTACAGTATGGTTAAATTTATAAATGAATTCGATGATAGGAAGTAGTAGCAAGCGAGTTTTTTTTAGAGAGTCAGCGGGTGGTGGAAGCTGATAAAGACACTTGTGAATCCGTCCTTGAGATGCTTTTTCCGAAAACTAATAGTAGGTAGAAGCCGGCTTACCAGAGTCGTTAATTGTTAAGAGGAATAGAGGTAATCTATTCAATTAGGGTGGCAACGCGGGTAGCTCTCGTCCCTTTTATAGGGATTGAGGGCTTTTTTGTATTCATTTTTTCATGGTCCGCTCTATGAAAAAATGCACCGGCGGATATCACAGATTTTTTAAAGGAATTTTCGAGTAAACTCGAAAAAAATCTGGATGCAATTATGCTAAGGCGTAATTGAACCACTACATTAATCCGTTAAAGTGCTCAGGATCATCATTTCATAAACTTTAGGAGGAAAAATTATGTTAGATATTAAACGCGTCCGTGACAATTTTGAAGAAGTAAAACGTATGCTCCTTACTCGCAATGAGGACTTAGGAAACTTGGACAACTTCGAAAGCTTAGATACAAAACGTCGTGAGTTAATTGCCAAAACAGAAGTATTAAAAGCTGAGCGTAATAAAGTATCTGAGCAAATTTCTGTAATGAAACGCAATAAGGAAGACGCAACAGAAGTGATTGCCCGTATGCGTGAAGTAGGGGATGAGATTAAAACTTTAGATGCCGAGTTAAATGCAATTGAAGAAGAGTTTAAAGATATGATGATGCGTTTGCCAAATATCCCGCATGAATCAGTACCGGTTGGCACAGAAGAAGATGACAATGTAGAAGAGTACACTTGGGGCGATGTGCCGGTATTTGATTTTGAAACAAAAGCACACTGGGATCTTGCAAAAGATTTAGATATCGTGGACTTTGAGCGCGGAGCTAAAGTTGCGGGAAGTCGTTTCCTATTCTATAAAGGTTTAGGTGCACGTTTAGAGCGTGCTTTACTGAACTTCATGATGGATCTTCATTCAGATCAGCATGGCTATACAGAAATGCTGCCACCGCAAATCGTTAACCGCGATTCACTAACAGGTACCGGCCAATTGCCGAAGTTTGAAGAAGATGTATTTAAATTAGTCCGTGAAGAAGATGAAATGGATTATTACTTAATTCCAACTGCTGAAGTACCGGTAACAAACTATTACCGTGATGAAATTTTATCAGCGGATATGCTGCCGCAAGCTTTCTCTGCATTCAGCGCTAACTTCCGTTCAGAAGCAGGCTCTGCAGGTCGTGATACACGTGGACTGATCCGTCAGCACCAATTTAACAAAGTAGAATTAGTCCGTTTTGTAAAACCCGAAGAATCTTATGAACAACTAGAAATTTTGACAGGTCATGCTGAAAAAGTATTACAGCTTTTAGGCTTGCCATATCGCAAATTAAAAATGTGTACAGCAGACTTAGGTTTTACAGCTGCGAAAAAATACGATTTAGAAGTATGGATTCCAGCACAAAGTATGTACCGTGAAATTTCTTCATGTTCAAACTTTGAAGATTTCCAAGCGCGTCGTGCCAATATCCGTTTCCGCCGTGAAGCAGGCGCAAAACCTGAATTCGTTCACACGTTAAACGGTTCAGGTCTTGCGATTGGTCGTACAGTTGCTGCGATATTGGAAAATTACCAACAAGAGGATGGTTCTGTAGTTATTCCTGACGTTTTACGTCCGTATATGGGTGGCGTAGAAGTAATTACGGTGAAATAATTAAATATAAAAATTAAAGTGTGTTGAATCTAACGATTCGGCACACTTTTTTTATTTATGAACAAAAATATTATTTAGTAATTAGTTTTACAAAGTTAGAGTATTTTGTTATATTCGAGAAAATAGGATACTTGATACAAAATTCAAATATTAATAGAACATACTTACAGATAGCAATACTATCAGCAGATACATCAAAATCAATTTATATAAAATCCTCTCAATATACGCGCACAGTTATTTTCACTTCAATAATTCCAACATTATCTTGCTTAATGCTCTCTTGTTAATACCTCGGTACCACCAATTATTATAAAGCCTTTTAATAATCAAGTATTCTCACAGGAGGATGTGTGAACGAATGGAATACATTCAAGTTTCATATAAATATGAAGATAAAATTGCGATTGTGACGTTAAACCGACCTGAAATGCGGCATGCCTTTAATACCAATATGGCGAAGGAACTGCTATCTGTATTTCAGTCACTGAATGAGCAGCCAGTGCGTGTAATTATTTTAACTTCCTCTACTGGAGATGCCTTTTGCTCAGGCGCGGATTTAAAAGAACGTAAAGGGATGAGCGAGGTAGAGTGGACAGAACAGCATCATTTATTTGAGCAAATGTTTCAGGCTGTAGCTAATTGTAAGCAAGCTACAATTGCCGCAATAAATGGCTATGCACTTGCGGGAGGATTTGAACTCGCATTAAATACGGACTTAATCGTCGCTGGCAGGAATACTAAAGTTGGATTGACTGAAGTCACTCGTGGGATTATGCCTGGTGGTGGGGGTGCACGCTTATTGCCAAAACGTGTACCGCTACATATTGCAAAGGAATGGTTATTTACAGGGCGAATTGTTCCAGTAGAAGAAGCCCAGCAGGCAGGTTTATTTAATGCAGTGACTGACTCCTCAGATGTGTTGCAAACGGCACTACAATTAGCCGAAAACATTGCATGTAATGCACCATTAGGCGTTCAAGGTGTAAAAAAAGTAGCTGAGATCAGTTCATTGGAAGCATCTGATGCTTTTCGTATTGAAATTGAAACGTACAATGAAGTCATTGCTTCGGAGGATCGAATGGAAGGTATCTTAGCCTTTAATGAGAAAAGGAAACCTAATTTTATCGGACGGTAGGAGGATACCATATGATGCAAACAGAGAATCTTGTATTTCTAGAGGAACTTCGGGAAGGTGTAAGAGCAGTTTGTAAACGATTTGATGGTGCATATTGGCGAAAGTTAGACGAAATAGATGGCTATCCAACAGATTTCGTCGAGGCAATTACTCAGGCTGGCTTTTTAGGAGCCTTGATTCCTGAACAGTATGGCGGTTCAGGTTTAGGAATATTAGAGGCGTCTGTTATTTTAGAGGAAATTAATCGATCAGGTGGTAATGCAGGAGCTTGCCATGCTCAAATGTATACGATGGGGACTATTTTACGTCATGGTTCACTAGCACAAAAAGAAAGATATTTGCCAAAAATCGCTGATGGTTCGCTTCGTTTACAGGCATTTGGCGTTACTGAACCAAATACAGGAACGGATACAACAAACTTAAAAACGTTTGCAAAGCGTGAGGGCGACCATTATATCGTGAACGGTCAGAAGGTATTTATATCGCGTGTTGAGCATTCGGATTTAATGATTTTATTGGTGCGTACAACGCCAAAAGGCCAATGTGTAAAAAAGAGTGACGGCTTGTCGGTACTTGTTGTTGATTTGAATGAAGCAGTCGGCAATGGCTTGGAAGTCCGTCCCATCAAAACGATGATGAACCATGCGACAACGGAATTATTTATCGATAATCTAAAAGTGCCGGTAGAGAACTTGATTGGCGAGGAAGGAAAAGGATTCCGCTATATTTTGGACGGGATGAATGCCGAGCGGATTTTAATTGCGGCAGAATGTATTGGCGATGGGCGCTGGTTTATTGAACGGGCAACGAAATACGCAAAAGAACGTGTCGTTTTTGATCGACCTATTGGACAAAACCAAGGGATACAATTTCCGATTGCACAAGCCCACATTCATCTTGAAGCAGCTGATTTGATGCGCATAAAAGCAGCGGAACTTTACGATCGACACCAAGCCTGTGGAGCAGAGGCCAATATGGCGAAACTCCTGGCGGCAGATGCATCCTGGGAGGCGGCCAATGTAGCCATTCAAACATACGGAGGCTTTGGCTTTGCCGCTGAATATGATATTGAGCGTAAATTTAAAGAGACACGATTATATCAGGTAGCTCCAATTTCAACAAATTTAATTTTATCATACGTCGGAGAACATATATTAAAACTTCCAAAATCTTATTGAGGTGAAGATCATGCACTTTCCAAAACAAATAGAAATTATTGAAGTAGGACCACGCGATGGCCTGCAAAACGAGGCAAGCTTTGTTCCAACAGATGAAAAGAAACAATTAATCAAACAATTATATGAATCAGGATTTCAGCGAATCGAAACGGCCTCCTTTGTCCACCCGAAAATTGTGCCGCAAATGGCGGACGCTCAGGAAATCACATCATTTTGCAATGAGTTAGGACTAGATTATATTGCTTTAACTCCAAATATGAAAGCGCTGGAACGTGCAATTGAAGCAGGTGTTCCACAGATTGCAGTATTTGTAGGTGCAAGCGAGACATTCAATCAGAAAAATATTAAGCGTTCCATTGCTGATTCTTTGGAAGAATGCAGCGAAATGTTTCAGCAGGCAAAAGCTCAGCACAAGTTTATCAGAGGATATGTGTCCATGTGTTTTAGCTGCCCGTATGAAGGTGCTATTTCCTATGAGCAAGTGAAAAGGGTTGTCGAGCAATTTGTAAAGGATGGGGCTGATGAAATTTCAATCGGCGATACAAATGGTCAGGCAAATCCGCGCATAGTATATGAACGGTTTAGCGCTTTAAAAAGAGATTTTCCTCAAACAACATTTGTAGCCCATTTCCATGATACAAATGGCTTTGCCTATGCCAATATCATAGCTGCCTTAAATGCCGGAATTGAAAAGTTTGATAGTTCGATAGCAGGACTTGGCGGCTGCCCATTTTCACCTGGTGCAACTGGAAATGTAGCAACAGAGAAAGTTGTGGAGCTGTTTGAAGCAATGCAAATTAAGACAAATATTCAGCAGGAAAAATTGAAGGACGTCTCCGCTTTTGCCAGTAACTTAGTTTAAGGAGGGCTAAAACTGAAACCATTTAAAGCCGTATGCGGAAAGTAAACCGATTCATATAGAAGAAATTGAACTGGATGCCCCCCAAGAAGGCGAAGTATTGATCCAGATTAAAGCGGCAAGTCTTTTTCCCATTGAGAGATATACCGCATTATTTGCATATGATAAAATCCGGTAAACTACCAGTGGACCAATTATTATCGAATATTATTCCATTAGACGAAATTAATGAAGGCTTTGATTTATTAGCTACTGGGGATAATTCTCGAATAATTATTAAAATAGACTAATTTTATATTGAAAAATAAAACGACGAAACAACTAAAAGGAAACGTTTCGTCGTTTTTGTATGTTTAGAAGTACATAGAGCACAATCCAAATGCTAAAAATAACCCCGGCCAAACTCAATAAATAACCGGAAGCGCCAAATGCATCATAAAGCCACTGGAGGGGTGTCCCTTTCACTGGTCGATTTAAAAACATAAAATTCGTTTGAAAACGTGCATTGTAGTAATAAATAAATGGTACCGTAATGAGTAAAAGCAATACCGAGCGCCAAATATCTCGGAATGTGGTATGCAGCTGACGCTCTCGTATTAACGGGCAAATAAAGGCTACTAGCAAGGCATGAAATACAAAGCTATGGATATGTAAAAATCCTCCCACTGGATCAGCTGTCCACCCAGGAAATAATAGAGCAATAGCAGCTCCAGGTAAAGTGAGTGTATATAGTAGTGTAGCTGTTGTACGGTTTGAAAAGTAAGCATGCCAACCAGTAATAAAAATACCTAGCCCACATAAATGGAATGGTGGGCTCCAATATGAATATTGGTCAGTGACAATTAAGTGAATTTGTTTCATAATTTCCAAAAACAGCAACAGCCAAAAAATTAATTTTTGAAAGAGCTGTTGCTGTTTACTAGCAATATAATGATAACTATATATTGAAATAGTTAAAAACAAACTAATAAAAATAAGCCATGTCATATGAATGGAATCGAAAATAGCAAATCCGCCCACCGTGCCACCTACTTTTCTTGTTGTTGTTTTCGCAGTAATTTCTCTTGTTTTTTACGTTCGCGTATAGCCTTAAAAAAGTCTGTTAAAATTTGACCACACTCATCTACTAGTATTCCTTCTGTAACATCACATTCATGATTAAACCGTGCATCATTTAATAAACGATATAACGAGTCAACACAACCCGCTTTAATATCACGTGCCCCGTAAACTACTCGAGGTATTCGTGATTGGAGAATTGCACCTGCGCACATGGGGCAAGGTTCCAATGTAACATACAAAGTTGTTTCCTCTAGACGCCAGCTACCTATTTTTTTGCATGCTTCTTGAATCGCCATGCTCTCTGCGTGTGTTAGAGCGTTTTGGGTTGTTTCCCGCAAATTATGTGCCCGTGCAATAATTTCATTTTTATATACTATGACGGCACCAATTGGGACTTCTCCCAGGGCAGCTGCCTTTTTTGCTTCTTCTAATGCTTCTAGCATGTAATAGTGATCGTTCTTTTCGAGCATTTATCTATCACTCCCTATATTTAGTTTAGCATGAGTTGAAATGCTTAGGCGACTATAGAATTAGACGTGCTATGATGAAGGGAAAAGTTTGAAGGAGGATTATTATGAATTCATTTCAAACAATAGAAGAAGTGAACGATTATTTTGAAAAACAGTTGGAGAGTTTATATCAGAATTATACTGCAAAATTACAAATAGTTGAGAAAAATAAAATACAAATATATATGACTTTACAAAGGCAGTATGAAGAACAATTAATTGCACTTGAACAACGGAAGCAAAATGAAGGAAATCTTCTTAAACAAAATAGTG
Source organism: Solibacillus ferritrahens (assembly GCF_037027585.1). Classification (NCBI taxonomy): domain Bacteria; kingdom Bacillati; phylum Bacillota; class Bacilli; order Caryophanales; family Caryophanaceae; genus Solibacillus; species Solibacillus ferritrahens. Next base: position 11,067 of record NZ_JAXCLE010000030.1, on the reverse strand, counting down.
ATCTAGCAGTGGGTAAAATAAAATTGCTATTTGAAAATAAAATACAAATTATATTAGAAAAATATAAGAGTGACTATAGTGAAGAAGTTAATGGCTATAGAGAAAATAAGGTAGAGATGCTTGGGCAAATGCAAGTGGAAGAACGTGTAATATTTAAACATTATCAGCATCAACAGATGGAGTTGTTGAGACAAGGGGGACAAAGTAGGCAACTAGTAGCTGGCTTTGAACAGAAGATGGATAATTTGCAGTCCGCACTCCTCAACTTATGTGAAAAATATGAGCATCAATTTAGCCTGTTGGAAGAGAAGCATGAGGAGAAGTATGAATTACTTGAGCAAATGCGTGATGAAGCCATTGAACAGCTCCTGGATAGTGAGAAAGCATCGCAAAACCAGCTTGAGGATCAATTGTTTGAGAAATTACAGAATTTAAATGAAAAAATTGAACAACAACGAGATATTTTAGAACAAGAATTAATAGAAAAGGAACATTCACTTGAAGAGATGGTGAACACTGAACGTGAAAGGATTGAATTAGACTATGAACAAAAATGTAATGAAGTGTTTGAACAACAAGAACAGGCACTTGCTCAAATTGACTGAATGATTTATGTTTAGAACAGCTTTTTTCATGATTTCAGTAAAATACAATTGTTTATTTTGTTGTCTATTAATCATTGTGATAAAATGAAAAGCATTGACTATAAAAAGAGAAGGAGCACTTCTAATGTCTGTGCCATTTATAACAGTAGAAGGTCCGATTGGTGTTGGGAAGACCTCATTATCTAAGGCCTTATCACAAACGTTTGATTATCATTTATTAAAAGAGATTGTAGATGAAAATCCATTTCTCGGTAAGTTTTATGAAAATATCAATGAGTGGAGCTTCCAGACGGAAATGTTTTTCCTGTGCAATCGTTATAAGCAATTATCTGATATTCATGAGATTATTGAAGCGCAAGGTCCGGTAGTGGCTGATTATCATATTTTTAAAAATTTAATTTTTGCGAAGCGTACTTTAAAGGCATCAGAATATGAAAAGTACGAATCAATTTATAAAATTTTAACGGCTGATATGCCAAAGCCAAACATGGTCATTTATTTACATGCAAGTTTGGATACTTTAATGAAACGAATTGCGATGCGCGGTCGTGAAGTAGAAAAGAACATAACACGTGAATATATGGAACAACTTTCAAGTGATTATCATGAATTTATCGGGCATTTTGAAAAGATGCATCCAGAAATTCCTGTCATCTCGCTTAATGGAGATGAACTTGATTTTGTAAAGAGCGAAGAAGATTTACAGTATGTACTACGAGTAGTAGAGGAAAAGTTACAACAAAGGAGTTTGCATCAGAAATGAACTTAAGAGAGAAGTACAATATTCCTGCAAATGCGGTCATTACAATTGCAGGAACAGTTGGTGTCGGGAAATCGACAATGACAAAGGCATTATCACAGAGCTTAAATTTCCGAACATCATATGAAAAGGTTGATACAAATCCTTATTTAGATAAATTTTATGATGACTTTGAAAAATGGAGCTTCCATTTACAAATATACTTTTTAGCTGAGCGCTTTAAAGAACAGAAGCGTATATTTGAGTATGGCGGGGGCTTTATTCAAGATCGTTCAATTTATGAAGATACAGGTATTTTTGCAAAGATGCATTATGACAAAGGTACAATGTCACCAATAGATTATGAAACATATACAAATCTTTTCGATGCCATGGTGATGACGCCTTATTTCCCGCACCCGGATTTGCTTGTCTATTTAGAGGGACCGATTGATGATGTTATTGGTCGTATTCAGGAACGTGGGCGTGAGATGGAGCAACAAACGCCTCATACTTACTGGCAGGAAATGCATGGACGCTATGAAAACTGGATTAATAACTTTAATGCGTGTCCGGTATTGCGCATTGATATTAATGATTACGATTTAATGAAAAATCCTGATCAAGTGGAAGATATTGTAGTGCGCATTGGTTATATGCTAGAGCAAACAAGCCATCTAAGAAAATAATGAAAAAAGACTGATTTCTGGTATCATGACGGAAATCGGTCTTTATTTATTTTATTAAGAGAATAATAAAAACTGGAATCATTACAAGCAAGAATACGAAAGAGCTCCATAAAATCTGCTTACCGGTCGACATATTTTTAGGCTTTATACTAATCATTTCATACAATTCATTAACTGCACGTTGTTCTTTTTCAAAAAGCATTTTTTGAAAAGAGGGGTAATTTTCAATATAAGAAGCAGGATTTTCAAAATGAAAACGAATGGCACGTATATCATCCGTAACATCGTTATCTTCATGAATATAAGTAATCGTCGGTGCAATTCCCCCTGTTAACTTAGCTGTAACATGTATATCAAAGGTCTTCATTTTATAAACAGTTTCACCAACATCATTTGTTACAATTTCAATGAGTCGATTGTTCATGAATAATCCCCCTTTTAAGTAGTTTAAGTATTCCCAATATGTATAAATTTGTAACGATTTTAAAAAATATTGTAAAAAAAAAGTTGTTTCGTTTATGCTAAAAGTGTTTACGAATTTTTCTGATTTGTAACATTATAGCGAAAAGGGGATGGAAATATGACTTTAAGAATAGTAGAACGATTAATTGTTTTACCAACGACGGCAATTTCCGATGCAACAGGGGGGCATACGAATGTTGCAGCATCAATTAAACCACTGGCCGATCATTTTAAAATTGTTGGACGTGCGCGAACGGTACGACTACCGGACGGGGAAAACGGTGCTGTTTTAGAAGCAATTAGTCAAGCAGAAAAGGGAGATATTTTAGTTATCGATGCAAAGGGGAATACAAATCGTGCAGTTGCAGGTGATTTCGTCATGCAACTTGCACAAGGCGTCGGAATACAGGGATTTGTAGTCGACGGGGTAATTCGGGACTTAGCAGCCGCACGAGCTATTGATTTTCCTGTATTTGCATTAGGAACAACAGTAGCAGCAGGTAATAAACATGGCGGTGGTACGGTTGGGGGGCCTGTATCAGTAGGTGGCGTTGTCGTACAAACAGGTGATTATATCGTTGGTGATATTGATGGGGTAATTGTCATTCCACAAAAAGATATCCAACAGATAATAGAAGCAGCGGAAGCAAAAGTGGCAAAGGATGAAGCGAGGGAACATGAAGCTTTACATAATGGCGAAGCTTCCATACGCGCTTACTTGTCGAAAGTTGTAAAATAAAAAAACGCCGTAGTGTGTTGTATCTCACTACGGCGTTTTCATATCTTTATTTTAAGTTTGCAGCTTGATACTCGGCAAATTGCTTCTCGTCGAAACGTTTTTCCCATTTTGCCATAACAAGTGCAGCTAATGTGTTACCTACTACGTTTACAGCTGTACGAGCCATATCAAGAATACGGTCAATACCTGCGATGAATGCTAAACCTTCAAGTGGAATTCCTACAGAGCCTAATGTTGCAAGAAGTACTACGAATGATACCCCAGGAACACCGGCAATACCTTTAGATGTTACCATTAATACAAGCATTAATGTAATTTGTTCTACTATTGAAAGTTCGATACCGTACATTTGAGCAATGAAAAGTGCTGCAATTGCCTGGTAAAGTGTCGAGCCGTCTAAGTTGAATGAGTAACCTGTTGGAATAACGAATGATACGATATCCTTTGGTGCACCCATCTGTTCTGTTTTTAACATAATGCGAGGTAATACTGTCTCTGATGAAGATGTAGAGAATGCCAGTAATAACTCATCTTTAATCATACGAATCAGTTTGAAAATATTAATACCGAAAATACGGGCTGTAATACCTAAAACAACGATTACAAAGAAAATCATTGCGGCATATACTAAAATCGCTAATTTTCCTAATGGAATAAGGGATTCTACACCGAATTTGGAAACGGTTACACCGATAAGCGCAAATACCCCTACTGGTGCGAATTTCATTACTAAGTTTGTAACCCAGAACATGGCGTCTGCTGTACCTTGGAAGAATGCAAGTACTGGTTTTCCTCGTTCACCAATGGCTGCTACCCCTAAACCAAAGATTACAGAGAAGAAGATGATTGCTAGCATATCGCCTTCAGCCATAGAGTTGATGATATTTTTTGGTACAATATCAACAATGATTTGGAAAGTTCCTTTTGCTTCTTCTTGTTCTGATGTCTCTACATAAGAAGAAATATCTGTTTGCTGCAGCTCATTCATGTCAATTCCAGCACCTGGTTGGAATAGATTTGCTGCTAATAACCCAACAACAATTGCAACTGTTGTAATAACTTCAAAATAAAGAAGTGTTTTACCGCCAAGACGACCTAATTGCTTCAAGTCACCAGTTCCGGCAACGCCAACGATTAGTGTCGAAATAATAATCGGTACTACGATCATCTTAATTAAGTTTAAGAATATATCGCCAAGTGGCTGTAAATATGATTGTACATTTTCATTCCCAAAAAATACTGCTCCAACGATAACCCCAAGTACAAGACCGATTAAAATTTGAGCAGCTAAACTAATTTTTAGCTTTTTCAAAATATTGTTCCCCCTAAAAATTCAGATTCAGGACTAGCCTAAAATTAATTTTATTTCATACCTACAAAATCCGACAAAATCCGACTAATCAACTTTACTAATAATTTCAGAATATAATACTTGAATGAATTTTTTGATATTTACTTTTGCTTTTCGCTGATCATTATTTTCTATTTGTTTCATTAAATATCGAATATCAGTTAAATCGAAATAGCGGGGAGTATAGTATTCAAATTCAGAATTTGTATAGTCGACAATTCCCATATTGGCTAAGTTAATCATTGCCGCTAATATCGTTCGACGCACACGCTGTTCTATCGCTTTACTCTCTTTTAAAATGTCGTCTGGTGTATTTTTCGTCAGCATTGCTACACGTTCATAGACCTCCTTTAATGGAGGGAGGGGAGCAATTTTATGCTTTTCAATTAACAGTTGTTCAATTATTTTAATAATATCCTCACTGCCAACTTCAGCGACAATCCCCATATCATTTAAGATGGACTGTATATGTTCGCGTGTTGTTTTTTTAGTATGAGTCACTTCTGTAATATTAAAATTTGTTAAAGATTGGCGGATAACTTCAAGAGAATTTTTCAATAAATATTGCTCTGTCGTCCGTTTTAAGACCATTTGCACCTCAACTTTGTTAATAGGTTTATGGATGAAAAATTCAATCCCTTTTGAATAGCCATCCGCCACCATTTCTTTATTGACCACTTGCGAAATCATAATAAAGTGGCCTTTAAATCCATTTTGCTGGAGGCGTTCAATTGTTTCGATACCATCCAACTTAGGCATTAATAGATCGATTAATACGAATTCCGGCTGCATCATCAAAATTTGAGGAATTGCATCAAGACCGTTTTTTGCCTCTCCGATGACAGTCCCAAGTTCACAGTCATTGATAATATTACTAAGCATCACCCGACTTGCACGGTCGTCATCCACTATAAAATAACGCATTTATAAAATCTCCTTTTGAATATTCTTTGAAGGAATTTGTACGATAAAGCTAGTCGATGTATCACTTGTTACGTGAATAGCTCCATTTAGGTTTTCGACAATTGTTTTCGTATGCGACAGACCAATTCCTGTGGAGCCTTGTCCTTGTTCATTAAATTTGGACGTATAGCCAGCATCGAAAATAACCGGAATTAATGATTCTTCGATTCCGATTCCGTTGTCTTCCACGATGAAAGTTGTTGTTTCTTTTTCGACAGTAACACTTAGTGTAACAAACCCGCTTTTCTCAATCGCTTCTACAGCATTTGCCATTAAATTATTTAAAATGGCGAAAAGGGCAATATGATTTTTAATTACAAAATCGTCTGGACATATTAAAGTAAATGAAATCGATTTATTTAAATATTTTGCGTAGTTTTCATTAGCTTCTACAATAAAACTTAAAATATCCGTTAATAAAAATTTGGACGGATAATTTAGATTTGTAATTTTTGAAAGGCCTGCATAAATACGCTCATGATCTTTTTTAACTTCGTGAATTTCTTGAGCAATATATAAAGCCTCCATCGCATGCTTTTCTTCCGTTGTTTTTAGCTTTTTATATAGCTGATAACTATTTGCGGTAAGTTGTTCAATCTGATTCATAGTCTTTTTTAAATAGAGAGCTTCAACATATAACTCTGAATGAATTGTCATAAGTTGTTTTAATTGCTTTTGTTGTTCTGACATGGTGATTATGCTATAGATACCGACAACGAAAAAGCTACGTAATAATCCTACTACGATAAACAGTAAAAAAGAAATCAACGTTTCCTGGTCAGAGACGAGAAGTAGCTCCGTAAGAATATATTCGACTATATTGGAAATAACCTCAAATAATGTTCCTAATAAACCAAGAATGAGCGGATGTTTTTTTAATTCATCCAATGCAATTAATTTAAAGCATAGTGCAAAGGTTATATAGAAAATCCCTGCTGGTAAATGTTCGAGTAGTTGAACAGAAAGAGCTTGACCATAAATTAAAAAATCCAATAGTGACCGGCCGATAATTACAACCATACCTGTTAAAAGGCCTGTTGTAATAATTGGTAATGGGCGAATTAATAATGCAAAGAAAAAAATAATGCTCCCTAATCCAAAACGGAACGGTCCATCTTCAAAAGGAATAAATTTTATTTCACCACCTATAGCTGTGAAAAATGCCATAAGCAGCATAAAGAGAAATAAATTCATTGATTTTATTCGAGGTTGAGTCGATTCCAAAGTAATATACCGCCTTTAAAAGCCTGTTTTAGGAGTTAATTGTACATGAAAAGCAAAAATAAATACAAAAAGTACTATTTCTAACAAGTAGAAATAGTACTTAAATGATTTTTTATATAAAAAAACCGCCCAATAGCTGTAGCGGAGTAATGTTAAAAATATGGAGGAGGTAGAGGGATTCGAACCCCCGCGCGGTGTTACCCGCCTGTCGGTTTTCAAGACCGATCCCTTCAGCCGGACTTGGGTATACCTCCAAATATAAGATGTCTTTTCGACAAAGAATAATTTATCACGAAATAAATTTTACGTCAATAAAATTTTTGCAAATAAAGATATTTTTTTTGAAATGGAAAAAAATTAATTGGGACATATCATTGCATTTTTATTGCTTGCTTAGTATACTAATACTTGCCGTGCTAGATGGGGAGGTAGCGGTGCCCTGTAACTTGCAATCCGCTCTAGCAAGATTGAATTCCTTTTCTGAGGCTATCCGTATTGTTTGGTCTGCCTTTTGCACGTAGTGTTGACGGTTGGGTCCTGCGCAATAAGTACCCATGAACCATGTCAGGTCCGGAAGGAAGCAGCATTAAGTGGAATCACTTATGTGCCGCGGGGTAGCCTAACCCGAGCTGACGACAAGAGTAACGCTTATGTGCGGTAGTCGAAGAAAGGTGCACGGTATTAACTTACCAATTCAAACGCACCCATCAAAATTTGATGGGTGCGTTTTTTTATTTGTATGAAGTATATTCGTTTGATTTCAAAAGAGTTTCGTATTACTTTATGCTATACTGAATTTATGGATTTTTATTATGAAAGGAGAGGGAAAGGTTGACATATCAAGCATTTTATCGTGTTTATAGACCGCAGTCATTTCGTGAAATGTCTGGGCAAACACATGTGAAGAGGACCCTTCAAAATGCTCTCCTTGCAAGCAAAACAACACATGCCTATTTATTTTCTGGTCCACGCGGGACAGGTAAGACAAGTACTGCGAAAATTTTTGCAAAAGCTTTAAACTGTGAAAATGCTCCAGCAAGTGAGCCGTGTAACGAGTGTGCGACCTGTATAAGTATCACTGAAGGATCACATACGGATGTTATTGAATTTGATGCAGCTTCTAACTCTAGAGTGGAAGAAATGCGAGATATTATAGAAAAGGTACGCTTTGCCCCAGCGAATGCACGCTTTAAAGTGTATATTATTGATGAGGTGCATATGCTTTCTACAAGTGCATTTAATGCATTACTAAAAACACTTGAGGAACCACCTGAGCATGCAGTGTTTATTTTGGCGACGACAGAGCCTCATAAATTACCCGCGACGATTATTTCCCGTTGTCAGCGCTTTGATTTTAAACGACTTTCTTCTATAGATATAGTAGAGCGTATGAAGGTTGTATTGGAAGACATCGGTATGGGGTATGATGAGCAAGCGTTAAAAGCAATTGCACAAGCGGCAGCTGGTGGTATGCGTGATGCACTGAGTCTACTTGATCAAGTCGTATCATTCAGTAATGAACATGTTCAGTTGGAAGATGTACTCCTTGTAACAGGTTCTGTTAGCCAGGATGCATTTTATGATATTGCCAGCTCCCTTTTACAAAAGAAAGTTGCGCAAGTACTAAGCAGTGTTGAAAATTTAATTGCAGATGGAAAAGAGCCATTACGTTTGGCAGAAGACTTTATTACATTTTTCCGAGACTTACTGCTTATAAAAACAGACGGTACATTAGAGGAACTATTGGAGTTTATTGCACCTGAAGATAAATTTTTAACTTTGGCTGAGCAATTTGATGCAAGTACACTATATGGCTTTATCGATATTTTAGCAAAAACGCAACAAGAGATGCGTTTTTCACATCATACGAAAATTTATTTAGAAACTGCACTTTTAAAAATGGCGCAGTATAAAGCAACAACACAAGGAACTGCAGTAGTAGACCCTGAAATCGAAGGGAAAGTAGCTGCACTTGAAAGTCGTTTAGGTCAACTGACACAGCAACTTCAAGATGGAGGAGCATCCGTTCAACAGAATGAACAACCTCGTCAGCGTGTACGTCCACAAGGTAATCAATACAATGCGCCAACGGGCCGTATTCAAGAAGTATTAAAATCAGCAACAAAAACGGATTTACAAAAAGTGAAATCGGCCTGGGCTATTAGTTTATCAAGCTTACAAAAGTCTCATGCCGCTTTATTGGCAGATGCAGAGCCAGTTGCCGCAAATGCAAGTGCTTTTGTGATAAAATTCAAGTATGATATACATTGTCAAATGGTAGCGGACAACAACGTTCTTGTTTCATTGTTTACACAGAGGATAGCGTCGGAAGTAGGGGTACAGTATGAACTTTTATGTATTCCGGAGCCAGCTTGGGGTCGTCTTCGGGAAAATTTCATTCAGGAAAATGGTCTAAACCAGAAAAATTCCGGAATGAATGATGGGAATGCCACAACGGATTTAACGGATGAGCCTTCTTTCATGGATGATGTTCAGATGCTAGAAACACAAGATCCACTTGTAACGGAAGCTGAAAAGCATTTTGGAAAAGAAATTGTTGAGGTTATCGAAGAATAATTACACATTTAAAGGAGGAAATTAATATGCGTGGTATGGGTAATATGCAAGGTATGATGAAAAAAATGCAAAAAATGCAAAAAGAGATGATGGAAGCACAAGAGGCTTTAAATGCAGAGTTATTTGAAGGTACTGCTGGTGGCGGTATGGTCAAAGTTGTGATGAACGGTCAACGCCAAGTGTTGGAAGTAAATTTAGATGAATCTGTAGTTGATCCAGAAGATATCGAAATGTTACAAGATTTAATCATTATCGCAACGAACGAAGTACTTAAAAAAGTAGAAGAAACAACGAATTCTACAATGGGCAAATTCACACAAGGGATGAACCTTCCTTTCTAATTTGAAACATGTAGAAATAAAAGCACATCTCAAGCTTTGGGATGTGCCTTTTTATAGGGGGGAATAGGATGCATTATCCAGAGCCGATATCCAGGCTAATCGACAGTTTTATGAAATTACCAGGGATTGGACCTAAAACTGCTGCGCGTTTAGCATTTCACGTTTTAACAATGAAAGAAGATACCGTATCAACATTCGCGAAAGCACTGATTGATGCAAAACGTAATTTACTATATTGCTCACAATGCGGTCATATAACAGATATAGATCCATGTCATATTTGTTCGGATAAACAAAGAGATATTTCTACTATTTGTGTCGTTCAAGATCCAAAAGATGTTATTGCTATGGAAAAAATGCGTGATTATCAAGGTTTATATCACGTACTGCATGGAGCAATTTCACCAATGGATGGTATTGGACCAGAGGATATTAACGTTGCTTCGTTATTGGCACGTTTGCACGATGAACGTGTACAAGAATTAATTTTAGCGACTAATCCTACTATTGAAGGTGAAGCGACAGCGATGTATATCTCCCGTCTTGTTAAGCCATCTGGCCTTCGAACAACACGTATTGCACACGGCTTACCCGTCGGTGGGGACTTGGAATACGCTGATGAAGTAACATTATCGAAAGCATTAGAAGGAAGAAGAGAGTTATAAAGCAGGGGGAAGCACGATGTTATTTTCACGTAAAGGGAAGCTCAAAAAAGAATTCGACGACAAGTTAGTTTCTTCTATTAAAGAGACGAAGGAAACTTTGCAAAATGCGAAGGTAATTGAAGGGTTAACGGACGACTATAATCTAGATGTAATGGCTGAACGAAAAAAAGCTGAAAGTATCCATTACTATTTGTATAAAGAAGCGCGAGTACGCCGTGTATTAATTAAATAATCTTTTAGAAATAAGAACCGAAGCAGATGCATATGTTACCACTAAATGAAAAAAGGATGGTGCTATGCGATACATAGTTTTAACTATGATCTGTTTTGTTGTCTTATTTCTTTTTTTCTTGAACAAAGAGAGCCGAGGGAAAGTCTGGGAGTATTTTGCGTGGTTTTGGTTTAAAATTGCGGCTGTTATCGTTGTTTTATTTATAGGTAACTTAATAATGGGGGCTAGTGGGGTTCTTTTCCATGTTCCGATTAATTTTTTCTCTGTGCTTATGATTGCAGTTTTAGGTCTGCCTGGAGTGATGTGTGTTAGTTTATTAATATTGATGAAATAAAATTAACAAAAAGTATTGCTAACTTAATAATATCGTGATATATTATTATAAGTCGCAACGACGACAACAGATTATAAAAAACATCCAAAAAAAGTTGTTGACAAAACAATCGCATGGATGGTATGATATAAAAGTTGTCATAAGAG
>NZ_JAXCLE010000003.1:0-261655 GCF_037027585.1 Solibacillus ferritrahens | reverse complement strand
TTCCATTCCGGGACGCTTTCCGCGGGCACGGCCTGAGCCTGTAGTCTCAGGCGTCGTGCTGTTCCCGCTGGAGTCGCCCTCCATTCCAATCAATTTTATAAAATATCCGTTTCTTAATAAGAGGCTTCTCCATTAAATTTCTACTTCTGTTCCACCCTCTTCAAATATTACAAGCCTGTTTTTACCCCTTCCAATAACCTTCCAACGCTTGATCCAATTCCGCTAAAATTTCGCCCGCTGTACCTTCCAATACTAAATCAAACTGTCCACTGTCAGAGGATTGATCCAGATTAATATACACAAGCCTTCCTTTAGCCATCTGCGGTAACTGATTAACAGGGTATACCTCTAAGCTTGTCCCTATTACAATGACTAGCTCGGCATTTTGAATTTCGTTTAATGAGCGATTCCATGCCTCCATCGGCAATGTTTCCCCAAACAACACAACATTCGGACGCAATTTACCTGAGCAATATGTGCAAATCGCATTATTTAAAAACTGCTCTTTAGCATGTGGCTTGTTGCACTTTTGGCAACGTGCCGTCATAATATTTCCGTGCAGTTCCGCTACTTTTTTACTCCCCGCTTGCTGATGGAGCTGGTCAACATTTTGTGTAGCAATTAATGAAATAAGAGCGCGCTTTTCCAAATCCGCTAAAATGTGATGTCCTTTATGCGGGGAACACTCTCTCAGCGCCTGAATCCTCATTTGGTAAAATTCCCGAAATAATGTGTAATTTTTTTGGAGGCTATCTGTTGTTGCGACTGTACGAGGGTCAATATTTTGCCACCACCCCGATTGGGAACGGAAATCCGGTATACCCGACTCCGTAGACATTCCAGCTCCAGTCAGCACCACTGTACTATTCGATTGCTTCATCCACTGCGCCAATAATTCTACAGTCATAGCCATTCCTCAGTATTAAGCGATGCTAAATAACGGATCGGCAACTCCATACGCGCCGTTTTATTTGGGTCCACTATTTGACTAATTTTTAAATTACCTGCTAATGATAGTAAATGGATCGCTTCATCTTTTTTCAATGAAGTATACGCCAAGACAGCCTTCACCATATTTTTTGTTGCATCGACTGCTGCTTCATCCAGTGTGTGCTTAGATGCGATTGTCGATAAATGCCCGTCTCGAATTAAAAACGGCGTCGGAACTGGACAGTTTTTTAACACACGCACACGGACCGTTACTTCTGCCGGCACTTCTCCACCACAAACCGACACTTCTCCATCTCCCATTGCCGCATGGCAGTCTCCAAGGGCCAACAATGCCCCCTCTACATAGACAGGTAAATACAGTGTCGTGCCTTCCGTAATAGCTGTCGTATCCATATTCCCGCCATGTACATCAGGAACACCGCAACTGATTGCTTCGCCAATAGGTGCTGTACCGATAACACCAATCATTTTGTTTAAAGGAATCTCTATATTTTCCGTAAATTTAATTAGATTATTCTGAATTTTCACCTGTTTAATCGTCATTTCCGTTAATTCATCACCTAGAACACCGAGTTCAGGTCCCGTCATTAATGTAACGGTATCACCAATATCAATTTTTTCAATGAATACCTCTAGCACATCACCAGGCATTGCCTCATTTACATAGACCGGGCCGGTTGCGGGGTTAATTTGATTCCAGTCCAATTTACTTACAGACTGCGTTTCACTTTGTATTTGATTTGTAAAGCAGTCATAAGTTTCGAACACGATACGGTCGCCATTGTTAACAGTCATAGCGGGCGCATTGTTTTTATCCATTGCATAAATTGCCTGTTCTTTTTTTATATAATGCATGAATACCCTCCTTTACTCGTATAAAAAAAGCAAAAGCTTATAGTGTATAAACTTCTGCATCTATTCATAGCTTATCAAATTCGCTTATTACAAACTACATATTTCCAATCATTCATTTACTACTTCCAGTAAAGTGTTTGTTAACAGTGCAAACCGTTCAACAATCTTGTCCTTAATAATATGTTCATGTTCTGCATGAATGCCATCACCGACAAGTCCGAGACCGTCTAATGTCGGGGTATGAACCGATGTGAAGTTGCCATCACTTGCTCCGCCGACTTCTGCGTCCTCTACTTCAAATCCTAGTTCCTCTGCCTCACCTTGTGCAATTTCAAAAAGCTCTTCACTTTCCTTATCCCGTTCCATTGGCGGACGATTAATGCCCCCGTCGATATCGATCTGTGTGCGGCTATTATAAGGCTCTAATTTTTCGAAGTAATCGTCTATTCTTTCCTGTTCGGATTTTGTAACCGATCGAACGTCCACTCCAAGATGTGCCTCATCCGGAATGACATTTAATTTCCCTCCGCCCTGTACCATTCCGACATTTAATGTCGTTCCTTTTTCGAAATCGTTTAATGCCTCAATATTTAAAATTTGCCGTGCAGCCTCTGTAATTGCACTAACCCCATCACGAGGATTATTCCCTGCATGCGATGCGAGTCCTTTTATATTAATTAAATATCGGGATGTCCCTTTACGTGCAATTTTCAATTCGCCTGACACAGCAACAGCCGGCTCTAAAACAAATGCCGCAACGGACTTTTTAGCCTCTTCTTCAATTAAGGCTCTTGAAGTAGGACTGCCGATTTCCTCATCACTGTTCAGAAAAAATACAACCCGGCGTTTTAACGGGAAATTCATTTTTTGAACATATTTGAAAAACCAGATGGCGCTTACTAAACCAGATTTCATATCGAGAATACCAGGTCCGAAAATCTTATCATCCTCTTCTCGGTATGGTAAGGAGCCCGCATCCCATACAGTATCATAATGACCAATCATTAAGACTTGTTCTGTCCCTTCGCCTATTTCAAAACGCAAATGATTCCCATTATGCTCCATCGCAAATTCAGTCGCTTTAATATGAAAATATTTAAAAAATATCGACTGGATCACTTCCTTGCAAATATCTAAAAGCTCTTTGTTTTGAGAGGGAGAATCTGCCAATACTAAGCGTTTAATATCATCCTTAATATCCTGTTCGTGCAGGCTAAAATAGTCCTTCGCTTCCATAAATACACCTCACATTTCCTTACCTATACCCAAAAATGCCTAAGCGTTATACACTTAGACATTCGTGGATGATGATTTTTTTGTCCCCGCAATGGATAAATAAGTAATAAATAGGAGCATTAATAAAATTCCGAAATACTGCCATTTATATAATGTAGAACTAAGCCAAACAACGGAAATTGCCATCGTTGTTAAAGGCTCGAAACTGGATAAAATACTCGTTTCAACAGGTGTTATGTATTTTAGACTTGTTAAAAATAAAATATAGGCTAACGACCCAAAAATACTCATGGAAATAATCAGTAAAACGATATTAGGATCCAATAATAAACCCCATTCATCACTTTTCCAAAGCTGTGCCTTTACGGTAAAAATTAGACCGCTCACAATCATTCCCCATCCAATAATGACAATAACGCCAACTTCAGCCATTAACCTCGCTGGATACAGTGTATAAAATGCATACGTAAAGCCTAAAAACAACCCCCATATCAGCGCTTCACCACTAACAAGCAAATTCGACACAGAACCGTTTGTAAGCAGTAAGAATAAGCCAAATAATGTACCCGTTATGCCGATTACCTGGCTTCGTGCAGGGAATGCTTTAAATATAATTGAGGTATACACAATAATGAAAATAGGGGCTAAAAATTGTAGCAACGTAGCAATAATCGCATTGCTCACTTCAATGGATTTGACGAAAGTATATTGTAACCCCGCCATCCCCACTAAACTAAAAATGATTAGCTGAGTTGACCAGTATTTACTTTTCCATATCGAAAAAATCGATTTTTTTTGCATAGCTATAATACTTAAAATAAAAATGCCGGCAATTATTAAACGAATGGCCAGCATAAAATCAGCAGTCATGGCCGTTTCATCCAGCATCCATTCCATCATCGGACCTGTTGCTCCCCAAAACATTGATCCGAAAATAATCATAGCTATGCCTTTCAATCGTTCCAAAATAAAACCTTCTTTCCTTAAACGTTGCATAAGGAAATTTTATCATTATAAAAGTTATATGAATATAAGATTTATTATTTAATTAGCTCAATCCAGCCGCTTTCCTTGATTGTAACTCGGGGTGAATAGTATTTTGGGGGTTCATAGGAAAATACAGTTTTTTCATAGTCGTCTTTTACGACAAATACATTTAAAAATTGAATTTCATTTATTAATTTCCGAATATGCATTTTATCTACTAATTCCGTTTTTTCATTCAATAAAATAAGCAGCTCATTTTTTATACTTAATACGTCCCTCTCATTTGCTCTACGTATTACACTTTTTGGCATTTTTAGAAACTCATCAATTTTCATTAAATTTAATTCCATTTTTGTCTTCCTTTCCGTCAAGCCGATACTTGCTGTTTTTAAAATTTTAGCTTCTTAAAGTATTGAGTAATTTATTATGTTATTTACCCAATTTCACCAAATTAACCCCTTATTAAACAAGTTCAGAAAATTAAAAAAAGGGTATAACAAAAGTCCAAAAACCTTTATTATACCCTTACACTACTCGACTATTTACTAGTCTATATCTATTAAATTTTATAAAAATATTTATTAAAAATAATATGGATTCCACAAAATAAAGCAGCTCCTATTGCACCGATTACGGAGAAACGAAACAAATCGGCTCCTTCAAAAAGATAAATCGCATATGGCATAGTAAAAGTAGCACCTATGATGATATAACTAAACCATTTCATTTTCAGCGAACGAATAAACTTTTCAAAAACGAACGATGTCATTACACCCACGAGCAAAAACATCGGTGCGCTTAACACGATAAAGGTTAATATTAGCGTGCTAAATGATAAATCTTTTTCTGAAGCTGTAAAATAATTGACAACCGCCAATGCAAAGCTAAATAAAAATGTTGTAATGAGTGCAATAGTAAATTTGCGACTTAAAGCTTGCACAATATTCCCCCTATAAATCATTCAAAAAGGCTTCTATATGTTGAATTGTACAGGCAATTTCTTCATGAAAAACATGATTTTGTGTGAAATAACTATGAACAATTCCTTCCATTATAATGCTTTTCGTAGGCGTTCCCATTACTGATAACTTCTCACCAAATAGTAAAGCTTCATCTCGAAGAACATCATACTCAGCAGCAAAAATTAAAGTCTCCGGAAAGTTTGAAAAGTCCTTTAATAGCAATGGTGCAGCAAGTGGATTTTGAGCATCATGACTAGATGAAATATAATAACGGCTAAACCATTGCATTACATCTTTATCAAGACCAAATCCTTTCTCAAACAGTTTATAGGAGTTCGAATGAAAGCTCAAGTCAGTAACAGGATATAATAAAATTTGTGCATGAATCGGCTGAAGCTCGCTAGATTGTGAAACTAATTGACAAACCGCAATTGCTAAATTTCCCCCAGCGCTATCCCCTGCTACCGAGATTTTCCGCGCATTGCCATTGAAAGATTCAGCGTGCTGCACCACCCATAAATAACTATCAAATGAGTCATAGACAGGTATCGGAAATGGATGCTCAGGTGCCAATCGATATTCGACTGATACGACAATCTGACCGGTAGTAAATGCTAAGCGTGAACAACTTTCATGACAAGTATTCAGGTCATTTAAAACCCACCCGCCACCATGGTAATACATTATAATATTAAATGGTCCGTTTCCATGAGGTGTGTAAATACGAATGCCAATTTCTGCACCATCACGCATAGAGATAGAGCGATCTTCAATCTTTGCTAAATCGGCAAGTTTCGCTTCTTTTTTCGGCAATTTAGCGCGTATTTCTCTCGCTTCTTTGTACGTAAGGGATGCTAAAGAAGGTAATTCATTAAGTTGATTCAAATATTGTTTCGTATGTTCATATAAGGCATTCATTTTATCCCATCTCCAATTCTTTTTATTCCGATAAACTTACTATGTTATAAGAATAAACTAAATTGTAACATTTTGCAAAGGGCGGAGATCAAAAAAAATCGGTTACTTTGCTTGCCAGCAAAATAACCGATTTCCAAATACTTTTTATAGCGTTTTTAATTTTTCATATTCAAGTTGCAGCTGCTCGATTCTTTTACGGCCCTCTTCACGATTTCGGACTGTTTCTGCCTGAATTTGCTTCGTTTCTTCAATTCCGGCAATAATCGTACGCCAAGTTGTTTCGATTGTTTCCACTTTAATGCTTGGGCTTCCGGCTTGTCGGGCAATGTTCACTGAATTTTGACGAACATTTTCTGCATTCCGTACAAGCATCTCATTTGTGCGGCGGTCTAATTCAGCCATGGAATCAGATACGAGCTTTTGACGCTGCATTGTAACAGCATGAATGAGCCCTTGCTTAAAAATTGGAATCGTTGTAACAAATGCCGAGTTGATTTTCCCGATCAGATGATTATTGCCTTGCTGCATCAAGCGGATCTGTGGAGCGGACTGGAACGATACTTGCTGAGCCATTTCCAAATCATAGCCACGCTGCTCTAACAGCTCAATTCCACGTGTAATCGTCTCAAGCTCCATAATAGCTTCATGATCCCCTGCATCCGCTTTAGCCGATAAAGCGGGCACTTGTTGACGCAAATCATTTACCTTTATATCAATTGCAGCAATATGCTCACTTAAAGAATGGAAATAATTTAAGTTTTCATCATACATTTGCTCAAGTTGAATAGTATTGCGTTTCATTTCAACTTCGTATTTTTGAATTTCGTTGTAGACAACATCCACTTCTTTATTCATCGAATCGTATTTTGACAGGATGCGTTCCAGCTGCTCTTTACTTTTTGAAAACAGTTTTTTTAGGAAGCCTTTTTTCTGTTCTTCCTGGAAATCCTGTGGGTCAAAGCGGTCCATAATTTTATTTAAATTATTCAGTAATGTCGTTGATTTTTCTAAATTGCTTTGTTTAATCGTTGCAAGCATACGGTCCGAAAACTTAGAAATGCCCTGTGCTGTTTCTTTCCCAAATTCCAACACCGCAATTTGATTTTTTACATCAATTTTCTGAGCCAGCTGCTGAACTTGCGGCTGTTGTTTTAAATGCTCCTGACGCTGGCGAATCTGTGAAAGCTCCTGTTCGGATACAAGCTGTTTTTGCGGTTGTTCCACTAAATCCGTCGTTTGCGTTGTGTCCTGCTCTGTACGCTTATTTAAATCTTCAAATAATGGATTTTCGTTCATCGTTAACTCCCCCGTTCTATGTACTATTAGTATTTACGTCAAAACAAGTGAAAAGTTTCATCCTCTTACTGGTAATTATAACTGAAACGAACTTTTATTATCTATAATTTATCAGTGATTTTAGCACCCCTACTTAAAATGACGAAAAAAATGCCCTTTTATACAAAAAGGACATTTTTTCAAGTCTACTATTGGGGGAGAGACTT
Source organism: Solibacillus ferritrahens (assembly GCF_037027585.1). Lineage (NCBI taxonomy): Bacteria > Bacillati > Bacillota > Bacilli > Caryophanales > Caryophanaceae > Solibacillus > Solibacillus ferritrahens. Next base: position 254,244 of record NZ_JAXCLE010000003.1, on the reverse strand, counting down.
CACACCCATACAGGCTTTGCATGAGTCTATAATTAAATTACCCTAAAGTCATTAATGTAAACCAATTATTTTAATGTTGTAAAGATTTATTTCGTATCGGCTTTAAAATTAGACCCGTCACAAAAATGCATATTGCGATAACAACAGCCGAATAAAACAATCCACTATAACCGCTCTGCGCAGCCATTGTAGTCACTTCATTCACCGAGTTCAAAACAGCATTCTTTAATGCGGGATCCTGAATATTTTGTACAATGCCCATCATCTGCTGTTCAGAAAACTCTGCACTACCTGCAAACTGGCTACCAATTTGCGCAAGCTCGGCTGTCGCTTCCTCGGTTAAATTGGCTTGTTGAACATTATTTTGTAAAATCGATTGGAAATCTGTTTTAAAGATTGTTGGGATTTCACTAAACCCTCGTGCAATGAAGCCTGCATAGATCGTTGGAGCAATTGTCATCCCGATCGTACGGATTAATGATAACGAGGCAAGTGCAGTCCCTTTATTTGTTTGCAATTTCTCAGTCGCCAAAATATTTAAAGGTGCACCTAATAGAACCCCCATACCTACACCGCCAATGATCGATGCGATGACAAACTGCCATTTTGCATCAATCCATGCCGGGAACAGGAAAAACCCTATTGCAGCAACAATTCCTGAAAATAATACAGCTAAAATCGGACCACGTTTATCGACTAATATACCACCAACTGCCGCTCCAATACCTGCTGCTATTGCAAGTGGTGTCATCCAATAACCGGCATGCTCGGATTTAATGCCCATAACCTGCTCTGAGAATGCGGGAATGAAGATCATCGCAGCAAGCATTGCTCCAGATAAAAGCCCAAGTAATAATGTTAGTAAATACGTTGGCTGACGCATTAATGACACCGGTAATATCGGGTCGCCACCCTTTCGTTCCAAGCGGGTTTCATAGAAATAAAGAATAATTAATATAATAATTCCAGCTAATAAAAACGGATATACGTCTGTCGCCAATAACGATTTAAAGAAATTAAGCCCTGTAATATTTGTTAACCCGTACATGATTCCTAAAATAGCGATCGATAATAGCACGGTGCCTGTCATATCGAGCTTTCCAGGTGTAGGATCTTTAATTTCCTCTAGCTTTGTGATGCCCATAATGACAAGGAATACAGCAATCGGAACATTGATTAAAAATAACCAGTGCCAGCTTCCTGTTAAATCCAAAATAACACTTCCGATATTCGGACCTAAAACGGCAGCAATACCATTCATCCCGCCAAGCATACCGAGAGCTTTCCCTTGTTTTTCAGCAGGCAATGTACTAACAACATAAGAGGTACCGATAATGAAAATACCACCGCCGCCCATAGCCTGAATAAACCGGGCAATTAAATAAAATGTAAAGTTAGGACTAAGCGCTACAAGTAACGAACCGAGACCAAATAGTGCAATCTCCACGATAAATAACTTTTTCCGACCGTAACGATCTGAAAGCTTACCTACAATTGGTACACTAATTGCCAATCCGAGTGTATATAACGTTATCCCCCATGCTCCCCAGTTTGCTTCCACATTGAAAGACTGATTAATTGTCGTTAAAGCCGCGCTAATTATTCCATTATCAAGAGCGGCCATAAAAACACCTATGGCAAACAACGTAATTGCCCAGGTTTGAGAAGATTTAGAATTGGTCACTTTCATTCACCTTTCTTGTTAAGATGACTAATATTATAACTCAAAAAAAACCTACTTTCTAAAAAAAACTTAATGTAGGCAAAAGATTTAAATTGAGAGCTGGAGATAGCAAAAAGATGCTCCATAATTTTTATGATTACAGAGCATCTTTTATGCATTATTTTAAGTGTGTTTTAGCAATTTCAATTTGATTGGCAACTTGCTCAAAGCCTGTGCCACCAAGTGAATTACGACGACGTACTGCTGCTTCTGGAGCTAGCACTTCATAAATATCCTCTTCTATTAAAGCGGATTCCTTTTGCATTTCAGTTAAAGGTAAATCTAATAGATAAATCCCTTGTTGGATGCATGTAAATACGAGTTTACCAGTTACTTCATGCGCTTCACGGAATGGCATCCCTTTTGTCGCTAAGTAATCAGCCAGCTCTGTCGCATTGGAGAAGTCTGAATGAACTGCACTATGAAGACGTGGTTTATTCACGACCATTGTGCGTACCATTCCTTCAAAGATTTTAAGAGAGCCAAGTACCGTTTCCATCGTATCAAACATGCCTTCTTTATCTTCCTGCATATCTTTGTTGTACGTTAATGGCGTTCCTTTTAAAACCGTTAAAAGACCGACTAAATTACCGAATGCACGTCCTGCTTTACCACGAATCAGTTCTGCCATATCCGGATTTTTCTTTTGAGGCATAATGGATGAACCTGTTGAAAACGCATCATCCAGCTCAATGAATTTAAATTCATCTGTTGACCAAATAATAATTTCCTCAGCAAAACGGGATAAGTGTGTCATTAATAATGCAGAATTTGATAAAAACTCCACGATGAAATCACGGTCACTTACCGCATCCATTGAGTTGGCATAAACTTGAGAAAAACCTAGTAGTTCCGCTGATTTAAGACGATCAATCGGAAAAGTTGTACCTGCCATCGCACCGGCACCTAAAGGCAAAATATCAATGCGCTTCATCGATTCGATAAAGCGTTCTTTATCACGCTCTAATTGCCAGAAGTATACCATTAAATGATGAGCAAAGCTTATCGGCTGTGCACGCTGTAAATGCGTATAGCCAGGTGCGATTGTCTCGATATTGTCTTCGGCTTGCGCAATGATTGTTTTTTGGAAATTCTCAATTAATCCAACAACTTCAGGTACACGTTTCTTTAAAAACAAATGCATATCTGTTGCAACTTGGTCATTTCGAGAACGCCCAGTATGTAGTTTTCCTCCTACTGGTCCAATTAAATCGATTAGCATTTTTTCTAAATTCAAATGGATATCTTCATTCGCAACTAAGAATTCCAATTCGCCAGCTTCTGCTTTTACTTTTAATTGTGCTAAACCGTCCAAAATTTTCGTTACATCTTCAGCAGGTAAAATATTTTGTGCACCGAGCATTGTTACATGTGCTACAGAACCTTCAATATCTTCCAATACTAATTGCTGATCAAAGCCAATTGATGCTCCGAACTCGTCTACCCAGCTTTCCGCTGACTTTTGGAAACGTCCGCCCCATAATTTTGCCATAATGATTTCTCTCCTTATCCGTTTTGCCTCGATATCATTGTATTTAATAGAGGCTTTAACCTCCGATATGAGCAATAGCTCTTATTAATTGAAGTTAAAAGAAGAAGCGACTCGGGAACCGAATCGCTCACTTCAATATATTTTAATTATTTTACTGTTTGTTTCGTATTTTTTGCAATTTCAGAAGCAACAACAGTTGGCATACCCCATAGTTCGATGAAGCCAACAGCCGATGCATGGTTGAATTTATCGTGCTTAGAATACGTAGCTAATTCTTCAGAGTATAAAGAATTTGCTGATTTACGGCCTTCAACAATTGCATGGCCTTTGTATAATTTCACACGTACTGTACCATTTACGTACTTTTGCGTTTCCTTCAAGAATGCTACCAACGCTGTACGGATCGGGTTGAACCAAAGACCGTTATAAATGATTTCTGATAATTTATGTTCAATGATTGGCTTAAAATGTGCAAGCTCTTTTACTAATGTGATATCTTCCAACTCTTTATGCGCAGTAAGTAACACTTTTGCACCTGGAATTTCGTATACTTCACGAGATTTAATACCAACTAAACGGTTTTCAACGTGGTCAATACGGCCAACACCATGTTTACCTGCAACTTTATTTAATTCTTCAATTAAATCCGCTAGTTTCATTTCTTTACCATTAATAGAAACTGGTTTACCTTCAACGAACTCAATTTCCACATATTCTGCAGTATCCGGCGCATTTTCTACCGATACTGTTAAGCCATATGCTTCTTCAGGTGGTGCTACCCAAGGATCTTCCATTACGCCTGCTTCGTTGGCACGACCCCATAAGTTTTGGTCGATTGAGAATGGTGAATCGATTGTTGCCGGGATTGGCACACCATGTTTTGCAGCGTATTCGATTTCCTCATCACGGCTCCAGCCCCACTCACGTACAGGTGCTAAAACTTCTAAATCAGGATTTAACGCTTTAATCGATACTTCAAAACGTACTTGGTCATTCCCTTTACCTGTACAACCGTGTGCAACAGCGTCTGCGTTTGTTTCAGTTGCAATTTCGACTAATTTTTTAGAAATTAATGGACGAGATAATGCAGATACTAATGGATACTTTTGCTCGTACCATGTATGACCTTGTAATGAAATTAGTGCATATTCTTCCGCAAATTCATCTTTTGCATCAATCATATATGATTCAACAGCACCTACTTGAAGTGCCTTGTTTTTAATAAATTCAAGATCTTTTCCTTCACCTACATCTAGGCATACTGCAATTACGTCCCAACCTTGTTCTTTTAACCATGGAATTGCTACTGATGTATCAAGACCACCTGAATATGCTAATACGACTTTCTTGTTTGCCATGTTAATTGCCTCCAAATGATGTATGTTTATACAATGTAATAAAAGTTTATACACGAATAGTACCATGTTATAAAAATAAACGCAACTGCATTTATATAAAATTTTAGAGTTTTTTGTACTATCAAAAAACATTTATTTTCATGGTTTCAGTACTTACTCGTTTTTGCATAAAAATGCTAATATTTGCATGAATTTAAAAAGTGAATTCTATAAAAATACATTCAATAGAATTCACATAACTTCCTTATTTCTTATTAAAAAATCCTTTTCCTAATAATTCGACGAGTACAGGTGCTACTGCATACAGCTTACTCGTTACCCCCATGATACGAGGTAAGTTCACTTCACGTGGTTTTTTCTCAATGGCACGCACTATTTCAAAAGCAACCTTTTCCGGTTGAATTAAAAACTTCTCAATTGCATCACGGTAAACGTTGGATGCATCCGCTTTTTGAAGAAAAGGCGTATCAATTGGACCAGGATAAATTCCTGTAACAAATATGTTGTGATCGCTAAGCTCCAATCGAAGGCCATTCACAAAACCTGTTATTGCATGTTTACTCGCTGCATATACACTCGCTTTTTTTGTTGCAACCTTCCCTGCCTGCGAACCAACAAATATAAAATGACCGCTGTTTTTTTCAATCATGACAGGTGCCAATCTTTTCGTTAAATGGATAGGTGCACGCACATTGACATCGAGCATTGTATCGATTTCCTGATCGGATAGATTCACCGCGCTCTCAAAATAGCCCAGTCCCGCATTTAATATCGCTACATCTATCGCCGGTAATTTGGATATTACATAATCTATATCAGTAGGAATCCGTAAATCCGCTTTAAATGCGATTGCCCCGATACTTTCCAAATATTTTAATGCACTTTCGTTTCGTCCGGTTGCATAGACCGTATGCCCCGCCTTTACAAGCATTTCCGTCGTAATTCGTCCGATGCCGCTTGTAGCACCCGTTATAAAGATTGTTTTTTTCATAATTTCCCCTTTTTACCAATGTTTTTTTATATTAAAAAACTAGTAAACAGTTATTTACTAGTTTCGTTTATACCAAATAATTCACTTAAAATGTCTGTCGATACGAGAACATCTGCCAATGTATAGGAATCAAGTACAGCTAAATAAGCTTTTAATGCTTCAGCCAATGCAAATTTCAACCTACACTCGGGTGATATTTTGCAAAGATTGCTTTCAGGATTAAAACATTCAACTATGTGAAAATCCTCTTCCGTTTTACGAACAACCTCACCGATATTAATTTGTGCCGGATCTAGTGCCAGACGGATCCCGCCTCCGCGTCCACGTATTGTTTCAATATATCCGTGCTGTCCTAAATCATAAGTAACTTTCATTAAATGATTTTTGGAAATTTGATACGCATCTGCAATTTCCTGGATTGTCACTAAATGTTCTCTACCACGTACACCTAAATACATGAGCGTACGTAAAGAATAATCTGTATATACTGTTAAGCGCACGCTGTTCACCATCTTTCTTCACTTTCAGTATAACATTTTATAAGGTTTGGTCGACTAGAACGACTTAATTTTAAAAGATGTATTTTAGATATATGTTTGTGACAGATTTGTTAAAGATGTATTTTTCATATTGCTTTAAACTTTACTCAGCAGTATATTGAGTGTGCAAGAAAGAAACTAACCAAATTTTGAGGGGACGTGCGCTTTATGTTAGCACAACAAACAATTGATACAATTAAATCTACAGTACCAGTATTGGAGGTACACGGATTAGCTATTACAAAAACTTTCTATTCAAATCTATTTAAAGACAATCCACAATTACTGAACATTTTTAACCATACAAACCAAAAGAAAGACCGTCAGCAAACAGCTTTAGCAAACACAGTGTATGCAGCAGCAGTTCACATCGATAACCTAGAGGCAATCGTTCCAGCTGTTGTTCAAATTGCACATAAACACGTAAGCTTAGGTATTTTACCAGAGCATTATCCAATTGTAGGTAAATATTTATTAGCAGCGATTAAAGAAGTACTTGGAGACGCAGCTACTGATGACATTATCGATGCATGGGCAAAAGCATACGGCGTCATTGCGGATGTATTTATTTCAGTGGAGGAAGATTTATACCAAGCTACAGAAAACGCTGGAGGATGGCGCTTATTCAAAGATTTTACGATTGAAAAAGTTGTGGAAGAAAGCGAAGCAGTGAAATCCTTCTATTTAAAACCTGCTGACGGAGAGAAATTACCTGTATTCAAAGCGGGTCAATTCATTACATTACGTACGCAAGTACCGGGTGAAGAGTTCTTAATGAACCGTCAATACACACTTACTGATGGAACGGAAGACTATTTCCGCATTTCTGTTAAACGTGAAGACGATGTAACACCAAACGGCATTGTTTCAAACTTCCTGCATAACGCAGAAATCGGCACGAAAGTCGATGTAAGTGCTCCAGCAGGTGTGTTCACATTAGTACAAAATGATAGCCCTGTTCTATTTATTAGCGGCGGTGTTGGTGTAACACCACTACAAGGCATGCTTAAAACAATGGAAGGCCGCCAAGCATCATTCATCCAATGTGCCCGCAACGAAAATGTAGCAGCGTTTAAAGAATCAATCGAACAAAATGTAGCAGCTACAGACGGTAAATACAAAGCAGTTTATTCGGATCTAGATGGCTATGTAACAAAAGCTCAAATCGAGGAATTCCTTGTACCAGGTATGGAAGTGTATGTATGTGGTCCAACTGCATTCATGGAAACAGTCATTCAATACTTAGTCGAGCTAGGTGTACCTGGAGATAAAATTCACTATGAGTTCTTCGGTGCTGCGATGGCATTGCAGATTAAGAAGACGGCTTAAGTTATTGCAAAACCCTTATATAATATGAAGAAACAGCCAGTTGCCGGTTTTGTCGGGACTGGCTTTTATTGCATTAACAAGTCATCTAATTAAGAAAAGAGGCCGGGTTAAAAGATTGGAATCGGAGGGGGCCAGAGTAGCTGACGGCAGACGACTTTCACTATAAGCATAGCTTCCTATGGGAATAGCGTGACGCCTGAAACTTTCGTGTAAGGCCACGCCCGTGGAAAGCATACCCAGAATGCAAATCAATTTTACTATAGCAAAAACCATTATTTTTCTCTGTGAGAAGAAAATGATAGTTTTAGTTTTGTCCAACCTCTCCTATAACAACGGAAAACTCCCCTAAAGTAATTACACTAGTCACCTGTCATTTCAACTATTCAGGCACATACATTTTTTGCAATGGCAGCAATGCCCTTGTATCATTTGGCATCAATTCGTACCATTCAATAATTAATTGCACGAGTTCCTCCAAATCAACCAATTTAACCGAATTTTGCTTCGCTACAATCATAGCTTGTGAAGTAAATCCACCCGTAGAGACAAATAAGCAATTTGCTTTTAACGGATTTGCTCCTAATAATTGCTGAATTTCAGGTGAACCAGCTGTTGATTTCCGATGCTTTACTTGCACTTTAATGATAGGCTGCTCAAAGCCAAATGCATCCTTAATCACTAATTTAATCCTATCTAAACCCTTCATAAATGATAGGGATTTTTTGTATTTTTTTACCTATTTCAAAATTGGAAATTATGCTTCAATGACTCACAAAATTAAAAACCCTTGAGTGTACAAGGGTTTTAGAAATGATAGAAATCCGTTGCTTCTATAATATATTTAACTTAGTACAAAAAAGAGTCCGTAAGAAATTCATTTTTCTTTCGATTTCCATCAGTGTTCTGACTATTACTGAATCTATTAATGTCTGATACTTTGAGATCCTTATTTAAAGCATTTTGATTCGGTGTAGAGACTTTATCCCACCTTTCCATGATAATTTCTTGGCTTGAAGCTAAGGATAAATCCATATAGAAATTATTAAGTAAAGTAGATTTAAAGTTAACCTTACTTTCAAAATATTCAAGCGACAACTCTTTGAAAATTCCCGGAAAAATGCTGATTATTATATTCTCTTTTTGAGCATCAATTTTGATTTTCACTAAGTTTCTATTACTAATATCCTTATCAACTTTCGCGATGGAGCCCAATTTATGAATAATCAATATCCGGATATATAATGAATCACTTAAAGCTATAAAGCCATCCACAGTTACATTCTGTTTATTGGTTGAAAAGAATATATTACTTTTACTTAAATCTTTCAACTGATTCGTAAATTTCTGAAAACCAATAGATATTTGGTAGGTGTTTTTTATCTGATTGTATTTTATACTCATATTTTTATCTTTTAATACTAGTCTCATTTTTTCACCTTTTTATTTTCAAAGTTTGTGTGTATGCTATTTAAGTATTTCCATGTTGCATCAATAGATTGTTTTAAATATGTATTATTTTGCATATTTTCCAAATAATTTACTACATTACCTCGTAACTAAGTACTTTTCCTCACTAATTAACACAAGATTAGTCAAATTGTACTTTATTTATACTAATTTTAAACAATATATCAAAATTTGTATACACATTATTATCTACTTTTCCTTCATAGGAGTATTAATTATCTATTCGAGTAACTAATTTCTATTTATTACAAAATGACAAATAATCATTCACATAACTGCATGATATACAGTTTTCAATGCATAAGAAAAGGCACCCACGTAAATGAGTGCCTTGATGAGAATTTAAATTTAATGTGCACAGCCCTTGCCCTTAATACAATATGGCGGTTCTTTCCAACCACCGCCTCCTCCTACATCTTCATCCATAGCACTAGCTCCCGTACCAAATGACAAACTCATAAGCAGAAGAGCCCCAACAAAAACTGACCATAACGATTTTTTCTTTTTCATCAATATAATCTCCTCCTCTATTCAATAATTCATCTTACAACCGCTTAATTCTCCATTATTTGTTAAATATCCTTTTAATTTCTAAAAAATTTAATTTTGTACTTCTGATGTAAGATGAGAAAAAATTTCAACAATTTTTCCCATTGCTTGGAAAAATTGTTCATTTAATTCTGTTATTTCTGCATCATTCAGTTTCTACACTATATATCTCTTCCATATTAATGAAAGTAAAATATTCTACTATCTAGAGCCCAAGACGGTTTCACCTCTTTTTCTAGGGAAGAAGGTGTATTGAATCGACTTTTCTATGTCGAACATTGTTGGAAGAATATTCCTAATTGACCATATATTTAACATTTATTACATGGTAGTATTTATTTAAACAATTAGAAAGGAAGAAGAATATGAAAAAAACTTTTAAAATTATCGTCTCCGCTCTATGTCTTTCAGCAATATTAGTAGGTGGAACTACATTGTCTGCTAGTGCCTATGATAATGGCGGTGGTAGTGGTACTCCAGCTTCTAAACCTCATCAAGAAAGACCTTAGTATTGTTTATATTTAATAACCAAGCAGTTCTGACAGCCAATGAAACTTTGGCTGTTTTTTCTATTAATTAATAGAGCATTCCCCCCTTCGCCTTCCACAGATTAATCATAGGAAGATGAAACAGAATCAGATGAAGAACTACGATCGTATGAACATGATGATGAACTGCCGTAAGAATTAGAATTTTGTCTGTTGCATGAATTATCGACAGGTGAAGCGATCCCTTTTCTTTGCGATGAAGCATCGAGTGGCAATTTGGGCAAACAGGTATTAAATCTTTAATTGAATCTACGATATAGCCCTTTTTTATCTCACGAAGCGGCTGAAGAAGAGGCCTGGATATAATTAGTTCAGTTAAGACAAAAAGTGAAAATGCACCCTGCAATCCCCCTTTTTATCTTATTCTGTGAAGAGCCCCCCTCACCATCACCACCTTCCCTCCTAAAAACAGAGAAAGCCTCAACATTTACTGTAGATTTCTATGCCACCTAATATACATTGAATATTTGTGCTAAAATGTAAATTATATACATTTTATTTTAGCAATACTCGGAGGTTAAAATTGCATGGAATTTAAACAGGTTGGCTTTCTGAAAAGAGTTGCAAATGCTTTTACGGATAAAGAAAACTTAAAGACCCCCATCCTTATAAAAGAATCGACAGAAAGTGTTCAGATAATTGATCAATATAAAAAAGAATTAGAATATACAAAAGATGTAAAAGCTCATAAATCCCTTAATGAAAAAATAAAGCTAATAGAACTAGGTTTAAAAGGTGAAAACAGCGTTCTTTTTGAATTACAAAATTCATTTCTACCATTACATATTCTGCACGATGTTCGAGTCGCCCACAATGATTTAAAGGCTCAAATAGACTTTGTAGTGCTTACAAGAAAGTTTTTGTTACTAATTGAAGTGAAAAATTACTATGGCAATATTTTAGTCAATGAGAAAGATGAATTCATTCGACAAGTGTATAAAGGCAATAAATTAACATTTCAGGAGGGATTCTATAGTCCCGTTCGCCAAGTGGAAAGACAAGCCGAAATATTTGAATCATATATGAAGGTTATGGGGGCAGTTAATCAAACACCCATAAAAAGTGTAGTTGTTTTTACAAATAACAGAACCATTATAAATACAAAAAAAGCTAGTAAACAAGTAAAGGATAAAATACTGCGCGTAGACGGCTTAGTTGAGTTTATAAAAAGAGAACTAAAAAAGCCTTCTCCAGTTCACTTTATGGACAATCGTATGAGAGAAATGAGCGAATATATCAAAGACTCTCATTTTAAAATTACGAATAGTGGTGAAGAAATGGACACAGTGGAGATCAAACTTTTAGAAGAAACTATAAATAACCAAAATGAAAGTAGCGTATCCATTACACCCGTCACACAGAATCATGCAGATTTAGAAGAAGCTTTAAAAAAATACCGTATGAAATTAGCAACGGAAAGAAACATGAAAGCATTTCACATCTTTACTAATAAAACACTATACGATTTATTACTAAAGCAACCAAGAAGCCTAGACGAATTAAAATCAGTTATCGGACTTGGTGAAATGAAAATAAATTCTTTTGGTGCGGAGATAATTGAAATTATACAAAAGCATCAGTGATAAATTGATTACTGTGTATTATTTTTCAAGTAGAATGAGAACCCCTAAATATTAAAAATAACATTTTGAAATAGTTTAGGGGATTTATGTTAAAATGTTAATCGATATACAAAAAACAGGTATAATTTTATTTTTTTACCATAAGTCCCTTTTCGAAATTATAAACCCTACATTATTTTTTCTAAAAATTACATTTATTAAAGACTAGGAGGATTTAAAATGTTTGAGAAATTAAAAAAGAAAGAACAAGTAGATGAAATAAAATTGCTTAGTAATGAAGAAATTGAAGACTTAAAAAGTAATGCCGAGGCGATGGATGAAGAAAAAATCAAAAAATTTAGTAAGCATTATTCAGAAGATGGGCTTTGGAATAAGATAAAGAAATACGCTAAAAAAGTTGGTTCAACTGCAATTTATGCGACGCTACTTCTTTATTTTGTTTTACAAAAGGAAGAGGTACCTGCAAAAAATAAAACGATTATAATTGGAGCATTAGGTTACTTTATTTTACCTATAGACTTGATTCCAGATCCAATACCAGGAATAGGCTATACAGATGATATAGGAGTACTACTTATAGCTTTATGGCAAGTAGCAATGTATATTGATGCTGATGTTAAAAATAAAGCCAAAGAAAAACTCAAAGATTGGTTTGGTGAAGATATAGATACCTCAGATGTAGATGATAAATTAGCTTAGATATTATTGTTTAAACTTCAATGGTTTGGGGTTGGTAGTGACTATGCTTTTGATTACCATTGGACAACAGGTCTTGGATATATATATATATATATATATCTTCAAATCAAATGTTATTAGTTCAACCGCTTGGTACTAACCTCAAATAGCTATGTGAGAATATAAACTGTAACTAAAAATGAAGAAATTAATACTATGGTTAGTCTAAATCTTCAATAGTTTACATGTGGGAAAAAACAATTACTTTAAATTTTTTTGTTTGGTTGTAATTTTTATTTTGAATCTAAAGCAAATGCTCAATTGCACTTCTTGATTATACATTGAAGAAATAAGGTAATTAACATCGATACTAAAAAATTTAACTTTAAAAAATAAAGCATAAGCTGTTCAATTGGAAAACTTATGCTTTATGTCACATATAACGCCATTTCTGACGACTATATAGTATGGAGACGGTGGGAATTTGAACTAATTGCGTATAAACCTAGTCATACCAACGTTTCCAAGCACTTTAAATTATTATTAGCCAGATTATAGCCAGACGTGTTAACACCGCACAAAAAATACCCATACAGGGAGACTAGCTTGTTCTTATTGCTAAATGCACAAAGTTAACAAAAATTGTGAAACCTCTACACATCCTGGATTACTAGATTGGTTTGAATAAAATGTTATTTAAGAAACATTTGTGTACTTATATAAGTGAATTTTAGTTCATCCAAAATTATACCCATAGCAATTCTGTTTTGCAAAAAACATATATCGATTTTAATTGTTCAGCGTCTATTTCTATATTTTTTTCAACATATACTTAACTTCGTATCCTAGAGCAAATGTAGTAGCACCAGTAACACTAGCCCCTACAGCTGATACACTAATCCTATTCTCCACAATATGGTTTAAATCTCATAAAAGTTAAGCAGCCTTCTACTTCATTTTATTATTTATTATTATTTCCTCTTCTGTAATCGTAATTTTTGGAGACACAATTTCCCTTTCAGCTAGTAAATTCATTAGTTCTAAATTATTTTCCTCATTAGAGTAAGGGATACGATTTCCTTTTCTTAATCCAATGGAATTAAATGGAGGTTTAAGTTTAGAAAACAATTCAAAAATCTGAGTCCTAGATAAGTTTGCTTTCTCAATATAGGATTTAGTTATTTTTGAAATATTTTCTTGTTTTACAAAACTGCTCACTACTTTCTCACTATTATGAAACTCAAAAATTCTCTCATATCTATGTTTTTTAAGTAACCAATTTCTAAAATCTAAACTTGATTCAAATTTATTATAGTTAAATAAATTAATAATTAGATTATCATCAAAATTTTCCTTCGTAAATAAATCGAAATCTTCCTGAGAGAAAATACAATCATTAAGTTGGGATTCTTGATTTAATGCATATTGTATTGCATACTCTTTCGAGAGATTAAACAATTCATCATATATTTCTTTATCCCAATAATTAGCTTCGTTTATTTGAATTTTAATATCATCACTTGATAAACCGTTCTTAAATAAGGCAATAAAATAAGCTGTATTTGCTTTTTCTGAGTTCCATTTAAAATTTAATATTGTTGATAAAGGTAAATTTCCATTTAGTTCCCTTAAGATATATTCTTCTGAGACTTCAGAACTAACTAGATTAAAATAATTTACCATGTCATCATTTATAAATTCAAATTCCTTAATCAATACATTAACTAACTTTTCTGACCATGGTAATAACCCTTCTGAATTCAAATACACTAAGTCTCCTTGCAATTCCTGTATTCCATCCTTATTGTACAATTCAATTGCATTATATAAATATGATAATGAGATTTGTTTTTCTGTTGAAGAATAAATAAACTTATATACCTCTATAGACCAATAAACGGCATCAATACTTATTAATGCTTCTAACTTTTCAATAATACCAGTTGAGGTATTACTAATCACTGTAGGTTCAATCATAATGTAGAAAGAATTCCCCACTAAATCTAGAAGTATATCCCTATCAATATTTTCACTAATAATCAATTCATTCATTAATCTTAGATAATTATCATCCTCGAGTTTGTAAATATTCTCCTTATCATTTAATAACTCCGTAAGATTTAAAGGATTATTAAAGATTTCATTAAAGTTTATAATGCTATCGCTATCTTCATGGTTTAATATAAAATCTAAATTATTTACGTTAGATTTAAATTTATTTTTACGTACAACTTCATTTACTGAATGCAATTTTGAAAGATCATTTAATTTTTCGGAATATTTTTCCACCAAAATAAATTTAGCTTTATCAGATATTTTTTCATTATTTAAATAATTGGTAAGTACTGTCTCGTCCTCTATATAACTATCTAAAGTATTAATAACATTGTAAATAAAAGTTTCTATATTCTCTTCAATATAAATACCAAAAAGCTCATTTTCAATTGCATTTTTTATATTTATCTCTTGAAGTAAATGTTCCATATTTATCTTATTTATTTCAAATAAATTATGTTTAAGTATATATGAGCAGTTTTCTAAATTTAATGTAGATATATTTTTATATTTCACATTTAAATTATCAGAAAATTTTTGAATGCAATCTTTTGAACAATTTTCATATAAACTTGGTAAATACTGCTCTTCAGTATACTCCTTTAAACTTTCCAGCCCCTCCAAGTCGAATTCATCAGGGATAATAAAATTCCAACTACTGATTATAAAATACAGGTAATTTTGCTTTTGAACACTATCTAATTTATCTTTTGTATGAATCCAAAAATGAATATCGATTCTCTTTAAAAAATTAAATAAATCGCCTATTATTTTATATTCTTGATTTTTGTATGAGTATTCAATAAATCCATAATAATTTTTAATTCCTTCATCATTATTATTAAACATATGCAATATCATTTTATTCAGCTTATATCCATATTTTTCTGAATTTTTTATCATATACTCAAACAAATTATAATTGAATATTGCATTAGAAGATATATCTTCTAATTTGATTCTTTCTATTATTTTTGAAAGATTGGATAAAGTAAAATCAACTTCTAAAATTGTACCGTTTCTAACCGCCTTTAAAAATTTCATATCATTATTTGATAAACTTCCAACATAAAAATAAGATAGGTAATCTTCGTATGATTCGTCTATCCATCCATTACGTATTAAAAAGTAAATTAATTCACTACCACTTTTTAAATTTTCTAGTAATTCACTTTCCAAATCGCCGTTTTTTATTAATTTAGATAATGATTCTCTTTTTATTCTTTGTATTTTCTTTTGCAATTCTTCTTTATCATTCTGTAAATTTTCCGTTTCTGATTTGTAATATATCCCCTTAAATCTCTCCAAAAAGTTACCATCAGCTACAGTAGAAAAAAAATCATTTCCCTTCTTTGTTATAGGTTGATGATTTGATCGATAAAGATGAACGGTAAAATCATTTTTTAATCCCATACAAATTTCAAATAGACCTGTAAAATGAATAATATCAGGATGAAAACTGTTTTTGGCCTCTATAGATTGAATAAATTCTCCAGATGAATTATGAATACTTATTTTATTTAAATACCTTAATTCTTCTTTTTTCTTCAAATTGAATAATATTGCTATGTCCGTTGGATTATACAAATCTGATTGAATACCCAAATTTATTTTATGCTGTATTTCTTGAATATCATTTTCAATTTGATCTATTATTTTACCCCTTATATTTAATATCCCGAACAATTTACCATCATTATTTAAAAGTTTAGAATAATCACCAGGATAAATATTCTTGTAAACTATAAAAGCAAATAATCTATTTAAAGTAATACTATTATTATTTAATGCTTCCTTATAAATTTTATATTCATTACAGATATTAATTAATATCCTCATATCATTAATAAATAAAGCTATATCTTCAATAAAGTCTTTAGTAAGCCCATTTGGCTTTTCTTCACTAATAAATTCATTAGATAATATACTTAGTAATAAACTTTCAGCATTAGAACTATGTGCAACTTTAATAGTTGGAATTATAAAATCAAAAAATTTAGTTCTATTATAAATATCATGTTTGCCATCGTTATTAGTAAACAAATCATCCTTTAACGCATATATAAAAGTAATATTTTGTTTCTCTAATTGTTTTGTCCCGTTTAAGATAATATTTAATCCTTTTAATCTTTCATAAATCCCTATATTTTCAAATCTATCTAAATCTTCAAATACAACATATTGAAATTTAGATTGTTGAAAGAAGTAAATTATCTCATCTAAATATCTATTAAACACAGTGTTGTTATCTTTTGTCACAACTTCAATTGATGTATTTCCAAAACCAAATTTGCTTAGTCCTAATTTTTGGATTATCAATACACATAAATATATTAATAATGTAAACAACACAAAAAGACTGATACCTACTAATGAAACTAAGATCGTTTTATTTATATCTTTCGAGATAAATAACTCCAATCCTTTATTAAGTCCATCTTTAAATAAAATTAGATATCCAATAATACACATAAAAAAAATAAAGGAAATGAGAGAAAGAGCTTTATATTTATTAATCTCATTGATTCTAGTAAATTGGGAAAAAGGGATTTTATCTGGTTCTATCTTGTAAAATAATTGCTGCAATATTTGTTGTTCTAATACATTTTCAATGGGTATATTGTTTACTTCATCTGTAGCATTTTTTATTGACTCTTTATCAAATGTAGCTATTGAGATTTTAACAGTACTCTTTTCCATATTTTTATGTTTAATAAAAGTATCAATTATACTACTTTTACCTGCCCCATAAGCCCCAGTAATTGCTATGTTCTTTATTTCTGGATTATTAATAGCCCATTTAATAGCATCTATATAGGGTTGTTTTTTATTATCTAATTCAGTGTCAGGTATAAGACTTCTAAATTCCAAATCGTCCATTAATATTCACCACTTTAATTATTATATTAATTTTCACTAACGTTGTAATAAATATCACTATTTCTTGGTTATAATTTTGCCGTCATAATATCACATCGGTTATATGACAATTTGATCATAACATATTTTCCATATACAACCAAAATACCTAATCGTATATATCTCTATAATTAAATCTTTTTTCTACTGAATTTTCTGCAAAAACCGCAAAAATAAGGAGAACAAAACGGAATATTACTATAACTTCCTACTTATAGTAAACAAACAATAAAAATGGTGTCTTCATGACAATTTGAAAGGAATTGTGGATATGAACGTAGTAGATGATAAATTGGAATTGCAATCATTTTTGCTAGAGCAAGATGTCTTTTACAGTGGTGTATTAATAAGTACAGACATGAAAAAAATTATTCTATCAACAACATTCGATCTGTTGAACATTTCAAAGGACCACTCTATTGGCAAACAGAAAATACCATCGCTTAGTACATCCTAGGCAATGGTATTTTGCTTTTCAGTGAAGAAATTCCCCTATTTACAAGACAGCCAGCTTCACTAAGCTTTCTAAATAATCCAGCTTGTACTTAGGCGGAATCGTAATCGGATTTATTCCATGCTTATTGAACAGTTTCAGATATTTTCGATAGGTGCTATCTGAATAATGCTTAGTAGGTGTATCTAAGTTTCCTTTAGAAACATACTTTGCGAATTTTTTCATTTCTGTTTTTTCTCTAATTGATAAATTTATTGCAGCAACCATTGTCTCTAACTTAGGATAAGAATAAAAATCACCAGTAGGGAAAATGTTCAAAATGTACTTGTTCATATAGTTGGTGTATTTTTCTTTTTTAAAATAATCCTTCAAAAACCGTAGCTCTCCTTTTTTATATTTTTTGTACTTCAAATGATCTTTTTTAACACACACTTCAAATCTCATCATCCCTCTTTCCCACAACTCCACATATTCTTTTTTATCTCTTCGCTCTTGTTCCTTATCATAAGAGATAGTATGAATGCTTTTACATTGATGATATTGTGAAGTAAAATAAATCTTTTTTTCCAAGTGAGCCTTTTTCTTTTTTAACTTCCTGAATAATTCAAAGTAAATCTTCCTAATATTTTCATCGGAAACCTCAATATCAAATCGATAATCAACTCTACTAAGATTATGATTCTTGAATAACTGCTCATCCCCATAAACGACACTCAATGCTCTTTTAATATAACGTTCAACTTGCTCATAATCCCTTTCTTCTACATTCCCATTATTTAAAATCAAGGGAATATCTATTACCATCTTACAAAATGCATTTAGGTTATTTGAATATTCCACACTACTAACCCCTTTAATCATATGCCTGTGTAAAATTTTGTTTATCGGTTCCTTGCCAAAGTGATCCTTTCTAAAATTTATATGTTCGTAATCTAGTTGTATTGATAACTCTGCTGTATGAATCATATTTTCCCTCCTCTTTTGTAGCAGATGATTGTCTATTTAACGTAGTTATATCAACGGATTGCCGTTTCTTTCTTACGCCAATTCACCCGCATATTTACGTCTCTTAACTGCTCATATTTCAAGTGACTTTTCATTCTACAAAGTTTCGAGAGAAACTATTCCAAAAAAATATGTTTTACATCTAAATTTATTTTCAATGTTATTTAGCTAACATTTTAAAGGAGGAGAACGAAGCCATTGAAGAAGGTTAATGATTAGTGGAAGAAGGTGAGCAATAAAAAAATCCTACACCATATACGATGTAGGATAGAAATCTAATATAGCTTGAGATTAGACTTTTCTGACTGCTATTCTTGGTAAATTAGTATACTTATTTAATCCAAGCTTGGAAATCACATAGGCATAATCTGTTTTAACTTTAAAATATCATATTTATTACTTGTTGCTACCACCTATCAGATTATTTAATCTTTCTAAAAGTAAATCATTTTTTAGTCCTGGTTTTAATGTCGCAATTGTAACCAAATGATCATGATCGGTTTCTAAAGTCGTTTTATTAATTTTCGTTGGGCACAATCCTATTACTTCTTCAACCACATGTTGATTCCTTGTATTTACTTTTATAACCATATTTACATACATTTTAAATTGTTCTACAACTTTACTTTGTTTTGATGCATTGGCAATATTTTTGTTCCATACTCTATTTGCAGGACTATATTTGGAATCTAATATAATTGTTTTCAAAAATTCCTCTTTTTCATATATATCTATACGGAAATCTGGTTTATTTCTGCTTGATCTAATCCAATAAGGTGATTGTTTATTTATTGCTTTTTCCGGTGTTTTTCCAATTTCAGAGTTAAAAATGAATTTTATTAATATATCTCCTCTTTGAAATACTATATATGTGTCATCCGCTATACTCGGAATTGCTATTTCATTGATGTCTTGCGGTGAATCATAAATCCATCCTTCCAATGGTATAAACTTTAATTCTAATAACATTTCAATAATCTTAATGAAGCTCCAATATTCATATAAAACCTCTGAAGATTTCCATGAATAGTCATACAAATCAATAACCTTATTACTTATCTTTCCATTAACTAAATTCCTTATTTGATAAAACACATTATATCCTGGCGTTTTAAAAAATTGTTGAGAGAATGGTACTTTATTAAAAGTTTTAATATCCTTTAAAAATGAAGTATTTAATACTTTTATAAACAATAAATTCAAGTTATTTAAACTGCTTTTAAATTCTCTAATATTAAGTAATTGTTTTTGTCTCATTGCAAGTTTAGTTTCATAGCCAATATTTTCACTTTGTTTATATTTTAGTAGAATAGAAATCTCTTCATTTACAAATCTTTCAATATTTATTAAATCGCGATTTGCAAAATTTATTTTCACCATAAATTCTTTAATAATATTTACCAAGTTAAAATTCACACTATTCGAAATTTGGCTATTCATTGAAAATGTATAAATTTCTCCTTCAGAGGAAGCTACCCTCCCATATAATGAAGAACTATTCTTTAATTGACTTAATTTTTGAGATTTTACATCCATTTTACGATTCTTTGCTATAGGAATTAATTCATATTTCTTTTCTAATTCTGTATAAGGACTATTTAAAATCACATGAAGTGCATTTTTTATTGCACTTTGTTTTTTAACTAAAATAGCTGCTTTATCTATATATGTCGGGTCTATAGTATTAATTTCAGACAGAATATCAAGTGAATTATTTTTTTTAATCCAATCTCTAGCCAAACCTTTTGCATGAGCCTCAATTTCTTTTATCATAATCTCATATTCATTTACGGTTAAGTTATTTGGTTGTATTATAAACTGACTATAATATTTTTGTTCCTCATAATTAACTTGTATTTTATATACTCCTGGGATAAGTGGAAAACCTACATCATTATTAAAATGGCGGTGTATCATAATTTCTTTATTTATCCCCAAATACTCAACTTCATTCTCATCCAATTCTAATGAATCTGTTATTTCGTCAATAAAATTAAAACAGTCCATATATAATCTGGCGTTAGAAGAATTTTTGTTATCTGAAAATCTAACGGATATACTATTATATTCAAATAATTCTACATCATCTACAAAATCTAAATTTTTGTTAGTATCAAATTTTTTAACCTGAAAAACGTCTTTTATATCAGTTTCCGTTCTTCCAAATACAATAAATTCAATTTTGAAAGGCAAATCATCAGTATGTATAACCATACAACTTCAACTCTTTCATCTTTCGTTTTATAGCAGCAATTGTTATTACAAACCTCTGCTCTTCAAAAATTTCTAAAATTGATTCTTTACTTTCAATAATAGTTTCTAACTCTTCAATTGTTCCCCTTATTTTAGGTACTATTTTTTGTGCAATTTGTAAATCAAATGCTTCTTCTCTTTTTAAATCACTTATAAGTGGTAAATTAGACATATAAGAATTTATATGATCCAAAATTCTAAATCCTATGCCTTTAGAAATATCAATTTTAATTAATAGGTTATTTATTTTTGATAGAATCTCTATTTCTTCTTTTAATAATTTAATCTCTTTTTTATAATTTGACCAATTATCAAAATGGTATACATCAACAATTTTTTTATCATTTTTATTTTCTTTAGTTACTTGTTCTATTTGATTTTCATTTAACATAGTAATCCAATTATTAATATGATCTTTAGGAATATTAAATTCAATTAAATTACTTCTATCTAAAACTTTATCCGACAATGTTTGAGTTGTTTCGTCAATATTAATTGTTCCAACAAACAGTACATTGGATGCAATTGGTAACTCATGTGGATATTGTTCTCCATTGAGTACTCTACCAACTAGCTTTTTGCTATATAGAGATATTTTACGCTCTACCCCTTCTAGTTCCAATACACTTAAAAATTGAGAAAAGTAATGTTCAACTTTTGCTAAATTCATTTCGTCAAAACAAACTATATAAAGCTTATCTCTATTATTTTTTGCTTCTATTAAAGTATCCACTAAACCAGACTCAGAAGGTCTATAAATATTATTAATTGTGTCTAAAAATCCTATTAAATCCGAATCATCTTTCCAGTTTGGCTTAACAGGAATCATCTTAAATTGATTTGCATCTTTATTTACTAAACCTAATGATTGAGCATAGTTATATACTAATTGAGATTTACCTGTACCCGAAGCACCACTTAAAATAACAAGTCTTCTAGTTTTTAGGGCTGTATGAAAATTAACTACATGTTTTTTCTCAAAAATTAAATTTTTATATTTTAAATAATTAAAAAGACTTTCTAAAAAATCATTTTCAGAATATAATTCAGCAGTTTCTTCTACTAAGTTTTCTTGGACTTCTTTTAACTTGATTTTGTTATCTAGAGTAACAACTTGACCATGTTTAGCTAAGCCCTCATGTAAAATAACATCGTCAAAAAATTCAAAATCAACATAAATAGCATGAGCCTCTATGATCATCGAATCTTTATACGCTTCAAAATCTAAAGGTATTTTTTTTATTTGATTTTCTGCAGTAACATGCCAGCCGTCATTTAATTTTTCAAAATCATTAAAATCACCATATAGATAATCTCCTGAAACTAAACATGATGAAGTTATTTTATCAAGATAATCATAATTTCCAATTGCCGAAGATTCTAAAAGTCTTTTTTCAAATGAAAACTGATTGTAATCATTAAATATAGGGATTGTGATTAAGCTTCCAATTGCAGTAGAAGAAATATTTTTAGGTCTTTTAATTATTTTCAAAGTATTCTTAGAAATTTTAATATTCTTATCACCATAATTATTTTCATCTATATAAGGCTTAAATATAAACAATTTATCTTTTGCAAATTCTTCAAATAGATTATCCTTAAAATAACTTTGGCTCTCTGATAGTGTCTCCCATTCTGCATTCTTAATATTATTTTCATATCCAGCTACAAATCTATTTATAAATAACTTCTGATATTCTGTAGGTATATCATCTATATTTAAAATATCAATAAAAAATTGAAATTGATTAAATTGAGCAGAAGGCTTCACTGGTGATAAATTTGGATTTAAATCTTTTAATTTTCTTGCATCAGCCAACGCACCCACTAAATATATATTTAACTCCATAAAATAACCCCTTTACTAATAATCTAAACTAACATCCATTTTAAATTCATTTATAAAAAATCATTATAAGCATGTACAATATATCACCTCTTTCATGCGAATTTGCTACACGGTGCACTTACCTCTAAAATCTCCCTTTATTCCAACCACTTAAATTCCGCTGCATTTAATATGACAGTAATTTTTTTCTCAACGCTTCATCACTTGCATAAATATAAAGCCCTTTAATGCCACGCTTCATTAAAATATTGATGGAATTTAAGACGATTTTTTCTTTTGCTTCATTTACTTTGGTAATACCTTCCATACCTGTATAAGCACCTTTGTCCATATACTTACTCGTATCAATAACGATCTCATCTTTAGCAACATCGTATTGTACAGAAGGACCAAGCACAACACCAACGTAATTTAAATCAAAACCTTGAATTGTATAAATAGAGCCAGCTTCATGAATTGTTTCAGGTTTCTCAGCCCAAGTGTATTTCGTACTTGTTGTGTTCCAAGGCATTTTGTATTCGCCATTTGATTCGTTCACATAATATGTGCCACCATCTTTTTTATGTAGATAATCAAATGTTGAAACGACACGGCTTAATCCAAATTGATGATTTTGAGCCTTTATTTTTTCGTGCATAGCTTTCATCGTTTCAAACACTTTAAATTCATAGTTCTCATCATGAGGTAGTGGCAGCACTTGCTTACGTTTAAATGCATTAATCCAATTAATTACCTCATCATTTGCCTGCATACGGAACTGGTTTGATAACTGATATTCCTCCTGGTATGTGCTTAACTTTTTTAGTTGCTCTAATGTAGCCGCTCCCCATAGGCTTTTCAACTTAAGTACTTGATCTTGGTCATAAATAATAACGACTACTTTTGCCAGCTTTAAAAGTTCCTCAAGATGATTGTTTCCATGAAAATTATTATAAGTATCTGGTTTGGTTAACAATAAGTGAGCTTCATCTACAAAAATAATGTCCGCTTTTTTCTGCTCTTTTTGAAGAGTGTTTACTAATGGTGTTGGCTTCGAAAAGTTTTTCCCCTTTAGATGTTTTACCTGTTTCGCGATTCCTTTATAGGTCTTATACATCTCCTCATGGTTTACAACTAAATAGTTTTCTGTCTTGTACAATGGTGAAGATGCTTCTTCAGCTCGTTCTTGTATCGTGTTAAAAATTGAACTTAAAACAACGCTTTTGCCTACACCAGCTTCACCTTCTATCACTAATAGGCTGCCATATTCAGATGTAGTTGCTTGTACTTGTTTTTCACAAAATTCGAGTACTTTTTCTTTTAATTCGAGTTGTTCTAAGGATAATTCTTTGAAAGGTGATAATTTAAAAATGTCTTTGTTTTCAATTGTATGCAGCTCATGATTGACAAGCTTTTGTTCATATAATTTCTGCCATAGTTCTTTAAATAATTGTTTATCGTAGTACGCTTTGTTGTAATAGTTGTGCGTAAAATCACTAGCCGTTTTACTTTTGTTTTGGAGTGTATATTTTTCATCACCAAGGAAGTAATTTATAAGCTTAGTTTCTAAATGAAATGTTGCGGATCTATTAAATTCATCATGCTTGATGAGATTGATTTGATCAATATTTTTACGAGTTTTTAAATGTGCTTTCATTCGATTTTTAAAATATACAGTTTCTCCAATATAAGCCTCTTTGTTGCCGTTCAGCACATAAATAACTGGGTAATTTAAATATTGTTCTTTGTTACTTATTTGATTAATACTATCTTGCTTAAACGGCAAAGATAGGATTTCGATTGCTGTCATTTTTTCACCTACTTATGATTTTTCCCAGTCAACAAGTATTTAAATTTTACATGAAAATGATTCCTATGCAGTGTGTATTAAGTCACTATGATTCCAATTACTACTTTAATAATAACAAAGCAGTAATAGGAATATCTACACAATAAAAAACTTCTGAAATAGTCATAGATGCCCTTTCTGCTTTCATCTGCTCGTTTAGCTTTATTATTAGAATTTGCGGGTACCAGCTCTTTTACATTCATCAATTGTGATTACGGAGAATTAAATTATACCCACAAATAACCAAATCCTCAAAACTGTAACGTACCTATTACTATACAGATGAACAGACTTCAAAAGCACTATTTCCTTTACGTGTAAGCGATTGGTTAGGGGGATATTGCCTAAGTAAAAATGCCACTCAACTCTTGATAATAAAGGATTCTTGATAAAAAATTTTAAATTTTTTTAGGATTTTTTTATCTTTTTTTTTTCGGATTTTAGGCTTTAATTAGGCTAAAATCCTTGGAGGAATCAAATAATAGTTTTTTTAGTCGAGTCCTTCCATAGCTATATAACCCCATTTATACTGGAATAATTATTTAATAGTTTCCCTAGTCATTTTCTTCCAACAATTATCCCTTAATTTTTATAAATGTAACTTGAATACTCAAGAAACCTCTCTGGCTTTTTTGATATAAGTTGTATAAATGTTATATAACTTATATTGTTTTTGGCATAAGTTATATAATTGTTATATAACTTTATTGCATTATTTTACTCTGAATGAGCTTTTTCATTGGAAGAATCTAATTGTAGTTTTTTCGGTCATTCTCTCCCTATTGAATTTTCTTCAAACTTATATAACAGTTGTATATAAGTTATATAATTGTTGTTTAAATGTTATATAACTTATGTCCTTTTTCATATAAATGCGACACTAACATCCGAGAAGCACCCTATGACTTTTTCAATATAAGTTATATATATGTTGTATAAATGTTATTTAACTGTTGTATAACTTATATCATTTTCCATATGAATGCGGCACTAGTATTCGAAAAACACCCTTTGCCTTTTCGATATTGGTTATATAAATGTTAAATAACTATTTGGCAGTATAAAATCAAAACTGTATATCGCAACCCAATATTGAGCCATTTGTTAACGGAGCCAGCATGCCAAAACTAGCTACTTAAATGATCATGTCCATCGAAACAGACTGAAATTTCGGTTGCGGTATGGCTCAAATTTCAATTGTGAAATATACAAAACACTATTAATTAAAAGGAATATAATTTAGCTGGCTTTACAACTGGAATGTCCTATTTGTGTCTAAAATGTGACAACTGTGTACAACAAATTCCTATATGTGTGCACACACTTGTTTCCTCCTTTGAACTAGAGGCAGGTATTGGTGTACATTCATGCGTGTGTAAGCCTACCTGTTATCGTACTACTACAAGCGTGCTTTACGAATTACTTTCGCTCCATGC
Organism: Solibacillus ferritrahens; assembly: GCF_037027585.1. Lineage (NCBI taxonomy): Bacteria > Bacillati > Bacillota > Bacilli > Caryophanales > Caryophanaceae > Solibacillus > Solibacillus ferritrahens. The sequence continues at coordinate 228,188 of NZ_JAXCLE010000003.1, read as the reverse complement.
CCACTTATTCTATTTCGTTTACTAGCACGTACCATGGAATATCAAAACACTATTAATTAAAAAGAAAAAGTCATTTAGACCTCAAATGTATCTGCTGATCTGAATGCTCTTATATCCCCCTATTTGTTTGAATTTATTGGCTTAGAATTTCAATGGCTTTACGGCAGGAATGCCACAATTGCGTCTGAAATATGATAACTGTGTATAACAAATTCCTATATGTGTACATGCACTCGTTTCCCCCTTCGAACTAAAGGCAGGTATAAGTCCATGTGTAAACCTACTTTCTGTCGTATTACTACAAGCCATCTTTACAGATTAATTCGCTCTAAGCCCGCTAATACCATTACGTTTATTAGCACGTATCATGGAATATAAAAACACTGTTAATTAAAAGAAATTGGTATTTAGACCTCAATAGATGTAACTAGTTCGCCCTAAGAATTACTTTCTTTACTTCAGATGGTTTAGCATCGACTTTCATATACTTACCATGACATTTTGTGTCGGTTCCAACCCTAAAATACAAGATGAACCTCTCTCTGTAATCCTTCTCCTCGAATCTAAAGTTTCCAATCAAACACCATAGCTACCTAATTCAAATGTTTAGAAGTAATCAATTGAATAATCCTAATTCTGGTTTCTGCCCGACTTAGAAAGATGATGATTAGCTGATTCTATGTATTCGACACTTTTTTGGGAATTTTCCTTTCTGCAAGTGTATAGAGTGTCGTAGTAATGCAAGCAAGCTTCATTCTTTATAACTGCCAATTGGATGTGTACCACACTTTTTTGGGAATTATCTTTTCTGCAAGTGTATAGAGTGTCGTAGTAATGCAAGCAAGCTTCATTCTTTATAACTGCCAATTGGATGCGTACCACACTTTTTTTGGAATTATCTTTTCTGCAAGTGTATAGAGTGTTGTAGTAATGCTTCAGCAAGCTTCATTCTTTATAACTGCCGATTGGATGTGTACTACACTTTTTTTGGAATTATCTTTTCTGCAAGTGTATAGAGTGTTGTAGTAATGCTTCAGCAAGCTTCATTCTTTGTAACTGCCAATTGGATGTGTACTACACTTTTTTGGAATTATCTTTTCTGCAAGTGTATAGAGTGTTGTAGTAATGCTTCAGCAAGCTTCATTCTTTGTAACTGCCAATTGGATGTGTCCTACACTTTTTTTGGAATTATCTTTTCTGCAAGTGTATAGAGTGTTGTAGTAATGCTTCAGCAAGCTTCATTCTTTATAACTGCCGATTGGACGTGTACGACACTTTTTTTGGAATCATCTTTTCTACAAGTGTATAGAATGTCGTATTAACACTTTAGCAACATTCATTACTTAATAACACTACTACCTATTACGGAGGAACTAACAAATGGAACTAACTATTGAAAAATCAATTGAAGAAAAAATTGAAAGCTTAATTACACAAAGCCTTGAAAAAATCCTTGAAAAAAACATTGAATCAATCCTTGATACAAAACTTGATTCTTACCTTGGAAAAAAGCTTGGATTTTCTCCTGATAAAAACCTTGAAAAAAAACTTGGTGAAACAATTGGACAGCATAATGAGCATGAAGCTAAAGAATGGCTAAACGTTCAGGAAACTTGCGATTATATCGGAATTTCCTATAAAAGTTTACAAAAGCTTATTGATCAAGGACTTAAAGGTAATTCAATTGGTCGCAGCAAGCGATTCTCCAAAACGGAAATCAATCACTTTTTAAAAAATGTACAAGCATAAAAAATAATGGAAAACACAAAAGGAGATCATTCTAATGACAACAATGGAAAAAGCAGTTAAAGAATATATGAAAAGAGGCGTTCCTCATTATATGGTGAAAATGTATGGGGGTATCGATCCTTATACGAAAAAGCAAATCGACATTACAAAGCGTGGTTTTAAAACAAAAACTGAAGCAAAAGCTTTTTATGCCCAAAAGCAAGCAGAAATGCTACAACGAAATGATACTGACAATCCAAACCTTACATTTGAGCAATTCTATCATTCTTACTATGAAGAATACCTTCAAAATTGTTCCCTCGAAAAAAGTACTTTAGGGAAAATTAAAGGGATTTTCAAAAACCACATCCTACCTTTTTACGGAGATTTAAAGCTTAAAAATATTTCTTACCAAGATACTTTGCGGTCTTTTGAAGTATGGAAAGAAAAATTACAAAAACCATCAAAAGTAGCAATCGAACTAAATAAATGCTTAGAACAAGCTAAATATAACGATTTCATTCCAAATAATCCCCTTAAACTTGATGGTTTACGATTATGGGAAAAAAAAGAAGAGAGAAAGAGAGACAATGCACAAGGTGATAAATTGTTCTATACATTAGATGAAATAGATTTATTTATTCAAAAACTAAAAACAACAGATGATAGTTCAAAAATCGCAAGTTTCCTCTTGCTTGTAAATTTAGGCTTACGCAAAGGAGAGCTTCTTGCACTGCAATGGCAAGATATTGATTTTCAAAATAAAAAAATCCATATTCATCAAGCAGTTGGTATGGACGAATTGAATAAGCCTTATATTAAAGCTACGAAAAACTTTTTAGAAAGAACACTTGATATTGATGAGGAGACTTTCCAAGCACTATTAAAATGGCAGAAGCTCCAAGCAGAGCAATTAAAGTGGCAAAGTCTTGAGCATCAAGGTAATAAGCAGTTTATCTTCCCAAACAATAAAAATACTTTTTATACTAACAGCAAGTTAAATACTTGGTTAAATAAGTTCCAAACCCAACAAGGACTAAAACTTGTTTCAGTTCACGGCTTACGTCACAGTTGTGCTACTCGCATCTATTATCAAACGAAAGATATAAAATTCGTTCAACATTTCTTAGGTCACAAAGACATGGCAACAACAGTAGATACGTATATTCATTGCATTCCCGAAATAGGCAGTATATTAGTAAAACGTTTTAATCGTACTGCATAAATGACCATTAGTTGAATCTCAATTCGTGCCAAAGTACATTTGTATTTTGGCACTTTTTCTTTCTCTATCTTAAAAAAGGTTTTTAAAATAAGTAAAGAAATACTTGTGAACCGTGTACTGTATGATATTACATCTAAGCCATCAGTAGCCTTATTTAATAATTAATGTATAAATTGAAGGGTTAGTTTTCATTTTTACCCAAGGATATGTGTTTTCACGTAAAATAAAAGTCCACATTTCTAAGTGTTGAAGAAACCTTCCTGTTAAGTGAGTATACCATCCATTACTTTATAAAAAATATTCCAAATGGTAGAATAATACTACTATTTAAGGAGGAGATTTTTTGATAGATTCTGATAAATATTTACAAGACGGCATTCAAGAAAAAAATGTTGAAATTATCCAAGCTACTCACAAAGGAGAATGGACACCCAATGGTACAGACATAAACATAGAATGTTACGTACTTGAAAACGGTGAGCGAGTTTTCTCACTAAGAGGAACTGCTAGAACAATGGGATTAAAAGGAGGAGGTGCTTTAGCGTTACCTCGAATGCTCAATGCTAATTATATACAAGATTATTTAAGCGAAGATTTAAAAACATGGTTAGAAGAGACGAGTAACGGTAAAGTTCAAAAAATCATACCACCAGAAGGAGGAAACAACTTCCATGCCTTCAAAGCTACTCTATTAGTAGATTTATCAGATGCTTTTTATAGAGCAAAAAACGATGGTATTTTCGATAAACCTGGCATGAGCTATCAAAAAGAATTAGCTGATAGACTATATAATATCACTTTAGCTTTTTCTAAAGTGGGAATTAATGCTTTAATTGATGAAATAACAGGTTACCAAGATATACGTGAAAAAAATGCACTACAAAAATTATTAGATTTGTATGTTGAAGAACTATTTCGACCATGGGAACGAAAATTCCCAGAAGAATTCTATAAAGAAATTTATCGTTTAAAAGGTTGGGAGTATACTGGTAGCAGTCAACGACCTCACACAGTAGCCAAAATTACCAACGAATTTATCTACAGTTTTTTACCAGATGATGTAATGAGAGAAGTTCGTGAACGTAAATCAAAAAATGAAAAAATCCATCAATGGTTATCATCAGAGGTCGGATTAAATCACTTAGAAAAGCAAATCACCTCCACTACTACACTAATGCGTGCAAGTGATAGTTGGGAAGAATTCGAAAAATTATTTAACCGTTCCTTTAACCGTAACATTCCGGAACAACTAGCTTTATTTTAATAAAAACTGAAATAACTTATTTCCTTACCCATTAACAATATAATAAAAAATGCTCAATATCTTATCTCCTAAGATATTGAGCATTTATCTATGTGCAATAAATCTATATTAAATCTTCGAGGCAAATAGTTAAATTTCTAATTGAATTTTAATTTCTTCCCATTCAGCACTTACCTCTTTATTTAATTTAATGAAAATTTCACTATCTTGCCTCACTCCAGAGTATGCTTTTGAAGCTTCATATTTTACAAAATAATCCAACAAGCTAGCAATGATCCTTGGATTATCTGCCATTTCATTTTTATTGTTATGTAAAAATAAATTATACAATTCAGCAAAAGTAGACCTATTTTTATAATATAACTTTTCAAGTCTTATATATGAAGGGAGCAAAGCACTAGCAAAAAGCACTTGTGTTACTATCGAAATAAACTCCAGCTTAGTTTCTCTCATTACTAACAAGATTAGGAACAACAAGATAAATGCCCCTATTTTCCACCTTACTGACACTACCATTTTATGAGTCACTCGCATCCCAAAAAGCGAGTTTTCAAATACATTAACTCCTAGTTTTACAATCGATGGCTCTACATCATTATTATAATAGTTAATAGTTCTTTCATTATCTAATGGCACATTAAATGAATTAGACAATAGGTTTTTTCTTCTCTTCTCTTCAACCTCGGCCATCATAAATATTGTTAAATAATTGTCTGTTACAAAATATATCAAAATTGTAGCTATAAATATATAATCTAACACTTCTTTATATTGCATTTTATTATCAATTCCTACGATAACAATAGATATAAATACATTTAGAATAAAAAAAACATTAGAGAACTTACTGAAACTATTTATTTTTTTATAATATTTATCTAAAGAATCTATTCTTTGGTTCATATTTCACCCCTAAAATTCCGAAAAAAGTTTTTTTATTTCAGTTTCAGCAAGAGTAAATTGCCCCATAGATTCATACTTTTTACAATTAGCAATAACCTGTTTAGATTTTTCTAGATTTCGTTTAAACACTTGAGAAGAATTATAATCTGGTGTTAATACTTCTATTATTTCATAAATATACAGTTTAATAGAACTTTTACCACTATACGCATATCTATCAACAATCCATTCCTCTAGTTTAAATGATGAATAATATCCTCCTAAAATAGATTTATTCCAGTATTTCATCAAACGAATCACAGGTTTTAATTTAGACTGACTCCTTACATTCGCAACTGTTAATTTTTTATTGAACGATACTGGTTCCGTATGAATCCACTCTGAGAAAGTTTTCGAAGGATTGGTAGAGGGAATAGAGAGGTTCCCCATCCAATCCTCCAAAGCAGGAGTCAGTTCAAATTTAATATGATTAAGTTTCAATACCATAGTCGGACTATCTTTATAAATATCAGATGTCGAATAATATTTATGCATAAAAATTTTCAAATATCTTAATAATGTTTCTGGTTTAAATCCATTAGGATTTTTGAAAATTATCATATAATCTATATCTGAACCGCTATCTACTTTTCTAGGTAAAATAGTTCCTCTTGTACTAGAACCGAATTGAAAATGCCTTTTCATTTCACCATTATTGAAAAAATAATTTAAACGAATAGATAAAGTTGTTAATGATGTTTCAATACTAGCCTTTTCACTAGCAGTAAGAACCAATCTGCTAGACAATCTTTCTAAATAACCATTTACAGACAAACCACATTCCCCCATTCCATTATTTAACACATTATACTATGTACTTTAAACAATCGCATTATTTCGGTAAACTTGCATTTTAACACATCACCCAAAAATGAATAAATAACTATTTAAATTAAATATCCCCTTTAAGTGATTATAATTTTTCTAATCTCTGGCTAAACAAAAAATAGCAACTTGCAGTAACTGCTACTGAAGGTTATATAAAATTTATTGCTGGAGCTGGTTCAGGAAGAAGAGATCGGTCCCAAAAGTGTAGCCGCCTGGTCTCTTTTAGTTAAACTTTCTTTAATAATTTTATATACAGTAGCCCTACCAATCCCATACTTCTTTGCAATATCTGTAGCACTTTCTCCTGCTTCAAATAATGCTCTAACATGCTTCTTAGTTATTTTATCAATTGCAGGTCTTCCACCCACTTTTCCTCTCTTACGAGCAGCCTCTAATCCTGCTTTAGTACGTTGCTGAATAATATCACGTTCAAACTCTGCAAATACAGCTAACATACCAAACATAGCTTTACCAGTTGGTGTTGAAGTATCAAATGAATCATGTACCGATACAAAATCTACTTCCTTTTCTTTTAAATTGTCTGTTAGCTCATATAACTCTTTTGTACTTCGTGCTAAACGATCTAGCTTATACACAACGAACAAGTCACCTTTTGTAGCTGCTTTCATTGCATTGATTAACTCTGTACGCTCATTCTTACTGCTCGACACCTTCTCTACATATAAAACAAGCTCTAATCCTTTCTGATCTGCATAATTTTGAATTGCTTGTTCCTGCATATCTAAATTCTGTTCTTCAGTACTTACACGACAATAACCAATAATTCTAGGCAAAATTAACCCCTCATTTCTATAAACTTATACGTTTTATATGCTTATAATAATAGATGGATTTATAGACAGATTCCATAAAAAAAGAGAGCCTAAACGTTAATTCAAGCTCCTTCTTTTAATTGTCTACTAAACGATGGTTTTATAGACGTTTATTTCATAATTAAAATGTGAACCATATCGCAACCGAAATACTAGATCATTCTGGTAGATAAGATTATCGAGACAGCAAGTTTACTGGTAGGCTTTACACGGATTCTTTGCGGGCATAATTCACTTTTAAAAGGTATAGAAAAATGTTACTTAACATACCTTTTACTAGGGCTAAATCATACATGATTGAGAACATCAAAATTAATAATTCAATTCAAACTGGATTGAGAATATTCGAAAATTACGCTATAATTCAGTGTGTTGAGATAACAAATAAGACTGTTTAGTGGTGGTACACTAAGCAATCTTAGCAACAAGCAGAATCGATTCAAAGGCGATTAGCGAGCAAAAAGTAAAAAAAGTAAACCACTACTCAACTTTGGCGGAGAGGGCGGTTTATTTTTTTTGTAAAAGCAAATGACAATGCCATTACAAATACGATAAGTGTTGAAAAAAACGTATAGCTATCATCATTGCTTCGCCCTTACCAACAGCTATACACCTCACGATTCTACAATACTAATGTCCGAACGAGTAATACACATGTAAATTGAAGAGGGAAAGTATTTAATCATAAAAAAAGGCTTACCGATCTTATAAGACCAATAAGCATGAGATGAATTAAGATGGATAAGTTTATTTTTAAAGTAAATTCTCAATTCAACTGAGAGCCATTTAGTCAACGACCTCAAATTGCATCGTTTCAAAATTTAGCTCCATTGGAATGTAATGCGTTACGATTATCATTAATGGAAATGCCAGCGTCACTGTATAAGCATATACGTGCATGAATTGTAGCGGATCAACCTGTGCATATATTACTATCACCCAATGAGCGAGCACATACGGAACATAGAAAACGATAAAAAAGTAAGCTAGGCATCTGGCGGTTTGTTGCATACTTAAATAAAAGCCTGATGCGATATATATTAATATGTCTCTTGTTTCTTCTTTCATAATACCGTCGCCTCCATAATATAATGTTTCTTCTATTATATTATAAAAATGATGTACCACGATATTCTCTATTACACCATAAGACATGTTTTTAATTGTTTAGAAAGTAACTTTATACTATTCCTTAAACAACAGCATACACCCTTCGTATTTATTCATAATGTAAAACACCTAGCCATTTTGAGCAAAAAAAGAGATGCAATATGCTGCATCTACTCTATTTTACGCCAATCAATAATCTCAATTATTGCATTTGAAAGCTGATTGTACAGGATTAACCAATTTCCAACGATATTTAATTGAATTAATATTTCACCGTTAATATTTTCTCGAAATACAAGAACAATAATAGAGAGTTCTTTATTTTCGGAACGCTCTAATACCCCAGCCTTCACCAGATAGTCATTAAAATGGCATTCTACGTATTGTTTTTCATCTAACTGAGCGTCAAGTAGCGTTCGTATCGTCTGAGTCACATGCTTGTACAGGTTATGTGTATTGAATTCGTCTTGTAATGCTACTGCTAAATCGTACTTAATTTGCTGTGCTTGCAAAAGAATCGCTCCTTTCATAGTGTGTTCGTACTACCATTCTACATGCTTTGAATCGAGATATTAAATTGATATTTAAATATACTTGACTGTCAAATATATTAAACGTTCTCTACAAGACAAATAGGAAAAGAGGGTTTTTAATCTTTTTTATTTTACCTGAGGTACAGACAACACCATGGAAAAATTGTACGTATAGTTACAGCCGACCAACACTAGAAAATATAAAATATAGAAAACAAAGTAGAACGAACGTTCGTTTCATGGTATATTAAAAGTGCTTCAAGGGCGATTAGCGAGAAAAGTAAATCATTATTCAGCTTTGGGTGCGAGGGCGGTTTACTTTTTTAGTGAAAGTGACTACGGATGTTCTATCATCCGTAGTTTTTCTATTTGCTTAATTTAAATCGAAGTCTTGAGTGCTACGGTTTTTCTGTGTTTGTTTATTGCATGGATTATGCCCTCAAACGTCGCTTTCAATTAATTTAGATACACGCAAAGAACTTTTTAAGTAATTTCTAATTTTTAAGCTTACTAAATGAGCTATTTTCGTTCAAGCAGAGCAATCGCCTTATCAATTTTCTTAATCGTGTTATCAAATCCAAAATTAGTTACTTTGGTGTGTGGCTGTGTAGATTTTCTATTTATAGTACGTTTCAAACCCATGTTTGTCCCCCCTGTATAGCTTTTTCTTAAAATTTTCCTCGTATCCTAAATTTGCAATTATACAAAATAGCTCCTAATCCAAATATTCAGAAGTAAACAATTTTAATTATCTTAATCCTATCTTCTGTCCGACTTAGAAAGCTTATAAATAGCTGATTCTACGTATTCGACACTTTTTTCTGAATTACCTTTTCTACAAGTGTATAGCATATCGTATTAATACTTCAGCACGCTGCATACTTCATAATCGCTGATTCGATGTATCCGACACTTTTTTTGGAATAATCTCATCTGCAAGTTTATAGAGTGGAGTATTAACACTTTAGCAACCTACAAGGCTTAATAACACTTACTATCTATTGCGGAGGAACAAACAAATGGAAAACTTAGTTACACAAAAACTTAAAAAAAACATTGTAACAGAGCTTGAATTTACATTCGATGAAGACCTTAATCAAATCTTTGATAAATGCTTATTGATCAAGGGCGTAGTGGTATTTCAACTAGTCGAGGCAAGCGATTTTTTAAAACGGGAATCAATCACTTTTTAACTAATTTACAAGAATAAAAAATAATAGATAACACAAAAGGAGATCATTTTAATGACAACAACGGACAAAGCTGTTAAAGGTACAAAAAATCAAATTGGAAAATTATTCTATACCCCAATTGAATCGGACGAATTTATTCAAAAGCTGAAAACAACAGATGATACAAAAATCGCAATTTTTTTAATGTTTGTAAATTTAGGTTTACGCAAAGGAGAGCTTCTTGCCCTGCAATGGCAAGATATAGATCTTCAAAACAAAACAATCCGTATTCACCAAGCCGTTGATTTTGACCAATTGAATAAGCCTTATATTAAAGTTACGAAAAACCAATATGAAAGAACGCTTGATATTGATGATGAAACTTTGCAAGCATTATTTAAATGGCAGGAGCTTCAAGCAGAGCAATTGAAGTTGCAAAATCTCGAGCATCAAGGCGAAAAGCAGCTTATCTTCACAAACAGTAAAAATACCTTTTACAATAACTATAAATTAATCACTTGGTTAAAAAAATTCCAAACTCAACACGCACTAAAACTTGTTCCAGTTCACGGTTTACGTCACACTTGTGCTGCTCGCATGTATTACCAAACAAAAGATGTTGAATTTATCCAACAACTTTTAGGTCACACAAATATAAAAACAACAATAGATTTGTATATTCATTGCGTCCCTGAATTAGGCGATATATTAGTAAAGTAATTTTTTCAAACTGTATAAATGATTGTTAATTCAATCTCAATCCATGCCAAAGTACATTTGTATTTTGGCACTTTTTCTCTGTTACTGGTTAACGTAGATTAACAGTTCAAAGTTATATTAATAATCTATTGCTACTAATTCTATAAGAGGCATGGACCAACAGGATATTAATATGTATTATATCTCTGAAAGTAAAGTAGCCCTTCAACATTATCTACAATATAAAATATCTACTTAGCAACCATTATACTATGCATTAAAACATGTAGTCAGAAGTATTAATATGTTCCATTGATTCTTTTATGACCTGAACATCACTAGGTTCAAATAAAACTAAATTTGTTCCATTCTGATGCACTGTACTTCTAAACATCATTCCAGCATACCCCTGTTCCTTGATGTAATTAGCTAAAGCATGAAAAGGGGCATATTCATATTTTCTTGTTTCTTCTTCATTAGAGTGTACAGGTTTAAAAATTTGATCATTAGAAAATATATTGAAATAAAGATTAGCAAGTATACTAGCTAATTTCCCCTTATCTTTTCCTGCCCTTGTTTTTCTAGATATGTAATCAACCAACTCATCCTCTGGTACAGGAATATTAATATCTCCACAAATATTTAGTACCTTTTTTTCCTTAGCTAACTCATTAACCTCAAACTTACATATTGTTGCTTTAGTATTTTTTAATGCTCTTATTTCATTTAGAACAGTTTTCACCACTACTTTTTTAGTTATGTTTTCTGACTTACCTTTATCCTTCCCCAGTACACCTAAATAAATAAAGACCTCTCCCGGTGGGTTCATTCTATTATGTTTTGTAGCAAACTCCAGTTTGGGTATCATTCTCTCAAAGTTTTCAAGATCAATTTCACCAGATACTCCTCTATACATTTGTTTTACATTAGACAGAGAGATTTCTACTAAGTTGCTAGCATTTTTAAATAAATCTGCAAATACTTTAAAAAAAGTATATTTATTAATTAATTGCTCTGTATCATTATATTCAACTACACCATTTGACAGATCATCTTTAAGTATCTGCCATTGCTGAAATAATAACTTGACTTGACTCTCAAATCCCTTCTCATTCAATACATTCACCTCTAAATTAATTTTTTTACTCTCTATCATTATATCCTTTACTCCCCAAACATGAAGCCAGAATTGAGGACAACGGCTTGGTGAATACCCCCCTCTAGTTACTTGTTATAAATAACTAAAAAAAAGTTAAATTTTTGAAGTATTACTTCATTCGGTATATTTATTTTCAGTAATAGAATAGTGATAAATTTCAATATCTGAATCAATGAAACCTCTTCGCTTTGCCCCATGCAACGTTTGATACATATTCTCTCTACCAACAGGGTTGTCCGTATGAATATATATTTTGCTTGCCCGTAACCCTTTTTCACAAATATATTTTACTAAATCATAACCTGTTGGCAATAGATTACCTTGTAGATCCTCTCCTAAATCATGGTCAAGAGAAAGTATATCTACTTGGTAATTTTCAAGTAAGTGAATTGCTTCTTGAAACGTTCTTGCAACGACAAAACCATTCGGACAATCTCTTAAATCATCCACATAAAGATTTATCTTTTGTGTATCCAAAATAATCACATCCTTAATGCACTGTTTGTTTCAATTGTGTAGTGTAATAAAGGATTTTGCAAATATACAACCACTAATTACAAATAGCCTTTTTGCTATCACCATTATTTCTCCATTAAACGCTCTCAAAATAAAGGAAGTTTATTTATTGGGAAACCATTTTTTATACGCTATACTTACAATATAGTTAATCGCAGCATTAACTGTACCCCTAGTTTCCCTGTATGGTTCTAGGAGGCATTTCTATGAAAGACAATATTAAATCGTATACAAAAAAAGATGGCAAAACCTACTATATGTTTAAACTTTATTTAGGAATGGATAGCGAAACAGGCAAACAAATTCACGTTACTAGACGTGGTTTTCTAACGAAAAAAGAAGCTACCTTAGCATTAGCTCAATTAAGAGTTGAAGTTAAGAATGGGGAATATAAGAAGCCTAAAACTGAAACATACGAGGATATATATAATGTCTGGATTCAGCACTACGAAAGAACTGTTGAAGAAAGTACCTTTGTCAAAACTCTTGGCATTTTCAAGCATCATATTTTACCTGCAATAGGTCACTACCGAATAGAGAAGCTGAGTGTAGCAATATGCCAAAGCTTTGTTGATGACTGTTCCTTGAAACTAAAAAGGTTTCGAATGGTTAAAACATACGCATCTAAAGTGATAGATTTTGCAATTAAGCGTGAGTACATCAGTTCTAATCCCTTCAAGCTAGTGGATCTTCCAAAAACCAAAGCTTCTACTGTATTAGATACTGAGGTTAACTACTATTCAAAGGAGCAGCTAATTTACTTTCTACAATGTTTAAAGCAATATGGTAACGCTCAAATCACCGCATTTTTCTATCTGCTTTCATTTTCAGGTATCCGTAAAGGTGAGGCACTTGCATTAACCTGGGCAGATTTAAATTTCGATACAAAGGAATTGTTTATTACAAAAGCTCTTTCGAGAGGTAAAAATAACAAGCTCTATATTAAATCAACGAAAACCGATACTTCACGCCAGCTTTTAATCGATGATGAAACATGCGGCATCTTATCTGAATGGAAAAGGATTCAGCAAGCTAAATTTCCAAAGGCGAATGACAAAAGTCAATTAGTGTTTACAAACGAACAAAATGGCTTATTGCAACAAACGGTTCCCAGAAAATGGCTCATGAAAATCATCGAAACTTACGGCTTGCCCTATACACATGTCCACTCATTTCGTCATGTGCATTGCTCTTTACTTTTCGAAGCAGGTGCAAGTGTCAAAGAAGTACAAGAACGATTAGGACATACAGATGTGCAAACAACGCTCAACATTTATACGCATCTATCAAAGCGTGCAAAAAATGACACGATTAATAAGTTTGTGACGTACTTACACTCATGATTTTGACCCAAAAGTGACCAGTTTTATAGCCAGTTTATGCTGAAAACCCCAGAAAGCTCAGTACAATAAAAATAGAAAAAACCCTTGATATACAAGGGTTTTGACCACTCTAGACAACTCTAGAAAATATAAGTATGGAGACGGTGGGAGTCGAACCCGCGTCCAAAAACTCCATTAAATACAAAGAGAATAAATCAACGTTTTTTATAATACTGAATCCCATCCCGCTCCTCAATCTCAACCATTCCCTGATCCACCAAATAATCAAACTGTCCTAACGTCTCACTCAGTGTCAGGCCTAATTGCTGCTGATAGATCCGTTCAAATAATTGGGTCGTCATTTCAAAGTTGGTTTGCGGCTTATCAAGCAGTCCATATACTTTGAAAGCGCGCTGTCTTTGTTTTTCCAAACGCTCATCGATGAGGGGTTCAATTTGTGTAAGTTCCCCACCGTGTCCTGAGTACACTTTTGAAATCCCTAAGTTTTTCAGGCGTTTTAGTGATTCATTGTACTGCAGAAGAGATTTAGGACGTTCCATCGATAAATCAATTGGTGGCTCGACTAATGGATTGGAAGATGTGCGTTCCAGTAGTAAATCTCCGCCGATACATTCTCTCGTCTGCTCATCGACGAAAATTAAATGGCTTTGTGCATGGCCTGGTGTCTCGTATACTTTCATCCCTGGGTGGCCTGGCACTTCATCCCCTTCTTTTAAATAACCTGTTAGCGGAATCGTACCGAACAGCTCGATTTCCCCTTTTACGTGTAAAATACGGTTCACATATTTTTCAGGTACACCTTGCTCTTTTAATAGCTTTTTAAAAAACTGCTCATGATACTGTAGAAATGATGGTTCCTTTTTCATCCAGTAATCGACATATTCATGACCTAACACTTCCGCGCCAGGAAATGCATCAATCCATCCTGCATGGTCCGGGTGATGATGAGTTAATACGACCTGTTCCACATCTTTCAAATCATAACCTGCACTGCGTAGACCCCATTTGATCGCCTCATATGCTTCTTCTGTTTTTGGTCCTGCATCGAATAAAGTGAGGGCATCTCCTTTTACTAGAAAAGCATTTACATCCCCTACTGCATATGGTGTTGGTATAACAATTTTATGTACTTCCATGTTTTAATCCCCTTTGGCTTGCTCGTTCTGAATGACTATTCATTTATTTTAACTCTTTTTTTCTTATTCGTCACGTTAAAGGTTGACAGTTTTTCAATACACCACTATAATTTTTGATAATTCGAAATTTACAGGCAATGAGAAAGCTAAGTACATTATTTTAAGGTTTTAGAGAGTGCCGTCTTTGCTGAAATCGGCATAACCCGCTGAAATAATCGAACCTCCTTTTGAGCCGTTATGACAACATAACCGTACCCTTTGCGATAAAAAGGCTGAAGCTGCACACATTATGTGTGAATAAAGGTGGTACCGCGGAAATCAATGCATTTTCGTCCTTACTGATTGTAGGGATGAAGATGCTTTTTTTATGTTCATAAAAAAATCTTAACGTTTACAGGAATCGCATTTAAAAATCGGAGGGATACAATATGCAAAAGATTATATTTATCGGTGCTGGTTCCATGGCAGAAGCGCTCATTCATGGATGGATCAAAAAGAGTGTCGTTAACCCAAAGGCTCTGTTCATATCCAATCGATCCAATAAAGAACGCTTACAGGAGCTTGTTGAAGCCTATAATGTCAACCTAATGGAGGATATTTCGCAGCTGCACGATGCTGATCTCGTTATTTTAGCGATGAAGCCAAAAGATGCCCGCGCTGCAATGGAGGTAATTGCACCACATTTAGGTGCTGATACCGCGATTTTATCCGTACTGGCTGGCGTAAGCATTGAGACGATCGAACAATATCTCGGCAGCCGACCAATTGCTCGTGTCATGCCAAACACTTCCGCAACTATTGGAATGTCTGCTTCAGGTATAGCATTCAATAAACACGTCACAACTGTTCAGCATGCACTTTATATTCAAATGCTTGAAGCGGTCGGCATTGTCATTGAAGTTGAGGAAGAAAAGCTTCATGCCGTTACAGCGCTTTCCGGAAGTGGTCCTGCCTATTTATACTATTTGGTTGAAGCATTTGAACAGGCTGGGGCTGAATATGGTTTGTCAAAGGAAATTGTACGGGAACTAATGGTTCAGACGATTGCGGGATCAGCGGAAATGCTGAAATCCGGTAATGTCGAACCGCAAATACTGCGCAAAAAAGTAACGAGTCCAGGTGGAACGACAGAGGCTGGGATTAAAGCACTGGAATCGATGTCCTTTAACGAGACAATTGCAAACTGTGTCAGAAGCGCAGAAAACCGGTCTAGAGAATTGGCGCGCGGGGAGTAAAAAACTTAATTCGAACGTTTGATAAATCACATGCTAAACAAAATCGTATCGGACATGGCAATTAATATAATAGCAAATGAAAATAGTTTGTATGCAAAAGAGCTTGAGGTATTTTTGCACCCAAGCTCTTCTTTATGAACATTTTTAAAAGAATATATTATCGTTGGGCTGCTTGTACTTTACGTAAGTTTGGCACTGTTCCGCCATCTACACGTAAATCGATACCTGTAATGTAAGAAGCTGCATCGCTCAATAAGAATTCAACAGCCGTTGCAATTTCACGTGCTTCCCCTTCCCTTTTTAATGGTGTAATCGCAAGTAATTGTGCCATTTGCTCAGACTGCTTTGCCTCTTGGCGACCCATTGATGTATTGATCGTCCCTGGAGAAAGTGAATTAATACGTGCGCCTTTTTCACCCCAATGCCAAGCCTGATCTTCAGCAATTACTTGTACAGCTAATTTAGAAAACGTATATGCTGCGCCAGAATTCCCTTGAGAGAATTGCTCTAGCGTTTCGACAGTATTTTCACCAAATGGATTGCGGATTACTTCCATATGAGGTCCTTGTGGGGGTACCATATAGCCACTCATAGATGAAATAATAACTGCAGATGTACCTTCAGTTGCTAGCGGATAAAATGCATTTAATACATTAATTGTTCCTGTTAGGTTAACATCTAAAATTTTCTTTGCATCACCCATAGTGGGAGAAATCCCTGCTGTATGTACTAAACCTTTTAATGTACCTAGTTGTTTCGTTTTTGCTGCTAAAGCATCTACATTTTCTTTAGAAGTAATATCAACTGTTTGATAATGAACGTCCGTAATCCCTTTTGAAGCTAACTCCTGTTTTGTTGCTTCTAAACGCTCCTCAGAAATATCTGCAAGTAATACTGTACCGTATTTCCCTACGAGTTCAGCAGTCGCTTTACCCATTCCACCAGAACCACCTGTAATTACATAAACTTGATTTGTCATTTGACATACCTCCTATACTTTTATATTTTAATTGTAACCGCATTCATTTAATATAATTCAGACATTTCAAGTGAAAATGTCCGAGGAGTGTCACATTTGAAATCATTAAAAAACACGTTTCAGGAAGCTTATTTGCAACTCCTTCATCAACATCTCCCTACCCAGGTTTCAGTAAAACAAATTGTTCTAGTTGCTAATACATCACGCTCTTCCTTTTACACCCATTTCGACAATCGAGAGCAGCTCCATTTGTATGTAAAACAGCAGATTCACAGGGAATTTTTCATGCATTATGAAATAAAAAATCCTCATGAATTCAGTAGTACAACTACTCTCAACCTGTGTCAACACATTATTAAATACCGCTCTTATTATCAACATGCATTACAAGATACACTCGATTTTCATCATCTTTCCATTGAACTGAGCAACTATTTAATGCACGTTTATAACGATTTAGATTATGCCATTTTTGCAAGTTTCGGCACAATTGGCTTCTTAAAAAATTGGGTAGAACATGACTTCCTCATTAGTCCAAGTGAAGCTGCCGAAAAATTAATGAAAATCGGTTTCACAAATTGGGCTTCAAAAGTAAATATTTAATAGATTGATTCACCAGTTTAAGCTAAATATTAAAAACACTCAGTTTAAATAATGACTGAGTGTTTAGAAATATGATTAATAATTTAATTGTTTTCATCCCTTATGGGAACCGTAATCTTTTACAACATTCCATTCTTAATTCGCTTCACAATACTGAATGTCGTATACAAAGAAATCGGACCTAATACTGCGGCAATAATCAGCCACGTATTTAAGCTATCTGTTGCCTTAAGCATATCTAGGTTGGTACGTATGTAGACGACTACTCCAAATAATAAAATATAACTCATTACATTTGGAAAAATAACTAGCAATCGTAATACTTTCGGTGAAATTGTCGGTTGCTGCATCATTCATCCCCCTTTTCTCCATTATAGCGAATTATTTCTGTAAATGACCAGATTTTTCTCAAATAAGTAAAGAGGCGTATAGTAAATACTCTAGCATTTACTATACGCCTCAATATAAATTTGCTTATTCAATTTCCATCAGTTCATTTTTCCGCCACTCATACTGGCTGAAATCATTCGCTAGATAGCTGTTTTCGAAGATCGCTTTAGCTTCTTCTAAAAACGGGATTAAATCATGCTTCAGGAAACGGGCGCTAATATGATTCAACAGCAGATGTTTTGCTTGTGCCTTTTTTGCAATTTTAGCTGCTTCTGTATTCGTCGCATGTCCGTACTGGGCGGCAAGTTCGATTGTCGAATGGTCAAACGTCGCTTCATGTACCATAACATCCGCATTCTGTGCTAACCGGATACTGTTTTCGCAATACTTTGTATCCCCTAAAATCGCCACGGTAAATCCTTGCTGCGGGGGTGACGTCACATCACTGCTTTCAACAATCGTTCCATCCTCTAATTGTACGGAATGACCTGCTTTTAATTTGCCTAATAACGGACCTTTTGGCACCCCGTATGCTAACGCTTTTTCAATCAGTAGCTCGCCTTGCATCGGCTTTTGTTCAATCCGATAGCCGAAGCATGGGACGACATGCTGAAGCGGCAGTGCATGGACGGTAAATTTCTCATCTTCAAATATGATTCCCTCTGTTACTTCAACAAATTCGACTGGATAGGTTAAATGAGTTTTCGATAATTGTAATGTTTGTTCAATCCATTGTTTTAAACCAGCTGGCCCGTAAATTGTTAACAGACCCTCCCCACCTAAAAAGGACCGGGAACTTAAAAAACCGGGTAGTCCAAATATATGGTCACCGTGTAAATGCGTAATAAAAATTTTATCGATTTTCCGCGGTTTTATTGATGTATGCAAAATTTGGTGCTGTGTCGCTTCCCCACAATCAAACAACCAAATTGATCCTCGTTCTTCCAAAAGTTTGAATGCAATGGAACTCGTATTGCGTTCTTTTGACGGCATTCCAGCACCGGTACCCAAAAACTGTATTTGCATGTCTTTTCCTCCTAACACGAGTATAGTTTGCCTCATGTAGAAGCTTTTACTATCGTTGTTTTTATTATAGGTTGCAAATAAATTAATGCAAAGTATAAATTGGCACGGTAATAGATAGAGCTTGCGGAAAAATAGACGGAAGAATTCCGCTTATTTTCGAAATTGCTCAAAAAACACCCGAAATAAGGGGAGAATTTCCGCTTATTACCCTAAAAAGCAATAAAAAAGTGGGGATACACACTACATAAGGGAAATTTTTACCCTTATTTTCATGAAAAAACCAATAATTTTTCAAATAAGGGGAATTCCTCCGGTTATTTATTTATAACCCCCTCTTCCTTCCATGGTCATATGAAGCACCTCGTAACTAAAATTCAACATCTTGAGGTATTTTCAAAAAAAATACATCTTCCTTTCCCAACCAACTGTAGTATACTTCTATTTTGAGAGTAGTGCCTAGGTTACCTGCAAATTGATCTTTAGTGAAAGTTTGGACATAATAATCTTGTTTATCAATTGATCCTTGTTTATGCCAACCTCTATCTGAAAGCGGGAAAAATATTTCCTCATCTATACAGCTAATACCCTTACATATATACCAATCAAAATCATTTTCAGTAGCGATTTTCATAAGCCCGCTCTCAGAATCTTCTTCCTCTAAAATACGAATAACCTCCTTTGCAGTGAGTGAATCAATCGGCGGAGATGGATAATGCCAATAATTACTGAAAAAAATCCAGATTATAATTAATAAACCAATAGCTAAAATAAATGCTTTTCTGTCCTCAATTATTTTTATTTTCTTTAGCAATAGTTCATCCTCCTATTCAATGTTATACCAGTAATTTACAATTTTATTTAATAACCGTCTATAGCTACCTCTAGTCATAAGACATGAAGCTCTATAGTTTATTATATTTTTCAATTATATGGAACTAAAATACAAATATTGCGACCGTAAATTATTTTTGGCTGGTCATATTTTAAACTATAAATTTCAATATTTACCTATACATAAAAATATAGACCCTTCCTGATATCTATATCAGAAAGGGTCCTCTTTATTTCCTAAAACGTTTGATCATACCAAGCTTTTGCCTTTTGCACTTCACTCATCGTAAGCTGGTGGCCATTTGATTCCCACGTCAATGTTACATGAGCACCTGCATTTTTTAAGTAACGCTCTAAATCGGTTGCTTCTTGCTGTGGGCAAATTGGGTCATTGATGCCTGCTGCGATAAAGACTAGTGTGCCGTCCTGTTTGGCAACAGTCGTTTCACGGTTTGGCACCATTGGATGATGCAGAATGGCACCCTTTAATGCATTTTCATATTCAAACAACAAGTTTGCTGCGATGTTGGCACCGTTCGAATAACCGATTGCAATAATATTGTTGCGATCAAACTCGTAATCTGCAGCTTTTTTGTCGAGAAATTCATAGAGTTCCTTCGTACGGAATGCTAAATCTTCCATATCAAAAACACCTTCTGCTAAACGGCGGAAAAATCGTGGCATCCCCTGTTCCAGCACATTGCCCCGTACACTTAATACAGATGCTTCCGGATCAATGATTTCTGCCAGTGCAAGTAGGCTGTTTTCATCTCCACCTGTGCCATGCAGCAGTAACAATACAGGCTTATCACTTTTTCCTTTATTAAAAATATAGTTCATAGTCCATTCTCCTTTCTTATATAGTAGAAACTATTCATACTCTTTTTCAATTGTTTTAGTTGAGCGTACTGTATCAATCGGACGAACAACGCTTTCAATATATTGACGTTTGCTTTCTAAAAACGGTGGTAATGATAGCGATTCCCCAACTGTTTCATACGGCTCATCTCCCATAAATCCTGGTCCGTCAGTAGCCCACTCGAATAAAATGCCAGGTGCTACACGCGCATAAAGCGATTCAAAGAAGAAACGGTCAACATAGCCTGATGTACCGAAACCAAAGCCTTCCAAACGTTTTGTCCATTCATGCAGTACTTCCGTATTTTCTAATCGGAATGCAGCATGGTGAACCGTACCAAAGCCTTGACGTCCCGGTGCTAGCTCTGTATTGTGCTCGACGATGACAGATGCCCCATTGCCACCTTCACCAACTTCAAATAAGTGCAATGAACCATCCTTCTGAACTTCACGCATCACCATTACTTTTTCGAGTACCTCTTTGAAATAATCAAATTGTGAAACCCGGATATGAATCGGTCCTAAGCCTGTTATTGCAAACTCCAATGGAATCGGTCCTTTTTGCCATGGCGTACCTGATGCGATGCCTTCATTTTTTTCATCCGAAATAAGCATGTACTGTTGATCATCGAAATCAACAAATGATAATACTTGTTTGCCAAATAGAGTACTAATACCTTCATGCTTTACGTTTAATCGATCAAAACGTTTAACCCAATAATCCAGTGCTGCATCATTTGGGACACGGAACGCTGTTTTGTAAATTTCATCTGTACCATGTGTGCCTTTTGGGATTCCCGGGAAATCAAAAAATGTCATATCTGTTCCGGCAGAGCCTTTATCATCCGCGAAAAACAGGTGGTATGTTTGAATATCATCCTGATTTACCGTTTTCTTCACAAGACGCATACCTAATGTATACGTAAAGAATTCGTAATTTTTTTCTGCACTGCTTGTAATGGCTGTTACATGGTGTATTCCTTTAATGTGGTTCATGTGTAATTCCTCCGTTTTCTCGAAATCGAGATATCATTTTTTATAATGTATTTGCATGATGTCCGACACGTTTTAAGCAATCGATCAACGTATCTAATTCTTCCTCTGACAGAACATCAAAAATGGAAGCAATCTTTTTCTCGTGTGACGGGAATATCGATTCAATCATTTCTGTACCTTCGTCTGTCAGCGATACAAATGTTACACGACGGTCAGTTGGACATGCGACACGCTTGATAAAGTTTTTCTTTTCAAGTTTATCGACAACATAAGTAATGCTGCTGCTTGCGATTAGTACTTTCTTTCCGATGACTTGGATAGGTTGATCGCCTTTATGATAAAGCAGTTCCATTACAGCAAACTCCGTTAAATTTAAATCACTTTGCTGAATATCCTTCTTCGTTGCTTCATGTACAGCTGTCGTTGCTCGGTGTAATACAGTAAATGCTTTTAGTTGTTTATCAAATTCACTCATAAAGTTTCACTCCTTCTTTATCACGAATTCATTTATCTTTAATTCGAGATAAATATAACATTGATTCCTTACACTGTCAAACGATTGATTTTATTTCACGATCCACTATTACTTAAATAAACCGGATAATAATCTTATCCAGCCAAAAATAGAAGTCCATAATATGATGCTTAAAATTAAGCCGTTCAATAGGCCAATGAAAAATCTGTTCTCCATATTTACCACTCCTTAAAAAGAAGGATTGGCAAATTGTAAATGAATTAATCGCTGTTTCATCTGATGGAAATTTTACTTCGAATAGAATTATATATTGTATAATGAGTAGCCCGCATAGGAACATACGCGCTATAATGGTCTTGTATAATTTTTCCTGACTTGAGCTAAAGCTTGAGTCTTTTTTAATGCACTTATTTCTCTATCAGATTCTCATTTGAAACGAAAGGATGGATATACATGCTGTTCCCATATCGCAATGATCCTAGAAAAACTTTAATCCCTTACCTAAATACACTGGATGAGGAACTTTGGCTTAAAAAATCAGATATCTATCCAAATAACGTAGCTTGGGTTATAGCTCATATTTCAAGTAGCGAAGACTATTGGGTGAATGAAATCGGGCTGAAAAAGAGTTGTATTTTACATCTTGATGATGAAAGCTCCCCTAAAGAAATATTAGATAGCTATATACAAATTAGAAATTACACTGATAACATTTTACATACTTTAGAACAATCGCAACTCCATAAACTAGTGGAAGTTCCTAAGTTTTCTGATGGATGGATACCACCTTCTGTTCCTACTTTAAGCTGGTTGTTTCATCATGTTTACACGCATGAGGCGTACCATGTTGGGCAAATTCCAGTTATCGCTCACATTAATGGTTTTCAAAAGCCGTTATTTTAATTACGTTACAAGGGGAATTTCTCCCCTAGTTATTGCGTAGTTTGTTCGATATGTTTAGTATCTAAATTTTATCTATTAGCTACACACAAAATTTGTCCCTGTTCTTTTGCCCTACCTTTTCCCCTATAAAAGAATAATATAAGAGGGGAAGGAGGAATTTTCATGGACTACTCAGGATATGGCAATTGCTATGGAGGATACAACAGTTATAGCAATAACAATAGTTCAACTTTCGTTCTAATCGTTGTACTTTTCATTCTTCTAGTTATTGTCGGTGCTACTTTCATGCAAACAAGTAGTAACAAAAAGTAGTAAGTGTTAGATATGACAGTCAATAAAAATTAGCTTGTCATCTTTTTAATATTATTTTGGAATTAGGATCACTTCCCTGCCCCCCGAGTGATCCTTTTATAATCCTAACTTCACATACATATTTAGTTCACACCTTACTTACTGCACAATTTAGTTCTTTTACCTACTAATTCTTTATCAAAAGTTCTATATTCTCTCTAGTTACGTTACCTAGCTCTTTTTATTTTCAAATCATATTCTATTAATGTAATGCTAGCCTTACAAAAACAGACAAGAAAAGGGGTGTTACAAATGGGTTGTAATTGTAATGATTGTAGACGTGAATCAAGTTCTGGGAATAATAAAGGTCGTTGTAATGGTTGTATCTGTGACCTATTAAGAGAATTAAGAAAAGGTACAGAAGTTGACGTTTTCTTATCAGGAGGTCAAATATTAGAAGATGTCGTTTTTAAAAGATTTGACCATAATAATTGCTGTGCATTCTTTATTGATACAACAACAGAACGTGGTTCAACTCTTATCGTAGACTGTCAAAAAATTGATGCTATACGAATTGAAGTAGACTAAGTTTCAGTAGGCCACTTTCTTAAAGAAAGTGGCCTTTCTTCTGAATTCGATTTACTCGACACTTTGGTTCAATTATTTAATAATCCAGTTCACCTATTGTGAGGCAATTCTCACCATCAAGGTACCAGCGTATTGTATTCCGTTCGGTTAACTGATACCTTATAAAAAACAAGGCAGTGTTATCAGTCATTTGACTTTTAACACTGCCTTGTTCGTAATAAGCAAGCAAATAGTAATCCTACTCCTGCGGTTACTCACATATTAAAACCTGACGCTCGAACTTCCCTTTTTTCAATACAGCTCGGTCTTTAATCGTTAAATTAGCGTGATGAATTTTATCATCCATCGTTTCGATAGTTACGATGACAACGCGTTTTGCGATTCTACGTGCATTCGTAATAATGCTCTGCTGCAATTCACTCGATATATGTGTAAATAAATT
Organism: Solibacillus ferritrahens; assembly: GCF_037027585.1. Classification (NCBI taxonomy): domain Bacteria; kingdom Bacillati; phylum Bacillota; class Bacilli; order Caryophanales; family Caryophanaceae; genus Solibacillus; species Solibacillus ferritrahens. The sequence goes on along the minus strand of NZ_JAXCLE010000003.1, from coordinate 204,083 downwards.
GTACGGCATATCAATAATTGCGACGTCATAACCTTCATCCGCTTCTTCAATTGGCCCGATTTCAACATTCGGTTCATATCCGAAGTGGCGTAAATTAATACGTGAACCCCATACGACACGCTTATTCATATCCCGTCCTTCGATATTAATGCCCATACTCATTGCCTCAACTAAGACAGTACCAATTCCGCAGCATGGATCAATAATTTTCAACTCATCCGGATATGGAGCTGCAATATTCACAATGGCCCGCGCATCACGCGTACTAAGCGCAGTGGAGTACATTTCGGGCTTTTGCATATGCTTCAGCCATACAGACTCTCCAGCAACAAGTTCCCCTAAGTAAAAGGTTCCATCATGAATGGCTAACCCCAATACAATATCAGGCTCTTCTAAATCCGGCTCTGCTTCTATCGCATAGCTAAGCTGTAGCATATACTCATTTCGAATCGTACGGTTTAAAGTGGGTTCAATCGCATCTCTACTATTATTTAAACAATGAATTTTAAAAGTCCGTTCTCCTAACTGCAGCTGCTTAGCAGTTTCTACAAGTTGTTCAAACGTATTTCCTTCAAATAGTATATCAAGTCTTAATCGCATATAAGGACTTCGACTTGGTTCTACTTTTCTCTGACTCATTAAAACATTACCTTCCACATGAAAATTAAAAAATGTGCGCATTTCCAGTCGTGAAAGTTCATATTCATCTTTTTGCCAGGCAAAGCTATATAAGTACTTCTTCATCGATTATTTTCCAACAGTTTCATTTAATTGCGCAACAAATTGATAAAGTAATTCACACACTTCTTCGATCGATAATTGTTCATTGAAGCCTTCTATACAATCGACAGCAATATTGAGTTCCCAAAGCCCTTCTTGACCAGAAAAGGCTGCACTGCTGCTGCCTAGAGCTGATTTAACATTTTGCTTTAAATAAACCCGGATTGCTTCGCTGTGCTTCTTTTGTAATTTTAATCCGAACAAAGCCGTATATAAGTTAAATGCATCATCAAATTCAAGTGCTACTGCATCGATTCGGATGTCATTAAACTGTGCACACTCAACATAAATAAATTCGCCTTGATTTTCCTTCAAATACTGAATAGGCGTCGATGCAAATGCACTACTTTCTGCAGTAATTGTATCTTCTGTTTCTTTACTGCATCGTTCTAATACTTCTAAATTTAATTTCATCATGTTTTAAATCCTTTCAAATATAATTCGCTCGTAAATTTCACCTTGTTTAGTATACATGACAATCGAATAATGCGCATTAGAAAGTATTTAGTCTAAATTTGACGTACTTTGGCGCATCAGCTTTATGATTGATGTAAATTTTCTTTACGGCTCACTTTCAGTAACGAGCTATTTGATTTAATTAATGAAATGATGATAACGAGACAGAACGTAAACAAAATCCCGCCTGTAAACATAAATCCGGGTGTTCCTACTAAATTTAATGCACCTAGTACCGATGATCCAGCAACTACGCCAATAGAGAAAAACGCATAAAAATAACCATATGCTTTTCCGCGAATTTCCTGCGTCGTAGCCTCAATTAGGAGCGCATTTATGGACGGGAATAAAAATGCAAACCCGACTCCGTATAGAGCAAGAATGCCATATAGCAATGTCATTTCGGATGCTAGTCCAATACCGATTTGGGCGATCCCCATTAATAGAACACCGATTAATAATGTGTATTGAGCATTAAGATAATCAAATATTTTGTTCGTCGGCAATATAAAGATCAGGACAGCGACGATACCGAATACACTTAGTAATGTTCCCGCTACTCTGGAGCCGTATCCTAAATCCTGAACATAAATCGGCAACAAGTAAGCGAGTACCCCTTGAGAAAACATGAGGAAGAAGGCCCCACCATATGCCTTTAACAAATTACTGTTCCATTGCAGCGTTTCGGAAGTCTTTTTCTTTTCACGTTTAGGCAACTGTGTTTTACGTAAAAAGAGTAGTAGACCAATCAATAGTACAAGACCATATAATGCAACTAGGCTAAATACATTTGCCACTGAGATTTTACTGGCTAAAATACCACTCGAAGCCGGTCCAACAATAGCCGCGATCCCAACAAATGAGCCCGTAAATGCACTCCCACTGCCTTGTTCATTTGTTGCCCGCATATTAGCAAGAAGTGTAAATGCGGCCGGTGTTATAAATCCGCTACTGAAACCATGAACACAACGTACAATTAATAGTACCGTCGTATTATCGACAAGCTGGTAGCATAGCAGTGATACTACAGAAACAAATAGGCCAAAGACCAATATTCGAAACGCTCCAATTTTGTCCGTATAAATGCCTGAAAATATATTTCCAAACGTATTCATAAATGAGTAAAGTCCCACAACAATCCCTGCAACAAACGTTGAGGCTCCGACAGATAAAGCATATGTACTCATAATCGGCAGCTGTACGAACAGATCAAAGAATGAAAAGAAAATAATAGCATAAACAAGCCACTGCTTAGGGAATGGCTTTATATGTAATAACGGCTGCATTTTTTTTAATTTAGAATCGAAAACAAAATTACCAAAAGGTATAAATGCAACAAAAACGGCTAAAAAGGACCAACCGATATTCCACTGAATGCGTAATTGAACAATAGCAATTGCTATTAAATAAAGTATAAATATGCCACCATGAATACTGCCATTTATCGTCACGAACTGCGGTAAATCAGCAAAGTATTTTAATGGCATGGAAATAAATAATAACGTAATGAGCGATAAACCATCAAGTAAGCCCATTATTCGTAAAAAACGTATCGGATGTATTCCCATTATGTCCTCCTGAAGAATGAAATCCCTACTATTATAGCATGGGTATTTCGATGTTACCTAACTAGATGAAAATTATTCTCATATAAATGTCAAATTTTAGACTTTTATAGGATATACAAAGTTCCCATTATTTAAAATAAAATGTAGTTGGACAGGGGGTGATCATTATTAAATGTCTACTTCGTATCCGTTGTTCTCCGTTACGGCGGACGCTTTCCTGGGGCACGGCTCGAGCCCGTAGTCTCTCCCGCGTGCTTGTCCCCTGGGAGTCGCCGCCTTCACTACGAACAACTTTCTCCCCTCATTATCAAGTAAAGGGAACCAGTTAGCATGAACACCCGCTCCTCCACTTACACTCACTTCTTATGTAAATAAATTTTAGTGTAGAAAAATTGAACAATCACGAGTTGATATCAAGAAATTCGAGATTGTTCGTCTATATGTTTTCTTTAATGTGTTACTTCTTTTTTATATATTTTGATTCTTGCTATTCATCAACTTAACGAATTCATCTATATACACCTTTTCTGCATTTGAAGCTCTATCCAATGAATTTATCGCGCGATGCCATAATGGATAAATAGGTTCAAGTGCTGTTAAGTCATTAATTTGCGAAATATCTTCGTCCGTTAATTTTAGGCTATATGATGCAATGTTTTCATGCAACTGTTCTTTAGTTCTTGCAGACAAGACAATTGAATCTACATTTGGTCGATCTCGTAACCATGCTAGAACAACTTGCGGTACTGTCGCTTTATGTTTAGAAGCAACATCTTGTAATAAATCTACTAGATTATAAAACAAATCCGGATTTTTAATATATGTTTAAGGCCAACCATTCCCTTGTCTTGTAGCTAGTTCCGCTTTATTATTTCTTGTATATTTACCAGTGAGTAGTCCCTCACCGAGTGGAGACCTAATACTATTAGCAATGCCCAATTCTTTACCGGCCGGCAAAATTTCGTACTCTGCTTCACGTGATTCTGGTGTGTAATAGATTTGCTGTGCAATTGGCGGTATCATATTATTTTCTACTGCCCATGTACGTGTCTTCGCAAGCGCCCAGCCACTGTAATCGGATACCCCCCGCGAATTTTCCCTTTCTTAATTAAGTCATTCATCTCTTGGACAGTTTCGCTAACCGGTACTTGACCATCCCAACAATGTACATAGTATAAATCAATATAGTCAGTACCAAGTCTTTTTAATAGCGCATCTATGGATGAATCAACGTTAATTATAGCACCTGTATCGGTTGGTTTATCTATCAGCTGAAATCCTGTTTTACTGCTGATGATCATATCATGACGTTTATCTCTGATCGCTTTGCCAAAAATAACTTCTGCATCACCTTTCGCATACATATTTGCTGTATTAAAATGGTTGATGCCTTGATCAAGTGCGTAATCCACCATATAATTCTCAGTTGCCTGATCCATAGCCCCCACATCTTCAAGACCATTTGTACTGAACAGTACCGTGCCCAAAGCATATTTAGAAACTTTCAAATCTGAATTGCCAAATAGATTATAATCCATGACCATTCCTCCTATGCAATGTGTTTTTCCACGTCCCCCATTAAATAAAACATTCTATGGCTAAGAAGATTGCCCTTTCACGATATATGGCACAATCTAGCTGCAGAATTGCGATCTATTTAAAGTTCCTTATTTGTCGAATCGGGGAACGAAAAAAAGGTTGATTAGCACAAATCTTTGGGTAAGAAATTATAAGTGGATTGTTGTACAGGGAGTAATGACTACATGAAATTCTCTCATTGCTGTCAAATACAATCGATGGAAGGAGTGTTTCGGATGAGTAAAAAGAAAGAAATTAAAAAATTAAAGGACCATGCATTTGCAGATCTTTACTTAGTTGAAAAAGAATTTCAGCAAGTTGTAAAAAATACATCGAATAATTCAGGTACTTATAAATGGGTGGAGTTATTAAGCGATTACGAATTAAAAGAATTCTACGGTAGGCGCAGAGATCGGAAATATGCAACACTTACAGTTGAGCTATATTCCTTAATTGAACAACTGTTAAAAGACATCTATAAAGTTATTTTTAAAGGTAAATATAAAAATACTTCCGATATTAATATCATTCTTGATTTAGAGGAGAAAATGGGGGATTACTTAACGTTTAAAAATAATACTAAATTATTGGCGAACTTAAGAAGCTGTATCGTGCATGAAGAGTTCTCTTTAAAGTCTGCAAGAAAGAAAATAAATATTAAAAGGAAAAATAAACTATTATTCAAACAATTGCTTAAAGATGTTGAACAATATATAGAAAATATAAAAGTAAAATAATGTCCTGCCTCAATCTCTGAGAGAAACGTTCATGTAGAACCGAACCGATCCCCACAGAGAGGTTGGTTTATTTGCAAAATTTGCAGTGAATTAATAACCTTTTATTAATCTTTCTTGTCATGAAATTGGGGGGGAATTATGTTTAATATTGATAATCACTGCATCCATTTAAAGTTGAATATGACGAAGCAAATCGAGTTATAACAATTAATTTAGGCTACAGGGATTTATCTATAATAATTTAGTGAGCCATTCAAGTCTAATCACGAAACCTAACTTTTGAAACTAAAATTGGCTGGCATGAGCACGGTGAAAAACCGAATCCATACCAACCAATTAACTCATAATAAAAACTCTAACTTTAAGGGGTCACTACTATTGCAATTTCTCTTTTAAAATGAACTGAAACTAATTATGTCCCGGCCCCAAATAAAGTTATTTAATATTTTATTTCTAGTGAATAAAGACCGTTAAATGAATTATTAATTCATATACCTATTTCTAGAGTCATCATTAAATAAGTGAGAGCGTAGAGTATTGCGCCTATATTAGCCATATAAAAAACAAGATTTTCAAAACCCGTTCGCTTTCTTCCCAATTTAATCTTTCTAAGTCGCCAAATTATTACATAACCACATAACAATAACAAGAGAGAACCTATACCATTAATCTTTTCGAGCATTTCCATAAAAGTTATAAACTCCCTTTTAGGCTAACTATACCCGTAATTAACTTATGATGCACGAATTTGTCCACATGTCATAGCGAAAACAAAAAGTACTACTGGATTTATCATAATTCCCATTGTGCCTAGAACAGTTGCAGCACCGAAATAATCTCCTTGATCAATATAACTTATTAACTGGCTCACTGTATTTTGACTAATATCTAATGCTTCAGCCAAACATCTTGTAAATTCATTACTAGCCATTTGGACTCCACCAAATGGAATAAAGGCATAAGCAAGTAATGCATTCTTTTCAGCGTCCGTGTAATTGGAATTATTCAATTCTGTCAAATTAACATCATAAAAACCTGTTGATTCATTTTTTATAAGGATTTCAGTAAAAATGTACTCTAATTCATTGGCCATTCTCTTTTTTCCATCATCCGGAACCATTTTAATCTCCTTCGCATTACCTAATCCGACAAATGTAAAAGAGAAAAAGAGGACAGCAACTAGAAATGATAAAGATACTTTTTTCTGCATAAATATATGCTCCCCTCTATTTTGAATATATATACATATACTTAAATTTCCTGTTTATCGCAAAATATAATATAAATGGTAAATATTAATCTAATCTATTATTATCTTTATTTATAGATTGTTAAGTGACGAATAAGTGAACTGAAGTGGACAATAAAAATGCAAGTGACTAATATATGGTGTTAAGAGACGAATATCAATGATGAAGTGGCGAATAAGCTGGAGGGAGTGGCGAATATGTGAACTGAAGTGACTAATATCGCGAAAGAAGTGGCGATTAAAGTCCCAGTGCTCAAAAGTGGCGAAAAGGATGTGTCAGTTTGGTTTTTCTTTACTTCTACTATAAAAAAATAGTAGCACAAACCATGGTCTTGGTTTGTACTACTAATGTTAGTATGTTTCATGTTCCCACCCTAAAAATTCACTTCATATGATCATCCAAAAAGTCCTTGCTAAAGCTTGTTTTCGAGGCGTAGCTTTTGGATTTCACCCGGACACCGCGCTTGATCGTCCCTTTTCCAAATTTCGTTTCAATTAAATCGACTAACTGGACAATCGGCTCGTCTTTAATATGCTGCTCGAAATTGAAAAGATTGAGCTGTTGCGTTAATTCTGATTGATCCACCACATTCGAAACAGTAACGCCCAATAACCGGACAGGTGTTTCATCCCAGTAATCCGTGAACAACTTCCAGGCGATTTCAAAAATTTCATCTGCATTTTGAACGGCATTACGAACCGATTTACTGCGTGATGAATTTTGCCAATCATAATTGCGAATTTGAATCGTCACGGTTGTTCCAGCTAAGTACTTAACTTTTAACCGTTCCGCAACACTCTTACTTAATTTCTCAAACGTTTCCTTTAAAATGTAATATTCGCTTTCATCCCTCGGTAACGTTGTCGAGTTGCCGACACTTTTCGTATCGAATATTGAGTTTGGATCGACCGCTCGATTATCTATACCATTCGCCCGCTTAATCAGGCGGACCCCGTTTTTGCCTAGCTCCTTGTATAAAGTCCGTTCATTCGCAATCGCTAAATCGCCAATTGTGAAAATTTGAAGGGAATTTAATTTTTTCGCTGTCTTCTCCCCGACTCCATGCATCGACACAACAGGCAACGGCCAGAGCTGCTCTTTTAATTCCCTGATTCTTAAAACCGTTATGCCCATTGGCTTTTTCATATTCGATGCCGTTTTGGCTAAAAACTTATTCGGGGCAATGCCGATCGAACAAGGTAAATCGAGCTCATGTAATATACGCTGCTGAATTTCTTCTGCTATTTGTAATGGGTGCCGAGTTTTTGCAAGATCCGTTACATCCAAATAGCCTTCATCAATTGATACTGGCTCTACTATTTCAGTATAGCTTCGTAATATAGAAAAAATCGCTGCACTAGCTGCCCGGTACTTCGGAAAGTCCGGTGGTAATAATAGCAGCTCAGGACATAACCGTTTTGCTTCTGCTACATTCATCGTCGTATAAATACCTTTTGCCCGCGCTTCATAGGAACTCGTCACAATAATACCGCGACGTTCCTTTACATTTCCCGCCACTGCAATTGGTTTCCCTTTTAAACTTGGATTGTGCGCCTGTTCGACAGAGGCATAAAAGCTATTCATATCTAAATGGAAAATAATGTTGGCTGCCATTTTTCCACCTCCAATCCGTTAGTTTTATTTTTCAATTAAAGTCAATAGCAATGTTGTTAGTTCCTCATCGCCTTTAATCCTCAAGTACTTGTTTTTGTTCCCATGATTATATTGTAGCATTGATCCTGTCACATTTATATTTATCGTTAATCATCTACTCATCCCCTATAGATTGCCACTTTTCTAGTATAAAGCGCTATTTTTAAATGCTATATATATCTTGTATATTTTGTAAAATAACATGATTTTATATAAAAAACTACAAAAAATAAAAAAACGGTTTCGATAAACTTCTCGAAAATCCGTTTTCTGACTATCCCCACTTGATTAGATTCCAATCAAATGTTGTACCACTATTCCCCGTTTACTTTTTCGGTCATCCGACTATTCATATAATATTTAAAAACCTCAATGGAAGATTTTCGTGGAACATATTGAAACTTTTCCTTAAGCTTACGATTACTGAGCACTGGCCGATAGCGTAAAAAATCAACCTGTTCCTCACCATATTGACTTAAATTTAACCTCTTTAAAATAAACAAACTTCCCTTAATTACATTCGAAGGTATTTTGATGACCTTTTTATTCAATAAACCACCAATTTCATCTATTGTGACAGCGCCGTCCCCTGCTAAATTGAAAATTCCGGTTGTTTCACTATCTATTGCTTGAGCGAAACAAGCTACAACATCCTGATCCCAAATAAATACAAACGGACTTTTGGATTTCGCCACACCGACTAGCATTTTTTGTTCAAATAAATTCGTAATTTGATTGCGTACATTCGCCCCTAATATCGTGCCGATCCTGAAAATCGTCTGTTCAAGCTCAGGGTGCTGTAATCGGTATTGCTCAAGCATCTCTTCTACTAACCGCTTATGGTAGGAGTATGCAAATGCCTCGTTACCGCGTATTGGATCAGTTTCTTCAATCCAATCGGCATTATCTGCATAATACCCGTAGGATGCACCACTTGATGAAACAATAATACGTTTCACATTCGTTTGAACACATGCCTCCAAAATGTTTTTTGTTCCTAAAACATCGACCGAATATTCAAATTCACGATTGCTTTTCTTTCCAGGTGTAACAATCGAAGCTAAATGAACGACTATATCCACATCATATTGTTCAAAGTACTTCTGCGCTTCGTTGGACCGTACATCCAACACGATATAATGCAGATTTTCGTGTGCTTCAAACGGCGATGTTTCCCTAATATCTGCCGCAATAATGCTGTGATTTGTCGTTTGTAATAAATGACGGACGAGCTGCTGACCTAAATAACCGCCCGCACCTGTTATGAGAACATTCATGTATGGACCTCCTGATGAACTGTAACGGTATTATCCGGAGCACGTCTTGACCAGTAAGTAGCAATGATTAGTCCTGAAATGATATGCCAAATACCCCAAAATGCTGCTACCAGGGCCATTCCACCAAGCCCCCCGAAAAAGTTAAAGATTAATACTAATCCAAGACCCGAATTTTGAATCCCTACTTCAATGGCAATGGCACGACGATCCCGATCGACAACCTTTAATGCTCGGGATGCAAAATAACCTATGCATATAGCTAGTGCATTTTGAATAATTACCACCCATACAACCGCACCAACGTTATCAATAAATGCATCGAAATTGTTCGCTACCATAACGATGACAAATAAAACGAAAATAACAATCGATAGCTTCATCATAATTTGATTGAATCGTGCTGCAAATTTTGGCATTACTTTCCGAATATACATACCAACAATAAGAGGCAATCCCAGCATAAAGAAAATTGTCGTAAACATATCCACTACACTAATACTGAACGATGTCATGATTTCCTTTGTCGGACCGTATAGCGATGCCCAAAACATCGTATTTAGCGGTGTCATCACAATTGCCATAACCGTTGAAATAGCTGACATGCTTATTGAGAGCGGGGTATTGCCCTTTGCGTAATGCGTTAAGAAATTTGATAAATTCCCGCCAGGACAAGCTGCGACTAAAAACAGACCTAGTGCAATGCTTGGAATAGGCTGAATGATGCTGACGAGCACAAATGTAATCGCCGGCAATAATAGAAATTGACAAGCAAGCCCGATTAAAGCAGGCTTCGGTGTTTTTAACGATCTCTTAAAATCCGAAACTTGTAAATCAAGCGCTACGCCAAACATAATAAAACCAATCACGATGTTCATAATTAATAATGCAGTTTCATTAAAGTTGATTTGAATTGTATCTATTCCCATACACTATTTTCCCTTCGGCTCGGCATGCATATCTTTGAAATAACGAAGACCCGGTGCCCACATATGCTTTACGGGGTCAACTTCAGTGTGAATAACTGTACATTTCCCTACTGATATCGATGTGCGTAATGCGTTCTCAAGTTGTTCAATACTGTCTACAAATTCACCATGTGCCCCCATCGCTTCTGCGACTTTATCAAAACGAATTTCACCTAAATCCGCATTAATGCTTTCATGTGGATCGAGTGTTTTCTTCCACATTGTTTTTAACGGTCTTAATGCGAAGTGCTGATTCATCTTTACCATGCCCCATTGTTTATCACACAGTACGATGAAAACGACATGAAGATTATTGCGGATAGCCGTTTCGATTTCCTGCGGATGGAAGCCCATTGCACCGTCACCGATAATACATAGAACCGGCTGCTCCGGCTTTGCTACTGCTGCCCCTAACGCCTGACCTAGCCCTGCACCAAGCATTCCAAATTTAAAAGTGGATAGTAACGGCATTTCATCATTTACTTCATAATAGAAATTCGTCCAAATCGCTGTATTGCCACCATCTATAACGAGCGGTGTATTTTTAGGGAATATTTTATTGGCTAAATGCGGAATTTGTGCTGGATTTAATGGGCTATTTTTATCCGCAATATGTTCATTTAATTTTTTACGATGCTGTTTTTTACTCTCCAGATGCTTTTCAATTAATTGTTGGCGGTTTGTATCGACCGGCTGATCAAAGTCATTATTATTAAGCACTACTAAAAGGTCCTGTAAAAACGCTTTAATATCTGCCTGAATTAAAAGTTCGGCAGGCCTATTTGCTCCTAAAATGGAAGGCTCTAAATCTACTTGAATAACCGTTTGATTGCCGTTCCAATATGGTGCTTTCCCCCACCAGTCCGTTTCGCCTAAGCGGGAACCTAATACGAGAACAACATCCGCATCGTTTCTCACATTATTATTCGCTTCAATATGCACCATTGGCATCATTAACGGATTTTCCTCACTCATCGCCCCGCGCCCCGCCCAGCTTGTCGTGACCATCGCCTGCAATTTTTCCGCTACTTCTGTTAGCTCATTTTTTGCTCCTGCATGAATCACCCCGCTACCAGCATGAATGATCGGAAATGTAGCAGACTTTAAAAGCTGTGCTGTACGTTCGATCTGGTAATTCGAAGCTTTCGGCAGCTCTAGCATACGATACTCGGATGGCTCCCAAAAATGAAGGTCACAATTCACTTTTGTGTTCATTATATTTTCAGGAATGTCCAGATGGACGACACCCGGGCGCCCTTCATAGCATTTACGTAAAGCCATCCGCAGCATTTCAGGAATACGGTCAAAAGAAGGGACCGCTTCACTCCATTTTGCAAATTGTTTAATCGTTGCCGTTTGGTCAAAGCATTGATACGTTCCACCACGATCTGGGTACATGATGCCTGTACGTCTTGCGCTCGTAATACAAAGAACACGATTTCCTTCTGCTTCTTCTACAACGAGGCCTGGTAAAATATTCGCTACCCCTGGACCATTGCTTGCCATACAAACACCCAGACGATTTGTCACTCGTGCATAGGCGCCCGCCATATGAGCGGCACTCGTTTCATGACGCGGGGAAATTAGTTCGATACCGTGCTTCTGTAAATTTGAATAAAACCCAAAATAAGTACCATCTATAATTCCGAATACGTTGTCTACCCCTTCTTTTGCCAACATTTTCGCTACAACTTCTCCACCCGTCATCAATACCATCATTCATTTCCCCCTTTATTTTGTAAACGCTTTCTTAATGCTTTAAAAATAGACTCCACATCCACTTTTGTTGGAACACGTCGGTTTGTCACTATTCCGTTTCCAGTAAACGCTTGGTTCGCTAAATATTCAATTACTTCGTCGGTAAGTAATGGTGCTAAAAAGCGTGCACTATCCCAAACTTGTTGCTCTGTATTCAACTGAACCAAATAAGCACTTAACTCCATTTGATCAGAAAGTCCGATTATTTTTGCAATATCCTTATAGCGTTCAGATGCACTTTCCATTGAAAAATCAATGATGAACGGATGCATAAGCGCTACACATTGACCATGCGGCATATGGAATTTTGCACCTAATGCCCGGCCTGTTGCATGTGCCAGATTAGTAGATGCATTGGAAAAAGCAATCCCTGCATAAAAGCTTCCGATGAGCAGCTCCTGACGTACATCAATATTAGTTGGCTCTTTGAATACTTTTTCTACATTTTTCAGTCGGCGAATAGCTTCTAACGCATACAAATCGCTCATGTCATTTGCCTTTGTCGAAACATAAGCTTCAATTGCATGTGTCAGTGCATCCAGAGCCGTAAAGCTCGTAATGTGCTTCGGCAAATTCACCGTAAACGATGCATCTAAGATGACCACATCCGGTATTAAGCTTGGATGTGCAGGATTGAGCTTTGTTTGAAGTGTTTCATCCGTAATCACCGTTATTTTCGTTGCCTCCGAACCAGTACCCGCTGTTGTTGGCACTGCAATTAACGGGAGTCGGTCTAAAAAAGGCTTATTTGGAATATCGGTTAAGGCTAATGTCGGATTTATCGCACATACAGCTACCGCTTTTGCTAAATCAATGACACTCCCACCACCAATTGCAATCACACAATCTCTTTGCCCTCTGTTCAATTCATCGATGGCTCGCTTTAGTTCAGATATGGTAGGTTCGCCTTTTGAGATTTCAAAAAAGCTTGCTTGTTTCCACTTTTGCTTCATCGTATCAAGCTGTTCAGAAAGCGCACTCGAACTATAGATTATAAAAGGGGCTACCCACTTTTTTTGTTCGGCAATGTGCTGCAGTTGCTTAAATGAGCCAATGCCGCTTACGACATGCTTAGGTAAAAATAATTCATTATTCATTAGCCAACCCCCTGTACCGCTCGTTTCGTTTTCAGTTTTAACATATATAATTCCGGATGAAATAAGCTGCTATAGTATTCAATTACTTCACCCTGTGCTCCTAAAAGTATTCTTTCTACACAGAGGACATTAATATTAGGCTGAAGGTTTAATAGTTTTGCATCTTCCAGACTTATAGGGTGACATCTTACAGTTTGTTCCGCTTCAATAATGGCGATATTAAGATTTTTCTCAAGAACATCATAAATTGTGGCAGTGTTTAAATCGTAAGCAGATATTTGCTGACCTAAATGCGGATTATAGTAATGTCGTTCGATCGCAATGGGCTGGTCATCAGCAGTTCGTAATCGCGCAATTGAAAATAACGTAGAATGCTTCAGCAAATCTTTCAGCTCCGGGAAATTGTCGATCATCTTTGCATGTAGTAGCTTAGCGCCTGGCTTCATGCCCATATTCCGCACTGTATCTGTAAAGCTGTTCAATGTATTTAACCAGTCATGCACCGTTTTGTTTTTTGTAATATACGTGCCCTTCCCATGTATTTTTTTCAGAACCCCTTCATTTACAAGATGACTTACTGCCTCTCTTACGGTCGAACGACTTATCGTGAAACGCTCCATTAATTCTCGTTCGCTCGGTATTTTTTCAACATGCTTTCCATCAAAAATTTCAGTTTTCAACAAATCTTTCAGCTGAATATGTAATGGAATATGGCTCTCAAAGTTCATCCATCGTCCACCTCCATTGGTCCGAACATCATAACGTCCGTACCAGTTAACTTTGTTAAAACTGATTATATGGTTGAAACTGGATAATTACAATATATTTTTCTGAAAATTCTGATATATAATATTAAAATAATATCGCAAACTATTATTTTGAAATTTTATCCAAATAAAAAACCTCATTCTTATTATCCTGACAGATAATAGATGAGGTTAATTTAATAATTTTTATTTTATTAGTATATATTTGTGAGCAAAATTATTTTTTATGCCGTGATATCACGTTTCATAAAATAGATGAACGTAATGGCTAAAAAAACAATCGCATATACGATATTGACGATTAACGAGAATGTAAAAGTTAACCCTTCAATGAGCGGCATGCTGCCTGGTGCGTAAAACGATAAATCATTCGCGAACCAAATATATTTAGCAAAATCATATTGTGCAATAAACATTGTCGCTGTTGAACCCATTAATAGGATGAACAATGATAAACTTACTGCCAGCGTGCTTGAACCAAAAATTGTTCCAATCATAAATGCAAATAGAATGGTCATTAGCGTAGAACCAGCAGAATATAAAATCATTTCCAAATATGGAATTTTAACTGTCTCTTCCATTACTTGACCATTTACAATTGATAAAGAAACAGCTGGATCTGTATTAAATAAAATAATGCCGAGTATATACGCAAAAATTAAGCCACTTACCATTAAAGTTAGTCCATATAGAATAGTTGTAACAAGTTTAGATAACAATATTTTCCATCGCGCTACTGGACGAGTTAATAGCATTTTAATAGTTCCAGTCCCAAATTCCGAAGACACAATCCCAGCTGCAATAACTACAGTAAAAATACTTATCATGACAATCGTTAAAGTGATCGACATTTCCATATGCTCTGATATCATTGTCGCATCATACGAAGGTAAATCCTGCGCGATTCGATATTCAGTCATCGCTATTTCATCCTGGTAATATTGTTTATCTTCCTCTGCCATACCTTCAGCATTTAACATTTCATTATAATGTGTCAGCCAATTTTCATTCGCTTCGATACGTGCTTCTTTCGTATCGGAATCAACACCGTAATATTTGTTCATACCTGAAACAAATGCAAGCAATGCGAGTACAAGCCCCAGCATGATCCAAGCGTTTTTTTGTGACCACATTTTTATCCATTCATTTTTAACGTATTGCATCGATTGCACCTCCACCAGTCATCTCGATAAACTGATCTTCAAGACCTTTTTGAATTGGTTGAATTGTGTATAAATCAATTCCAGATTCAACTAGCCTGCGGACGAATGCAGGGACTTCTTCTTTTGTTAAATTTACAACGTAGCCACCCTTTTCTTTCTCCAGTGGCTCTTCAAATAATCCGATCAGTTGCTCAGGTTGACCTACTTCAATGTAATATTGTGCAGCAACCTGTTGCTCGAGTTCCCGAATATCGATTAGCTCGCCGTTTTGAATGATAGCAATACGGTCTACCATAAGCTCGATCTCAGATAATAGGTGACTTGATACGACGATTGCCACATTATCTTCTGCCGCAATTTTACGTAAATACATACGGAACTCCCGAATACCTGCCGGGTCCAGACCATTTGTAGGCTCGTCTAATATTAAAAACTTAGGACGATGCAACATAGCCTGTGCCAAACCTAGTCGTTGACGCATCCCAAGAGAATACGTTTTTACCTTCTCATGAATTCGGTTTTGCAATCCTACTTGAGCTACAACTTCATCAATGCGCTCTTTTGTTACACCTTTATGCATGCGCGCAAAGTGCTGTAGGTTTTTATAGCCTGACATAAATTTGTACATTTCCGGGTTTTCAACGATTACCCCTATATTACTAATCGCCTTTTCATAATTCTTTGATAACATATGACCATCAATTACAACTTCACCTTCCGATGGGTACATTAATCCTGTCATCATTCGAATAGTCGTCGTTTTACCTGCCCCATTTGGACCTAAGAATCCTGTAATCTGGCCCGGATAAAAATCGAGGTTCAAGTTTTTAATAATATGCTTTCCCTTGATTTTTTTGTTCAAATTCTTAATTTCAACAATTGGTTTTGTCAATTGCCCACACCTGCTTTCCTTACCTATGTAAGTAATTTTAAATATCATTGAAAAATGATAACAGTTATTATACTGTTTAAATAACAAAAAGGTTTCATTTATTTACAAAAAATACCTCATCAAATTAATGATGAGGTCCATTCTTTACTTATATTCCCCTACCCATTCGTCTACCATCAAGCCATATACTGCATGATCAACATAATGATCGTACAGCCATTCCGCCTGACGAATCGTTCCTTCATGCATAAAGCTTAAACGCTCTGCAATGTGGCGGCTCTTCTTATTATCGACTGCAGCATGAATTTCCACTTTCTGAAGCTTATATTCGTGAAAGGCAATATCAATGATTCCTTTTACCGCGCGTGTCATTATGCCTTCACCTTGAAACTTTTCATCGAGAAAATAGCCAACCTCGCATTTTTTCAACGTCCAGTTAATCGTATTTATTGAAATTTTCCCGACAAATTGTCCTTTATAAAAAATCGCTGTGTCCAAACCTTCACGCTTTGCAAACTTTTCTAAATTCATTGCTGCAAATGCACGCGTATCTTCTACAGTTTTTGTATTGTCTACCCAACCAAGCCACTCACGCAAATAACTGCGGGAACGGTCAATAAATGCAAAAATTTCCTCTGCATCATTTTGCGTAATTAACTTTAATTGTATTTCATTATCCACTTCATAATAAAACATACGATCTCTCCTATCTAATCTCCCATTCAAAACAAAACTATCTTTTTTATTTCCTTATCATATAAGAGCAAGGTTATATTATGCAATAAAATAACGCTTTATTTTATACAATTGTGTAAGTCGGACCATTTATAGTTGTTCACAATTAATATTAATCAAAAAATTCACAATATTCCCCAACGTTATTTTGATAAAATAGAGTAAGAGGTGTTCAAATGAAAAGACAAGAGCAAACATGGGGAAAGCTTTTAAAATACTACAGACAGAAAAAGAAATTAAAACAAGATGAAGTAGCTTTAGGAGTGTGTACCCCTTCCTATTTAAGCCGCATTGAAAACGGCATCGTCATTGCAGAATATGATTTGTATGAACAGTTATTTGCAAATTTAAATATAGATTTTACAAACCTTCAGCATGATATTTCCGAACACACAACCTTTTTGGAATCTGTGTACGAAAAGCTTTTATCAAATGTTACTGTTTCGGAAAGTGATACGGTACTATTAACGACACTCATGCAAAATGAATACTCAATAGAACTTCAAATCACCGCCAAGCTTATTTACAGTCGATATTTGTATTCCATAAAAGAAGATACTGATGCAAGAAAGCTTTTGAATGAAATTGAACCAGTTGTCAGCTGGAAAAAAGATCGTATTACTGAACTATTTGTATCGATTACCGCATTTGGTCATTTATCATTTTCGGAATTTGACCTTTTAGCTGAAAAAGAACAGGATGCGCAATATTTAACTAACGTACATCCTTTTGAGCTTGCCAATTATCATTATCATCTCGCCTTTGCGAACCATCGCAGCTACAAATTTCACAAGGCTCTGCAGCATATTGAGCTTGCGGCACATTATTTTACTCATCAGTTTAAACCGTTATTTCAGTTGAAGCTGTACTCGATGAAAGGCGTTATTTATAATGATCTCCACCGATACCGCGAAGCATTACAGGAATATGAGGCGGGTATTGAGCTACTGGAAAATGTTGAATCGATTCAAACACCGATGCAGTGGAGCTCGCTTCATAATAACATCGCCTACTGCTACGAATGCCAGGATGATTTTCAAAAAGCGAGTGAACATTATGAAACGGCAAATCAATATGACGAAGATCTACATTCTGCTATTAACTGGATGCGCACATGTTATCAGAATAAAGATTTTACTCAATTAGAAAAGCTATTCCATCGGTATGAGGAACAGCTATTTTCAATCCAGCACCATATTTATCAGCGAAAACTTTTACAATATGCGATTCAGAACGAGCATATCATTCAAGGTCTAAAAGAGTTGGAAGAACAGGCTTTTCATCATTTTAATGAAGAGCAGTACTATGCGTTAACCCTTTTTTATGCCCCTCTATGGGGACAGTTTTATGAACAACTCCATGCCTATAAGCATGCTAGTCAATGTTATAAACAAGCTTTATTTGCAAGTGAAAAAGTACGACAACGAATGAGTAGCTAGGAGGGTGAATGTATGGAGTTAAGAAAAGAGTATTTTTATTTATGGTTTGGATTTGGCGTATCCAAGTTAGGGAGTTGGATTTATTTAATCGCGCTTAATCTAACGGTTTGGCATTTAACAGAGTCGCCTGCAGCCGTTGCAGGAATTTATATCATTGGTCCAATTGCCCGAATCCTTTGCAGCTTTTTTGCCGGCTCCATTGTAGACCGGTCCAATAAAAGGACGATTCTCATATTCAGTGATTTATCCCGTGCAGGTATTGTTTGTTTGATGCCTTTACTTACGGACATTTGGCTCATTTACTGCTTCATATTCCTTGCAAATATCGCAGTATGTTTTTCAAATCCTAGCAGTACATATATGATTACAAAGCTTGTACAGCCAAATGATCGTCTACGCTTCAACTCTATTAACGCTATGCTAGGCTCCGGAAGCTTTATGATTGGACCTGCTTTAAGTGGTGTAATCATTGCCTTTAGCAGTACTTCTACTGCGATGTGGATAAACGCATGCATGCTTCTTTTTAGTGCATGGATGATGTACTTACTGCCAAATGTTCAAGGCGAAATAACGAAATTATTGAAGACGATTACCCCTGCCGTTATTCGGGATGACTTTTATGTGGTCTGGAAATTTATACGAGAGAAAAAGGAAATTTTATACTTTTTTGTTTTATATTCAACCGCTCTTATGATCTGTTATTCACTTGATTCACAGGAAATGTCGTTTTTAAAGGATTTTCATAAAGTGTCTGATACTGCATACGGCATAATTGTTGGACTAACAGGAATTGGTGCCATCGTTGGTGGATTTATGGCTGCAAAATATGTCAAAAAACTATCGCTCATTTCATATATAGGAGCAGGCTTTTCATTAACTTTAGTATGCTATTTTGTGTTTTATTTTTCATCGAATCTGATTTTGGCCATCGCTTCTTTTATTTTACTAGGATTATTCATGGCATTTAGTAATGCGGGCTATGCAACTTTTTATCAGCAGACGATTCCAACTGAAATTATGGGCCGGTTTGGCAGTACATTAGGTTTAATCGAAAGTGTGATGCAAATATTGCTGACCTTGCTCATTGGTTTTTTAGCTGAACTCTATTCAATCCAGCTCATAACAAGTTTATTTGCTTTTATTGGCGTACTAATCGCCTGCTTTGTGTATGTTTATTTAATTAGAAATTCATTATTATTCGTACAGGAGGAGTTACAATGATCACTTATGAGGCCCTCTGTTTTTGCTGTAAAAAGCCCTTTCTATTGGTGGAAGGGACAACAAAATACCAAAAGTATAAACGGAATATGCGTGGCAAGTTTTCCTGTGACAGCTGCGACGTTAAAATCCATATGGAGGCAAGAAAGCACATGATGAGTAAACTAAAGTAGTTGAGATATTCGCCAGTTTTAAGCGGATATTCGCCAGTTCGATGGGAATATTCGCCAGTTCTATGCAGGTATTCGCCACTTCCCTTTATATATTCGACACTTTTTCTCTCTTAATCGTCACTCTTCATTTGATATTCGCCACTTTGGCCACGATATTCGTCAATTAATAAAAAAGGAGGCGCCTCGCAAATGCGGAGCGCCTTCCTTATATTTATTTTTTCCGAAATGCGTATAAAACAAATAGCATAATAAACCATAATGGCGTCAGCATAAGAGAAGTTCTTGTAGCCTCTGAAATCGCCATAATAATTAATAGAAATACGAAAAATGCTAAAACCACATAGTTCACAAACGGCGTTAATGGTGCTTTAAATATCGATTTCGCATGCAAATCCGGGTGGCGCTTTTTATAAATGATATGCGAGATTAAAATAATGCTCCACACCCAAATAAAGCAAATCGCACTGATTGTCGTTACAATACTAAAGGCATCATCCGGCATCAGATAGCTGAGCAGTGCACCAATTGATACGACTACTGAAGAAAATAATAACCCGTTTTGTGGAACGGCATTTTTATTTAATTTACCGAACGATTTCGGAGCCTGTTTCCCTTTACTTAAACTAAACAGCATACGGCTCGTTGAAAACATCCCGCTATTTCCTGCAGAGGCAGCTGATGTTAACACGACAAAATTAATAAGTCCTGCCGCAATCGGAATACCGACCAAAGCAAATACTTGAACGAACGGTGAGCTTGTCGCACTTAACGTATCCCATGGGTTAATCGTTAAAATAACGAATAGCGCACCTACGTAAAACAGTAATATACGGATCGGTATTTTATTAATGGCCGATGGTATATTTTTTTGCGGATTTTCCGTTTCAGCAGCTGCTACCCCGACTAATTCCACTCCAACAAATGCAAAGACAACCATTTGGAAAGCCATAAGGAAGCCAAATGCTCCGTTCGGGAATAAACCGCCATGCTCCCACAGATTAGACACTGCCACTTTCCCAGCATCTGTTTCAAATCCAATGATGAGCAATACAATCCCTATTGCAATAAGTGCGATGATGGTAACGATTTTGATAAGAGCAAACCAAAATTCCAGTTCACCGAATAATTTTACAGTCAGTAAATTTAAGATAAGTAAGACTACTAAACAGGCAATGGCCGGCACCCATTGCGGGATATCAAACCAGTATTGTGTATACATTCCGACCGCTATAATATCTGCCATGGCCGTCATAATCCAGCAGAACCAATATGTCCAGCCAGTAACGTACCCTGCCCAATCTCCTAAATATTCAGTAGCGAACTCCGTGAATGAAGCATAGCCCCCTTTTGATAATAGGAGCTCTCCAAGTGCCCGCATGACGAAAAATAAAGCTATTCCTACGATTAAATACCCGATGATTATTGATGGTCCTGCAAGTGAGATCGCTTTTCCTGATCCTAAAAATAGCCCTGTACCGATTGTTCCGCCAATCGCAATTAGTTGTACATGCCGATTTTTAAGATCGCGCTTGAGTTCATGTTGTTCCAAAACGAATTCCTCCAAAGGATAAGTATTTTGTCTGCCACAAGGACAGCGCAAAATAATAGGTAAATGTTCGCGGTTCATCCAATCATGTTTTCTGAAAATTAAAAAAGGAACTGATAATTCACCAGTTCCTGTAGATAAGAATAATAACGTCCCTTATTATTCCTGTCTTCTGTCCTTTTGCCTGAGATAATGAACCCTTCGGCGACGCGGTACACGCGCTCTCTCCAGAAACTGCTCCCGTCAGTAGTGCTATCCACGACGATCTTCGCTTGATATGTATGTAATTAATCCCTATTTGTTGTCGGCAACCTCCAACTCCAAACAGGTCGCTCACGATACTATTATTGTACAATAATTAATACTAACAACTATTTTGAGTGGATACAATGGTTAGAAGATAAAATTAAATTGAAACAAGCAATTTATCAATGTTTCCACTAAAATGTAAACCTATTACAGAATTTTCATCCTTAAAAAAGTATCCCACTGAAAATAATGAATATTTCATTTTCAGTGGGATATCTAAAAAACCACTCCATTAATCGATTTTAATAGTCGATTAGTTGAGTGGTTTTACTCGTTCAAATAGGAATATATGTTCTATTTATAGTGCTCGTCAAATAAAAGTAGTATTTACTCGTTTTTCATATTATTAGTATATCAAATTTTTTTATTAAAGTCTATATTTCCCATATTTTTAAATCTAAAATAAACCCATCGGCCGAAATAAATCAATGAGGTATTATATGGTTAAAAAAAATATATGGACACGCAATTTAAAGGTAAGACTTTGTGGAGAAACAATCTTTAATTTATTTTATTGGATGTATTTTCCCTTCATTGCGATTTACTTTAGTCAATCATTGGGGTTGGCTTGGGCAGGTGCACTGATGATGGTTCCACCCGTTCTCAGCCTAATTACCGGACTCATAGGAGGTTCATTTGCAGATAGATTTGGACGAAAAAGAGTGATGCTATGGGGCGTAGGTATTCAGTTTACTATGTTTATTCTATTCGCTATGTCTAGTATAATTTGGCTCGATTATTTTGCTTTTTTAGGAATTACAATAGGTAAGGGTCTTTATAAACCGGCAAGTGATGCGATGGTTGCAGATACAGTTTCAGCAGAATATAGAAAAGAAGTATTTGCCACATTTTTAACAGGAAGTAATTTAGGGGCAGTTATAGGTCCTATCTTAGGTGCATGGTTATTTTTTGATTACCGTGATTTGCTGCTATGGAGCTGCGCTATTGTACTGATGGTTTTCTTTTTATTTATCTATTTTTGGTTAGAAGAAACGCTAACTTGGACTTCAAATGAAGGTTTATTTTCACCAATAAAACAATTAAAAGACTACGTTATAATACTAAAGGACAATAAATTTTCTTATTATTTATTGGCAGGAATTTTCTCTGTTATTGCGATTATGCAATTAGATTTATACTTATCAGTTTATATTTACGATTACGTACCAAATCAGACAATCGTCTCATTTATAAACTTCGAGCTTTCCAGTAAAGACGTATTAGGTTATATGTTAGGACTAAATGGTATTTTATTTGTACTATTTGTTCTACCTATTACCAAATGGTTAAAAGGTTGGAGCGATAAGCAAGTGTTTATTTTAAGCTGTCTATTAGCAGGCTTTGGTATGTTTGCAGTGGGTTTTACAACAAATATATGGATCTTGTTATTTCTAACAATTATATTTACTTTTGGTGAAATTGTAAGAGCGCCTGTTCTATACAATTTTGTGAGTGAATATGCCCCCGAAAATGCAAGAGGACAGTATATGGCTGCATCCAACATGCAATTTACAATTGGACGTTTGTTGGCACCATTCACAGTTATTTTAGCGGCCTTTTTTGGACCACTAATTATTTTCAGTATTATTTTACTATGTGCGTTTATCAGTCTAGTTTTTTATATCAAGCTTTATTGAAGAGAGAGATTAACAATCCCTTTGAAATATTGTTGTGTTATTCTTTTGGAGCTTTTCTTTTAAATTAATTATAAAGAAATGAGATTTGGATAAGATTTTCACCAATACAAAAAACTCTCACCTAAATCGTATATTAAGTGAGAGTCTATTTTTTAATGTAAGTCTAATACAATTGGGTCAATTTGTTTGAATTTCTTTACAGGAGACGGCACTAATTTTAAATTAGATGGTATTTGTTCAAAATTTTCAAACTCGTATATATAAGTGCTACGACCTTTAATATATTTATGATCTCCTCTATTTAAACCGATTAAACGATTGTTATGCTCGATATACCAATATCTTGGCACCCTTTCAGGTTTACCCTCTGTAGATATTTTCACATTCATAGACCCTTTATCTATTTCTACCGAATCTATTGCATACGTCACGTCATTATATTGAAATGTTTGTAGTTGCGACGTATTCACATCCGTTTCAAATAAATCGAAAACATAGGCTTCCATTCGCAGCACTTCAAATGTTGATGGGGTCGTATACTTAGGAACAGATGTTGTATAAATCCTTTCACCTAATATTTCTGTACCGCCACCACTTGAAGAGTATTCCGGTATTAGCGGTTGTTCACCGCCTTTTGTTTTCCAAGTAGCTAAAATAAGTTGGCCCGTTTCATCACGAATGGCAAATTGCACCTTTGTTGTTACTGTGCCAAAAAAGTCATCTTGTGTAGATTCAATTTTAGGCTCATTTGCTACTTCTACATTTTTATACTTATTTAAAAACTGCTTATATAAGTTATTTTGCTCTTGCTGGTAATGTTCCTTAAATTTAACTCGGTAAATAATATCATAGTTTTCACCATTTTCTACAACTTTATCGATTGAAACGTCCAAAAATGCCTCATTATAATCTATGTCTTGTACTCTTTCTATAAGTCCTTCCTGCACGCTACTATTCGTTTCCGTTAATTGTGTTGGCTCATCAAACGGCTGCTGCGCCAATTCATTCGGTGTACGGTTCCAAGAATATAGCACAAAGCTCAGCATAATAACGGCTGCACTGATTACAATCATTTTTAAATTATGCCAAGATTTTTTATGTTTTTCATTCGTTTGAATACGTTGCATAATCGCATCAGCTTGGCTATTCGCCATTCTAGGTATATTGAGCTGTGCAATTAAACTCTTTTGCTCATTTAATAATTGTTCATATTCAAGTTGGCAATTTGTACAGGATTGCAAATGCGCTTCCATTTTATTTCGTTCTACCTCTTCTAAAAAACCTTCTACATAATCTTCTAGCAAATAAGAATTACATTTCATAAAAATAACCTCCTTTTTTCATTGAAATTGACCTAAGTTTTTTTTTACTTCGGTGTAACTTGTTACGGACATCATTTAAAGAAATTTGAAGTACTTCGCTTATTTCATCATAGCTTAGCTCATTTACATATTTCAGCAATATCACCATGTACTCAGTTTCATCCAACTGTTGAAGTAGTTGATCTAACTGCTCATTTCTTTCATGTAACAATAATATTTTTTCAGGATAATGACTATTCATTACCTCACTATCAATATGTATCATTTGCAGCTTATTTTTCCGTAAATAATCAAAACAATTATTAACTACAATTCTATATAGCCATGCATTAAAAGATCCTGTGTTCTTATACTTATGTAGGCTATAAAATACTTTTATAAAACTATCCTGTACGATGTCTTCCGCTGTAGCATGGTTTTTTACTATTCGTATAACAGTGATAAAAACTTTCTGCTCATAATGTTTGACAATATTGGTGAAATAATGACTTTCACCGTTCTTTATCCGTGTGACTAGTTCGTCCATATTCATTCGTTTCACCCCCTACTACTATAACGAAATAAAATTCATTTCCTCTCAAATTTTTCTTTTTTTTTTAATATTTAACTCATTTAATCGGGACAAGAAGAATACTTTAGCGTTTTCTTCAAGATTACAAGGAAGGAACTTATCCCCATTTTAAGCGTATTAAAATAAAGGACATAACACTTTGTAATGGAGGGACAACTTTGAAACATTTTATTCTATTAATCTTATCTTGTTTGATTTTATCCGGATGTGCGGGATTAGCAGATTATACAATTTCATTGGAGAATGGTTATCGAATTGATAGACTTTCAGCTCATCAAATTCAAATATACGGAGAAGAACCAGTAAATGATAGAAAGGAAAATACAATAAACTATTTGTATGTACCAGCTAAAGTGGCAGCTGTATGGTGGAATGAACAGTATATTATCGCAAAACAATTGCATTTAAAGTCAAACGGACGAGGTGTAGAAGAACCACCAAAAAAACCTAGCGATGCTGATTATTCTTATTGGATAATTGAAATGAATAAAAACGAAGTAAAAGGTCCCCTAACGTTAAAAGAGTTAGAAAGTGATTCAGAACAATTAGGTATTAACGTCGTCTTTACACCAATCGAAAAGCTAAAAAAGGAACCATAATTAAATAAGATTATTGAACAACCATTTGGAATATTTTTTGTTATTCTAAAGCCTCTTTAACTGTTATATCGCCTTTGTTATTTGACCAAATCTGAAATTTTTGTCCATCAATTTCAACTACCAATACGTATTCTGAAAACCATTCACCCCAAGAGCTTATATGATTTATCGTAATAATATTTTCAATGTCAGGATTATGTTCAATAACTTTATCTTTTACACTATTCATCATAATGTTTGGCACTAAAAAATAGGCAGCTATAATTATAATTACTATGCTGCTCAAACCGATTATTACCTTTTTCAAAATATCACCTCTAATGAGTGTTGCCAAACTTCGATTTAGAAACGTTTATAGGGTCTATTTTTTATACTTTTTGATTTTGTTTTATTTAAGCACGCTTTTATATAAGTACAAATTTTTACAACCTATTTCCATACTTCATCTAATTTATCAACATAGAAATTGATAGCTTTTTTATAACTAAGTATTTCAGAGTCTGTTGTAGTATCTAGCAGGCATTTCAATAAAATTTCCATCGCTTTTCTATGATCGTTTAAATTATACAGGGTCATTGAATAAAATACTTGAATTGCTCTGTTGTTTGGAAATAATTCGATTCCGTTTAGGAATGTACTTTTTGATTTTTCGTATTCCCCTAATGTTCTATATGTACTTCCAAGTCCCAATATTGCTCCTTCTAGATCTTGACCAGATAACCCTATTTTAATAGCCCTTTCATAAAAGGGTACTGCTTTTGATTCTTCTCCTAAAACATCAAAACTCCAAGCGCATTGATAATTAACATACGCATTATCAGGGTATTCCTCAACAATTTTTAAAAGTAATTGATTGGATTCTTTCTTTTTATTATCTTTTCGTAATTCAAGTGCTCTTATAAGCTTTTCTTCTTTCAATGTAAATAACCCCTTTTCATACATTTAATAAAGATCCTTCTTTCACTAAAGTACACAGTTAGTAGAATTATAACTTTCTCATAGCGTCATTGGGTACTTACTGTTCATAAGCAGCCAACACACCCCCTACTCAATTGAACGGGGGGTGTGTTGGTTTCCTAACTTTTCATTTGGGAACGTTATTTAATATTAAGATGTATCTATTATTCATTTTAGGATTTACTTTTTATAGCCTAACACTTTACCTTGAATATTTCCTTCGGGTAATAAACCGAAATCTTTACTGTCCGTTCCTCTCCACCACATATCAACTAACACAAAAACAGTATTATCCTCAACCTTAATTGGTTCCATTGAAGTATTGAAGTAGTTTTCCATTTCTTCTTTGTTAATATTCTTTAAGTTAATTGTTTCAAAATATTCTTCTTTTGTTAATCCTAAGCTCGTTGCCACACTATAGAACGTATCTAATTTTTCGTCATTAATATAAACTTGCCCACCTTTAATTTTTACGGTTTCATTGGGCAATCCGACAACTCTTCCTAAATACATTTTGGGAAGATTCTTATTCTTTTCAAGTTCGGAATCAAGCATCTGATAATAAATGACATCACCTCTTTGCAGTTTTCCACTGTATGGCTCCACAACAAGTTCAGAATGTGACATTGTATTAAAGTCGTGATTTCCTCTATCCATAGCATCCGAATTCCATTCAACTAATAAATGTGATTCTTGAGGTGTAACAGTTCCCAATACTTCAGAAGTATTCTTATCAGTAATTGTATTTGTAGTTGCCACATTTCCTTGACTACAACCAACTAAAATAAAGATTGGTAATAGCACAGTTAAAAGTCTTATCTTAAGCACTCCTTCTTTGAAAGTGTTATTTAAATTATTCACTAAAACTGCATATATCTTTTTTAACTGTAAACATTCCCAAAGCGGTTTTGAAGTCACCCCTATTAGTTAGACGCATTTTTATCTCTACGACTTAATCCAAAAACTGCACATGCATAAATGAAGATGCCACTACATAACCACATCATCAATCCATCATATTCACCGTTTAAAAAAGTTACGTTTACTAATATAAATAACTGCATTAAACAAATTGAAATAAATAAATATAAAGAATGTTTCATACTAAATACCTCCAAATTAATTTTATTTTAATAACGCTTACAAATGTCTAAATATTTCCAGTCCCCAATATAACGTTAATAAATGACCAAGTTTTACTGAATGGAGACTTTTAGTTGATTTATAATTTAATTTAACCATATAATTACATAAATTGCAGGGGGTGTAATTTTGAAAGGGAAACACATTTTAATAGTTATTATCGTTATTTTAGTCGGTGTTTTGGGGTTGAAATTTATGATTGATAACAAAACATATTCAGCTAATGAAATTTTAGAAAATCCTGACTTTAGTGCAGCTAATCGAGAGATGGAAGTTATAAAAATTAAACATAATCCCCTTGAATTAATAACTATAGAAATTCCAGCAGACCAGCAAAAATTGCTTATTGAAAGCTTTAAAAATCTATCATTTAAAAAAAATAAAGATTCTCAAATAGAATACCATTATCGTTTTAATTTCTCTTTAAACTCAAATTTTGCTTTTTATATAGATGTAGATAAGGGGATAATAGTTAATCTTTCTGATAAAAACCAAAATATGTGATTATAAATGATGAAAATTTCTTAGAAAATTTTAAAGAAATAATAGAAAATGAAAAAGAAGTAATAATAGTAATTGAATCTTTGTATTTATGAAGCTAGTCATTTTCCTTCAGGGAGATGACTGGCTTTCTCTTATATTGTCACATAAGATTAAAGATAACTTTAAATTAACATATTTTACCTATAACTATAAGGTTAAAATGCATTAAACAAAAGCCCGCATTAAAAACTCATTAAATTTAAAACTTATTCTTCACTTATTTGACTATATATACAAAGGAGGCAAACAAATGACTTGGGAGGAATTGTATTTAGAATATAGTGATGCCATACACAACTACATTTTATTACTTGTTGGTAATCATGAAGTTGCAGAAGATCTTACACACGATACCTTTGTTAAAGTGAAGTATTCATTAAACCATTTTAGAGGTGAATCATCAAAGAAAACATGGCTTTTTCCATTGCAAGAAATACTACGTATGATTTTTTAAGAAGAAAAAAGATTATACAATTTATCCCCTTCATGTCTTCTGGCTTTGGACATATTTGAACGAGGAAGATCACAAAGTCTATGAATACGGTCTATATAAAGATGGTTATTCTAAAAATACTCCCATTTATTAGGTTCTATTAATGTTTTTTTAGGCAACTAATTATATCGCTGCAGTTTCGCTAAGGTTAATATATTGTGATGTAATACCAAAAATCTGCAGCTAGCGTTCTTTCTAGCAATATATATTATTGAACGACTACTAATTTATCTTCTAGGCTCATTTTAGTCATTTAAAAACCGACCCCTTGTTAGATGTGTCTAAAAGAGTGCAGTTCAAATTTGGAAACTATATTTTTTGCCAATGTTCAATCATTTCATCATAATATGTGTCTGTCCAATGGTAAGGTTGTAGTTCCTTTAATGTTTTATAAATAATTGCTTGTGTATCATTTGAAATGGCACATTGGACTTGGGGACCCCAGTAGAATAAGCGTTCTTGACAGACCCCACAAGGCGAAAGCACCTTTAATGGTGAATGTTCATCTTCTCGTGCTAAACAAATACTATGTGTTACTTGTTTGTTGTATTTGTGAGCTTCTAATATTGCACCCGTTTCCATACAGAGAGCTGTTGAATCATTAATTACTTCTGGCGCTACGCTTGTATAAATTGTACCATCTTCTACACGAACGGCTGCTGCACCACCCCAACCGATAGGATATCTTTCTTCAACTAAATTTCTTACAATATCATATAGTTCTTTATCATTCATTAGTTTGTTACTCCTTAATAGTTACCGTAGACATCATGTATATATTCTGATAAAGCATAATCTCTACCATCATTTTCTTCTTATCATATTTAATTCTATTTACGTGTTTGATATCTGCTTTTATTTTGTTTTCATTTCATCTTAAAATTAAGTTTAACCCTATTTTCTCTTAAACGAGAATCAATTATATATTACTATGCAATGAATTTTGCAAACCAAGCAACATAATGTGCTCCTGGAATAAATAGGAGTTGGGCAAATATAGTTCCTAAAAGTCTTGAACTCATCATCATAACCGAAGCTCTTTTCAACTCAGAATAATTTCCTTTTTTATTAATTACATCATCAGCCAAAATAGATATTTTTGGGTCAATAAATATAATTAATAACATTGTGGCTATACCGTTTATTAATCCCGAAGCCATAATTGCCGTTGTTTTGTATTCAGGAACCAATAAGCTAGCATATAAAGCCGATAAAACCCCTATTGTATAAACAGCAGTAATGACAATATTAATAATAAATAACTTTATTGGAATATCACGTATCCCTATTCCTCGTAAATATGAAAGGCTTGGTTTGCGTAAATGTTTGAATGCACGACGTAAATAGTCAAATGTAAAACCTTTTTTCAATAAAGCCGGGATTGAACCCCTTTCATCAGCTAAATGAATAATGGCCCTAGAAAAAATGGCTACAAAGGTTGGTAAACAAATAATACCAAGCAACGTACCGAGTGAAGCTGAACCTATAAGAAAACGGAATTGATGCTCGACAAATTGTAAAGCATGATTAGAAGGAGCATTATCTATCAAGCTCCCTGTAAATGGCTGCTGCATCATATTAGATAGTCTTGAAACCATTACCATTACATTAAAAAGTGACAATGCCGATGCTAATAAGCGAACACGAGCTCCAGAAAGTCGCACTGCATACGCTAATGTTTCAATCGAGTGAATGATTAATATAAATAAAGCAATCATAATGAGTTTTTCTGTTATAAGTTCTATTGCCCCCACCTGCCATATCCTTATTTTCACATTTCAACGTTTTTATTGTAAATTAGTTCCCTCTAATTTAAACAATGCAGTAAAATAAACATCCCAAACATTGCTTTGAGACAAACGCGAGCGAAGTTTACCTCATTTCCATCGTGGATTATTCAGCCCATAAACTTCCTTTTCCAATTAAATATTTTGGACCAGCTTCTAATTTTTTCTAATTATAGAAAAACTGCCCCAAAGTTAGTTGGGGCTAACAATGGGACAGTTCATATTAGAGAGTTACAACCAATTATTCACATAAGCAACTAACCCAACAATCGCACCAATTGTGGCACCAAAAAATACAAAATAGCCCGTTTTTATTTCAGCGATGTTCCACTTGTTATTTGTATTACTCATCAAATACCCCTCCCACTTTATATAATAACTATATATTACCATTAAATGGATTTCCAGTTGTGATTATAGTTCGCTAGCTAAAAAGTTCGTATAATGCAGGAACTCCTAAACCAAGAAATAGTGTAATCGTAGCAAAAAGTTTAGCTTGTTTTGTTAAACGTTTATCTCCCTCTTTTAAATATTCAAAGTAAGAAAGACTAAAGTAAAGACAAGCAGTTAGCATTATAACCGAAAATAATCCCGCACTATTTCCGATTAACATATCCGTTAATATCATCTCTAATCACATATTCTCCCTTATTTTTCTAAAATCGCACACTAAAGCCTTTAAATTGGTGTATGCCTGTTCCAAATTTCACTAAATCATTTTCTCTCAAGTAGATAACTGCCTTTTGAACTTCATTTAAAATATCAGGTTTAATTCCTAATGAATTATGCGAACCATAAATCAAATTAACGTTAGGGATTGTTGTGATTTTCTCTAAAGAGTTCACTAAATCTACAGGGTCTGTTGTTGGATAAAATGCATAAATTGGCGTTTCATCGTACAGTAAATCTCCCGTAAATAAATAGCCTTTTGTCTCGTCAAATATACAAATATGTCCTGGCGAATGTCCAGGTGTATGATAAATAATTAATTTCCGATTCCCTAAATCAAGAATATCGCCATCTTTGAATAATCCAGTAGGCTTTCCAGTAAAGGGCGTATATGTATCTGGGTTAAAGCTTTTCGGTATGGGGATTGTAATATCTCTTGCTGTGTTTGCTCTAATCTGATCTATGGACAACCCCACAATTCCATTTATTAGCCAGGATTCTTCGTACTCATGGACAAAAATACGTGGATATTCCCCATGACTTCCGATATGGTCTGAGTGAACATGTGTTGTGAGCACATCAATTGGCAAGGTCGTTAGCTGATCTGTAATTCGCTTCATGTTATCAATACCTAAGCCTGTATCTATAAGAGCAGCTTTTGTTTCCCCTAATAATAAAAAGGAATGGACTTTTTCCCAATGGCCTAATTCACTTATTGCATATGTATTGTCATCAATTTGCCGAACAGTAAACCAATCATCTTTTAACATGATAACTCCCCTATCCATTCCAATTAATCTTCCACTACTTCTACTAAGTCCGTATAAATCGTAACAAAATATGTTTCCAATAACTCTCGCAACACATCATTAAGCTTGTAATACTCATCTGTCGCTTTTTCCACGATACTATAAAACTCGTCTTCTTCAATTTCATCATTTTCTAATGCAACGTACAAGCTCCACAACTTTTTACCATACTTTTTCTCAATCATCGCATAATTGTGAGCACCGATTTCCTCAAGGACGCCAATTAGTTTATTCAAGTAGTTATCTATTCCAATCTCTTTAATTTCCTGTCCAAACCATCTGAATAAACTTTCGTGTCCCCCACTTTCAAGTTCAGAGTAGTAATGATAGACAATTAATGCTTTATTTAAAGTAGGATCTTCTGATGACAAATTAGATTCACTTAAAACAGTCATTACAGCGTTTGAGATATCTGTCTTGGTCATTAAATCTTTTCTTTTCATTATAGGTTTCACAGCATTCCCTCAAATTCATGTTTTATCTTATACATAGTTCCAAATATACCCTATTCCATAAAAGTTATATTCTTCCTTTTTATTATTAAATTATATCAAATTTATAATTGGTTCTCGCTTAAGTGAGCCTAATTAAATAAAAAAGACAGTAGACAAAATCGAAATCTTCAACATGTCTACTGTATAAAGGGGATGAATAACTTTCGGCATCTTAACTATCAACTGCTCGTTACGAATTTTTTTACTTCGGAAGCCTTATCGCCGTTTAATAAATGCGTCACACCATATAGTTCACCTTTTCCCTTATGATTAATGGCAACGTCTAAATCATTCATAATTTGCTTCATGTACTCGAATGCTTTATGCGTGTTTTCATCAGTAGGTGCCCATTCATCAACTAATTCTATTGATTCCTTCGCTTCACCATTTGGACCTAAATGTACCGTGCGGGCAAATTGCATATGAGAGATATAACTTGTTAAAAGGAACAAAGTTGTATAATCTTCTTCTAATTTTTTATTTCCTTTAATTAAATGGAGTGGTGATTCATCATTGACTACTAGTGACTTCAAGTAATACTCGAACCCTTCATCGTTGCCCGCTTTTTTCAATTTTGGGTCATTCAACGGTTCGGAAAGTAATAGATTCATCTTTGAAACCCATTCTCCGATTTCAGGATGATAAATTTGGGATTCAGATGCTTCTAGGATGTTACTATTTGTTGAGTCATTATTGTCGCTTGAATATTTAAGAGCCCCATATTCACGAACTCCAAGTGTGGCAATAATTATAACAGCAATAGTAGCAGAACCGAATAAAATTTTTCTTTTCATTCTCAAACACCTTTCCTTAATAAAGTTATTATAACCAAGAAGCGCGAGATAGACTCAATTCATTTTTTAATTAGACTTATCGCTGTTTTATTCAACTTCTTCATCTCTATGTCATTGGTAGAAAAGTTATAATCCACACCATGAATAAACTTTTCAAATACCATAGCTGTTGAGACTTGGTTATCAACACTCCAAATAATATTGTATTTTCCCTTATGGTTAGATTCTATAAAAATATCAAGGTCATTTTTTTTAGTATTTATAATCTTTTTACAGCTCTAATTTCCACCTGAATTGACATCTCATTATTTAAGTTGTTCACTTAGAAACTCCTCATTATAAATCTTGCCATAAATGTCATACGCTAGCTACATCACGAGCTATTCCTATAAGATACCATTCTCCATCTCTTTCTTGGTAGATAAACCGCAAAGATTGGAATAAATGCTCCGTTTCTCCTGGCGAATAGTATTCGACGTATTTAGCATTCGGATAAAATTCATGAATGGTATTTATTACACCTGCAAAATTCTCTCCTGGTTCATTAAATGTAATAATACTATAATCTGCATCACTCATTCCCCATTTTCGTAAGAGGAACTGTTGAACATATTCATGGAAGGACATTTCAAATTCTTTACCTGATTCATCGGCTCCCCATAAATACTTTGTATTATTTCTTTCACTTATCTCCTTCTTTGATAAGTTTACATATTCCCCTCCATAGCCATCGGGATGACCAAAATCCGCATAAAAAGCAAAGGTAACACCATGTTCTTGATCAACCTTCTCAGCAAATTTTTCATAGTTAGAATCCTTTAACAGGGAGAATATTTCTTCTGACAATGCTAATAACTTTTTTTCTGTTTCTTTTTCTGAACTCATTTTTTCAGTGTCGGTAGTCGTAGAAACCGGTTGCTTTCCACCTTCATCACAGCCGTAAAGCATTAGCAAACTTGTGACCAAAATTAAAAACCCCCTAATATTTTTCATTTTTCCTCCTGTTACCTTTTTCTTTATTATTTAAAATTGTATTTAATCTTACTGTTTCGTAATTACCCTAATTAGTATAAATTGATTTCAATAGATAATTTCCACTTTTCCCCTTATGCTCAACAAATGAAAACTCGTAGGATACATTATTAACTCCTAAAATGATTAAAACTGTATCTTCTTGTACCATATAAGCTCTAAACTCAAAATTGTTATAATCAAAGCTGTCTCTTATAGGTATTTCATTTGAATCCCCAAAAGAAATCGTATTATTCTCTTTATTAAGTTTTACTGTAGGGGCAATGATTTCTTCTAAATATTCATAATCCTTGTTTATCATTGCACTTATTGCCCGCAGTGATAAATTAAGTGTTTCTTTTAATTGTTCATGTTGTGCTTCACTCAAATCACGGTTTTGTTCGGTTCCGGTTACCGAAGTAGCCAATTTCTCTTCACCCTGACTAATCATTTGATTTTCTGGCTTAGAGGAAATTAAATGAAAAATTGTTGCACTCCCTATCAAAAGTAACAATATCATGCTAGCTGTAAGTTTCTTAAATATAAGTTTCACCCCATTCTTACGTTTTCTAGTGTTAATCCCGTTGAAGATTTGCCCGCAATTCGTTAAAGCGTTTACTCGTGTCGACAATGAAGGGTAGTTCTACTCATTTGAGTTGTTGCTCCTAAAGCTTTTAATCGTGTGATGAATACTGAAGAGCCCCTCAATATTTATTGCAGCTTTTCCTGAACAATCGCATTATCTTCATAAATTGTTCGTTGAATATCAATTAACTTCCCTTTTGTCGTGTTCGTCTTTTCCATCTTGATAACATACGTATTTGGTAGTGCCATTTCCGTACATACAATATCTTTTTCTTTACGAATATCTTCAGGGTAATTTAACTTTACAATTAATGTTTCCCCTTCTTTTTTAACACTCTCGAATACTCTGCCACAGCCATCTGAATAAGCCGTTATAAAAAGGACTTCTTCTGTTTCAAAGTCTATAGCATGGACTGTATCAAACTCGAATATTTCAGCCCATGTTAAATATAGTTTCTCATCCTGTACAATTGAAATGCTAGAACCTATCTCTGGTGGCATGTAGTTCAACTGATGTAGTAGTTTATAGTCAATATTGTCTTCCGCTGCGTCTTCCCCACTATTTTCACCCAAATTACCTGTCTGCTCACCACTATTACAGGCACCCAATAACATAATTAGTATAAACATGTATGGTAACCAATTTTTCATTGTATTCCGCTCACTCCTTTCTAATTTAGTCGCACGAAGCAGAAAAAAGTTTCGTAATTGACTAGAATTTGTTTATAATGAACTTCGGCAATAACTTTTTAAAGTTCACATGAACACGTCAAATAATCTAATAATTCAGCAAGTAAGCTTTTAGGAGTTTTTGACGTATAATGTAATTGTTTATCCAACTATTACACCATTCTCTTGGAGGGTTCGTACAAATGAGTACACGTATTGAAAAAGACTTTTTAGGCACATTAGAAATTCCAAAGGACGCATATTACGGCGTTCAGACAACTCGTGCAATAGAAAACTTCCCCATCACAAAAATGACTATGCATCCGGAATTGATCCGCGCATTTGCCATTGTGAAAAAAAGCTCAGCACTTGCGAATGCAGCGATCGGTAAATTAGACGCAACAATTGCTAATGCGATTGCGCAAGCATCTGATGACATTATTAAAGGGCATTTACACGATCAATTCGTTGTAGATCCAATTCAAGGCGGCGCAGGTACTTCAATGAACATGAATGCCAATGAAGTCATTGCTAACCGTGCGTTAGAAATATTAGGGGAAGAAAAAGGTACTTATTCAATCATCAGTCCTAACAGCCATGTTAATATGGCCCAATCAACTAATGATGCATTCCCATCTGCTATTCATATCGCAACAGTAGCAACTTTAGACAAGTTAATAATGGCGATGGAAGTAATGCGTGACAGTTTCATTCAAAAATCAGTAGAATTTGATTCCATTGTAAAAATGGGTCGTACTCATTTACAAGATGCAGTACCAATCCGTTTAGGTCAAGAATTTGGTGCATACGCGGCAGTAGTAGCACGTGATATTGCCCGTATTAAGAAAGCTCAGCAAACAATGCTGCAAATCAATATCGGTGCAACTGCTATCGGTACTGGTTTAAATGCAGATACACAATATATGAAATTAGCTGTAGAAAACATTGCTGCTTATAGTGGATTCCCATTCATTAAAGTAGATAATTTAATCGATGGTACACAAAATACAGATACGTACGCAGAAGTTTCATCAATGTTAAAAATTGCGATGATGAATATGTCGAAAATCTGTAATGATTTACGTTTAATGGCATCAGGTCCAAAAGCCGGTTTTGCAGAAATCCGTTTACCGGAACGCCAGCCTGGTTCATCTATTATGCCTGGTAAAGTAAATCCAGTTATGCCTGAAGTGATTAACCAAATTGCTTTCCAAGTAATCGGTAATGATGTTACAATTTCTCTTGCTTCTGAAGCAGGACAATTCGAATTGAATGTAATGGAGCCTGTATTAGTATTCAACTTGCTACAATCAATCGAAATTATGACAAATGGTTTTACAGTATTCACAAAATACTGCTTAGATCATATTGAAGCAAACGAAGCGCGTTTACATGATTTTGTAGAGCAATCAATCGGTGTTGTAACAGCTTTAGCCCCTCATTTAGGCTATGAACGTTCAAGCCAGATTGCCCGCGAAGCACTTCATAGCGGTAAATCTGTACGTGAACTTTGCCTACAATATAATTATTTCACAATCGAACAATTGGATATTATTTTAAATCCATTTGAATTAACACAACCAGGTATTGCTGGTGAACGTGCTTTTGAGAAAAAAGTAATTCTATAATATAAAGAAAGCTCCACTGAGAAAATTAATTTCCCGGTGGAGCTTATTTTTTAACTGAATAAAGTTTCCTTTGCTAAAGAAATGGCACGTTTACTTACTTCCAAACGATCCCCATCCGCATTTTTCTTAACGACATCATTTATTTCGTCAAAAATGGATTTTAGCTGTGCTTTCGGCTTTACACCAACCATCATCGGTGCTTTTTCGAACTCTTCAGTGCGTAGCTTTTCCTGCTTTGGTGTGAATCCTTGATCTTCCCCAATTTTCGGGAATGCTGTAGTTTGTTTTTGTATATTTCTTGGACGAGTCTGGTTCGTTAAACTTGAACTACCAGCGCCAACAGATCGAATCATGAAAGATCCCCCTTCTTTTTCCTACTTTTTTGTACATCAATATCCGCGTAAATTTCGATTTCCTGAAGCGCCTGATTTGCTAGCTGATCGGCTTCACCATTTTGTTTGCGGTCAATATATTCATAGTGAGGTCGAATGCCAAGCTTTTGCAGCTTCACATCGATTTTATCCGCCCACGTTGTCAAAACGGAATCAGTTACCGCCCATTCGCCGTTCATTTCATTAATGACTACTTGCGAATCGCCATAAATCTTCACTTTTTGATGGTGGACACCCATTTCCTCAAGCTGTTCAACCGCAAGATTCAGAGCCGCATATTCCGCTTCATTGTTTGATGTTAAATACTCCGCCAGTCGGTTCGTTCGCAAGCGATAGTTTTTCCCATTCTGTTTATAATAGACGACTATCCCTAAACCAGCCAGCTTTTCTTCTCTATGAAAACCTCCATCGAAATACACTTCCACTTCGGTTGGTTCTGTTTCCAGTGATTTTAAATATTTTTTCAGCTCTTTCATGGTCCAAGTACTGTCATGTTCATCTGTCATCACAATATTTTTTGTCCGACCCGTATTTTCCATATCCAGTACCAGCGTATAGGCATGCGCAGCAGGTATGGCCTCACTTCGCCAAGTAATTTCCTGCTTGGACTTTGTGATATAGTGCCATTCAATCGTCAATTCCAATCGGCTCTCCCCTTCCATCTGTCAGTTGCTGTAAGTCTTCTTTATAGAACCAGTTAATACACAGTGTACTAACCATTATGCCAACTATAAACGGCGGTGATACAAAAAATAAAAAATCCGCGCTGCCCATCGGTACTTTAAGAATCATTCCGAAAATGATTGGCTGAAGCACGCAAAAAACAAGACTTGTGAACAAAAGTGCACGTTTGCTGTAACGTTTGCGCATGATGTACAACACATAATACCAAGGGATGACGACAAAGAAGTAAATTGGCAAAACATAAACAATTATGGTCACGGCCGTACCGAATGTGATCGCTTCATTCGCATAAGGAATTGCAACCGCTATAAAAACAATAACCGCCATTACATAAGGTAAAAACCCCGTTAAAATGATTTGCCAACTTTTCATCCTATTCCCCCTATTTCTCATCATTATACCAAACCCCATTTGCCTATACAAAAATTGCTTTTGAGGGTATAGTACAGGGGGTGATAAAATGAAGGTAAAATTTTATGAAAATAATGTAAAACGAGTAATGGGTATTACACTCAAAGATTCAGCATTTTCCGAGGACAATAATATGGCCCTGCATGTTTGCAAAAACGAAGCTAATATTATCGAAAACCGCAAACAGCTTGCATCACTGCTGGAAACAGACCTGTCGGATTTTGTCTGCGCCAATCAAACACATAGCGCAAACTTCTTCCGTGTAGAAAAATCAGAAATCGGTAAAGGTGCGACAGACAACGCAACAGCCATTTCCGACACCGATGCCCTCTATACGTACGAATCGAATGTCGTAATCTCAAGCTTCACTGCAGACTGTGTACCCGTTCTATTTTATAATGAAAAAACAAACCTAGTCGGTGCCGTTCATTCCGGTTGGCAAGGTACGATTAAAGAAATTACTTTAAAGTTGCTACAGCATTTAAACACACAAGAAAATTGTGATATGCGTGATTTAAAAGTGTTAATCGGACCTGCAATTAGCCAGGAAAAATTTGAAGTGGATGCGGATGTGCAGGAGAAATTCAATGCACTCGGCTATGCGGATGAATTTATGTACTGGAATGAAGATACAGGTAAATTCCATATCGATAATCAGTTAACCGTGAAAAAGCAATGCATGCTTGCAGGTGTTCCTGAAGAGAATATTACAATTGACCGTATGTGCACATTTTTGGATGATGACGGATTTTCTCATCGTCAAGACCGAGGTACAGGCAGACATTTGAGTTTTATTATGCGGAAGGAATAGGTTCTTGTGTTTTGGATGAAATTTGAATCAAATAGTACTCCACTTACGATAAGTTTTGTACAGTCACATTGGAATATGGGCTTTAGATAAGTCGAAGTATTTTTTATTAGAACTTTAGATTAGATATTAGAACCTTTTGGCTGGATATTAGAAGATTCCCGAGCGATATTTGAACATTTCAACAGCTTATTAGCACATTGGACAGATATATTAGAAAACTGAACTAATATTAGCACATTTTTAAATATATTAGAAGATTCGACCTGGTTATTAAAAAACGTAAACCAACAGACTAGATAAAACAAGCGTCTCCTAAATTGGAGACGCTTGTTTACATTTACAGACTTTCAATTCTTTCTACATCTGTTGCAGTTAATTCGAAATCGAAAAGTGCTAGATTAGCTGCTTGATTATCACGGTTGTGTGATTTTGGAATAACGATTACACCGCGCTCTATTTGATATTTTAATAACACTTGCGCGCCAGTTTTCCCATAAGCTTTACCGATTTCATCTAACACTTCGTTTTGATCAGCTTCAGTTTTCATAGGCCCCCATGCAACAGGCGTAATACCCTCTTCTTGTAATAAAGCCAGAAGTTCTTTATTCTTTTCTTTTAAATTAATTTGTATTTGATTAACGGCTGGCTTCACTTTAGCGAATTCTTTCAATTCATCAAGCTGATTTTTACCAAAGTTTGAAACCCCTATTGCTTTTAGTTTGCCCGCTTCGTAATAATCTTCAAATACTTCCCAAGTGTTTTTCAGCTGTTCTTTGTCTTCGATCGGGAAGTGAATAAGAAGCAGGTCCAAATAATCTGTTTGGAAGTTTTTCAGACTATTATCTATAGCTGCTCGAGTCGCATCTTTTGAAGAAATATATTCTTCGTTCGCCGGGACTTTTGTCGTAATAAATAAATCTTCTCTAGGAACTGTGCTTTCTGCTAAAACTCTTCCGACAAGTTCTTCGTTGTTATACATAATAGCAGCGTCTATTGATCGATATCCCAACTCAAGTGCTGACACGAGTTCAGGAATTTCATTTTTTAATGCTCCTTTAAATTCATTATTTTCTTTTCCATACGTATTTGTTCCGGTACCAACAATCGACATTTTTACTCCATTATTAAGTGTAATGTATTCCATAGTTTAGGCACTCCCTTTAAATTCTCATTATTTTTCCTGCTAGTTATATCATAACGAAATATGGAATTTTCAGAAAGTAATAGGTAAAGGTCTACGCTTATAATAGTAGATTCCTAAATGTAGATAAAAAGAGACACAAATTCATAAGCGAATTGTGTCTCCATTTCTCTTATTAAACCCCATACTACTTCCTACTGAAAATATCCGTGCTGTGCGGTACATGTTTTTTTGCTGATGGGTCAATATACAACCGTGCCGCACTAATTGCAACCGGCGCTTCACCGAATCCAGTTGCAATTAATTTCACTTTTCCATCGTATGTGGTAACGTCACCAACAGCATATATTCCTTCGATATTTGTTTCCATTTTAGAGTTTACGATAATGGAATTTTTCTCAATTTCCAAACCCCACTCTTTGATTGGACCTAATGAGGATTTAAATCCATAGTTTACGATTATTTCATCCACCTCAAGTGTTTCTTTTTCTCCTTCTGCATTCCGGATGACAACTTGTTTAATGCCCTTTTCATCACCAAACAACTCATCAGGTATAAAAGGCGTTTTTATGTCTACACTCGATTTGAGCAGCTTTTCAACACTGTGCTCATGCGCTCTAAATTGATCACGTCTATGGACAATAGTAACTTTCTTTGCAATAGGCTCAAGCATAAGTGACCAGTCAATAGCTGAGTCTCCTCCGCCGAAAATAACTACATTCTTCCCCTGAAATTCATTTAACTCACTGATGAAATAATGAAGGTTTTTGCCCTCGTAATATTCTGCTCCTACAACTTCCAACTGTCTTGGCTGGAATGCACCAAGACCAGCTGTAATAATGATTGTCTTTGAATAATGTATTTCTTTGTTCGTCGTCAGCTTAAATGTTCCGTCCTCCAACTTAGTAATTGTTTCGACACTTTGCTCAGTTACTATTTCTTGGTTAAATGCTGACATTTGCTCTTTCAAATTATTCACAAGTTCCCGCGCCCGGACCTTTGGAAAACCTGCAATATCATAAATATATTTTTCTGGATAAAGTGCAGCAAGCTGCCCACCTAATTGTGGAAGACTTTCAATTAACTTAACTTCAAGCTGGCGCATACCTCCGTAGAATGCCGTAAACATACCCGCAGGACCTCCACCGATAATCGTGACGTCATATACCTTTGAATCTTCCTTCATATTGATTGCTCCTATCATTATTGGTTTATTTATAATAAAGATGGAATGAGAAAAACATCGATTGTAAGCTTTCACTACAACAAAAACTATACTGTGTTTCTATGTTGATATATTCTTTATTATGAAACGTAAGCATTCTTTATTCAGGAAGTCGGTTATTTTTACAATTTAACACGTTGCAGTCTTAATGCGTTCAATACAACCGAAACAGAACTGAATGCCATCGCGGCACCTGCTACCCAAGGAGCTAGGAAACCGAGTGCAGCAATCGGAATGCCAATGATATTATAAGCAAACGCCCAAAACAGGTTTTGTTTAATGTTCGTCATCGTTTTACGGCTCATTAAAATTGCATCTGCAATACTGTTCAGATCCCCGCGAATTAATGTAATATCTGCCGCTTCCATCGCAACATCGGTTCCTGTACCAATTGCCATTCCGATATCAGCTACCGCTAGTGCCGGTGCGTCGTTTATCCCGTCACCAACCATTGCAACATTACGCCCTTGTTGTTTCAAGGTTTCAATTTGCTGTGCCTTTTGTTCAGGCAGCACTTCTGAGATGACTTCATCAATGCCCACTTCCGCCGCAATAGCTTGAGCAGTACGTTCATTGTCCCCAGTAAGCATAATCACTTTCAGGCCAAGCGCATGCAAACGTTTCACCGCTTCAGCAGATGTTTCTTTTACCGTATCCGCCACGGCAATAATTGCTGCGAATTCTTTGTTAATGGCAACAAGCATCGCAGTCTTTCCTTGCTGTTCCAATGAAATCAATTGCTGTTCAACTGATTCATTAATATCAATTTGTTGATTACGCATTAGTTTTCTCGTACCAACAGCTACTTCGACATCATCTACTTGCGCTTCAATACCAAGTCCAGGAAGTGCTTGGAAATTTGATACAGCTGACAGTTTAATACCACGCTCTAACACACCTTCAACAATCGCTTCTGCCAAAGGATGTTCAGACTGTTTTTCTGCTGTTGCGGCAATGCGAAGCACATCATCTTCATCAAAATTATTAAACATCACTACATCCGTTAACACCGGCTTCCCGTTAGTAACGGTACCTGTTTTATCAACAACCACTGTATCGACAAAACCGGTCTGTTCAAGATGTTCCCCGCCTTTGAACAAAATCCCGAGCTGTGCGGCACGTCCTGAACCCGCCATAATCGATGTCGGTGTCGCCAAGCCGAGCGCACAGGGGCATGCAATAACAAGTACTGCTATTGTCGCTTCAAATGCCTGGATAAATTCTCCGCCGATTAGCCACCATAAAATGAATGTCACGACGGCAATTCCGACAACGATTGGTACAAAAATATTGGAAATCTTATCGGCAAGTCGTTGAATGGGTGCTTTAGAACCTTGTGCCGATTCTACAATTTTAATGATTTGTGACAGTGCTGTTTCACTGCCAACCTTTAAAGCTTTCATTTCCAGTGCACCGTTTTTGTTTAATGTGGCACCATAAACAAAATCGCCAATCTTTTTTTCGACCGGCAAACTTTCGCCTGTCAGCATCGATTCATCTACCGCAGAAGTACCGGAAACGACTTCACCATCGACAGGAATTTTTTCACCAGGCTTCACGCGGACAATATCATTAATGCGCACTTCTTCAAGCGGCACAGACTGCTCGACGGCATCCCGGATCACAAGTGCTGATTTCGCTTGCATACCCATCAACTGTTTGATGGCCTGTGAGGATTTACCTTTTGCACGTGCTTCAAACAGTTTCCCTAATAAAATTAATGTAATGAGCACCGCGCTCGTTTCAAAATACAAGTGCGGCATATGACTGCTCGAATGTGCGAGCATTTGATAAATACTATAAAAATAGGCCGCACTCGTTCCCATCACAACGAGCACATCCATATTGGCCGCACCACTGCGTAATGATTTGTACGCACCTACATAAAATTGCCAGCCAATAATAAATTG
The DNA here is from genome assembly GCF_037027585.1 of Solibacillus ferritrahens. NCBI lineage: Bacteria > Bacillati > Bacillota > Bacilli > Caryophanales > Caryophanaceae > Solibacillus > Solibacillus ferritrahens. The sequence continues at coordinate 160,437 of NZ_JAXCLE010000003.1, read as the reverse complement.
AACGGGTGTTGCTAATGCTAGCTGTACCCAAGGATTCATTAGAAGGTCAGGCACATATAAGAAGCTCGTAAATGAAAAGTGTGCCACCATCGTCCATAATAGTGGCAGTGATAAAATGGCCGCCGCGATAAATTTAATTGTTTGCCGTTGGATTGCTTTTTCCCGATGATCAACCGGGTCGCCCTCGACTACAGCTTGTGCCCCATAGCCAATTTTCTCAATACGCGCAATAATATCGGACACCGAAACTTGTGACGGATTAAATTCTATCGTCGCTTTCTCCAATGCCAAGTTCACATTCGCAGTAGAAATCCCGTCCATTTTCCCAAGCACCTTTTCGATTCTTGCCGAACATGCCGCACACGTCATACCATCGATTGTGAAATCTGCTTTCTCTTTGACAACATCATAGCCGAGCGCCTGGATTTTTTGCTCGATATCCTGTGCTTTGATGACCGTTTCATCATATTGAACCGCTGCTTTTTCAACCGCTAGATTGACGTTCGCTGATTCGACCCCTTCCATGCGGTTCAACCCTTTTTCAATCCTTGCCGAACATGCCGCACACGTCATACCTGTTACTTGCAATGTCAATTCTTTTGTCATATTCTCACCTCTTTATACCTCAAGGGGGTATAAAATTTTATAAAAAGAGAGGTTCTCTAATTAGAGAACCTAAAACATTCGTAAACCTCAATTATTAAACAACGTCATAACCTTGTTCATCAATTGTTTCTTTAATTTTATCAACTGAAACAGCATCTTCGTTATACGCAACTGCTACCTTTTTTTCAGTTAGGTCCACTTTTACTTCCTGTACACCAGCTAATGCGCCAACACTTGTTTCAACAGCTTTTACACAATGCCCGCATGTCATACCATTTACATTTAAAATTACGTTTTCCATTCTCAAACACTCCTTATTTTTTCATCATTTTTTGAATTGTAACTACAAGCTCGTCTAATACTTCCGTGTCGCCTTCATTTAAACGATCGACTACACAGCCTTTTAGATGACCTTCCAGCAAAATTTTCGCGACACTATTTAAAGCAGATTGAGTGGCCGATAATTGTGTAATGACATCATCACAATAAATATCTTTCTCAATCATACCTTTAATCCCACGAATTTGCCCTTCTATACGATTTAATCTTGTCGTCAAATCTTTTTTTATCGGTTCAGGATGATGACTTTTACGACAGCTCACTTCATGAATTACGTGCTCTTCGTTGCTTTCATGGATCATTCAACCAATCCCCCTTACTTATTTTTACATTACCATACCTATATGGGGTATGTAAAGTTCCAAGACGTTCCTATTTATGTGCAATTCATAGCAACATATTCATTCAAATCAAAAAAAGCGCTGAAGCTCCTATAAAAGAACTTCAACGGCCTTATTTTATATAGACACCATAATGGAATTTTGCAGTTAGACGGACATCGCGCTGAAAATGATACCGTTCAAACCAATCCGATTTAAAATGTGCCTTTAAAACAACACGTCTTTTAGCAACACGCTTTGCTTCTATTACCCATTCATCCGTTAACGGGATATGGTTACCAGCGAAACGTAATGCTTCAAAATTAGTCGATTCCTCGATTACTTCGGTAAACATCGGATCCATATATACAACATCAAAACTGTTATCTTCCTGTTTTTTCAAAAATTCAAGCGCATTGGCATGAATGACTTTAATATTGCGCATATAGGACGTTAATGGGAGCTCGGAAGTATCATAAGTTTGCATACCTGTTTTCACAATAAATGCTACATTTTGATCGGCTTCAAGACCGATGATTTCACCACTATTCCCAACCGCATATGCCGCTAATAAGCTGTCTGAGCCGATACCGAGCGTACAATCTAAAAACGTATCGCCCTTTTGTAAAGCACACGCTGTAAGCAATGGCTCTTCTTCACCACGATCTACTCGTTTCAATCGAAATGCAGCAGAATTCGGATGAAAAAAGAAAGGCGCCTCAGCACCTTTCGCGTAATATTCATAACGGTTTTTCCCAGCAACGATTACATTCGCATCGTAAATTTCAGCAAGTTTACGAACTGAACGCTTTTGTCGTGGAATAATTTTCGCATTTAGTTCCTGACTTGCTAGTTCAGCTAATTTTAGCGATTGCTCGTCTGGACGTCCGGCAGTCGTGATGATTGTTAGTCGGCACATACTTGCTTTAATACATCTACTAAATGGTCACGAATTTGTTCCATAGGGAAGCCTTCGATTTGTTCACGTGGAATGAAATATGCTAATTGACCACCTTTTAAAATTGCCATAGAAGGCGAACTTGGTGGCACTTCATCAAAATAACCGCGCATCGCTGCTGTTGCTTCAGGGTCTTGACCTGCAAAAACAGTTACTAATTGATCCGGTTTTACTTCTGAAACTGCTTCACGGGCAGCCGGACGTGCTAAACCTGCAGCACAACCACATACGGAGTTAATGACAACAAGAGCTGTCCCCTTCGTTTCTGCCATAAATTCATGTACGCTATCCGCAGTCGTTAATTGTGTAAAGCCTGAATTTTCAAGCTCTGTACGCATTGGCTGTGTTACTTGACGCATGTATTCATCATAAGCATTTGTCATTTCCATAACCTCTTTCTGATTCTTATCTATTCACAATGCCCATTATATCAATGTTTTTCCGAGTTGTACAAAGATTGGATTGCTTTGACCTCGAATTTTAGGATACCTTTCCCTCCCAAAATAATGCTTAAAAATGAACCTTTTTATTAAAGTCAAGCTTGAATAATAGTTTGTCGAACAAATTTCCTTTATTTGTTACAAATTTATGAAATGTGTCAATTCTTACACATTTCGACACCTGGAATTTTTTGAATAAGATACCATATAAAAGTCATAAATATATTTCATCCACATAATGAAGATTACTAATAATAACGAATGGAGAGTTTACTTTGAAGATCTACTTGTTAAAAAAAATGTTAAAACTAAGAATTGAATTGAAAAGAAAATATATGTATAAAAAAGCAAAAAATTTAGGATATACGCATCCACAAGTAGTAAATTGCAGTCAGGAATTAGACGAATTACTTAATAAGTATTCTGATGTAGCTGCTTAATTACGGCTGTTCATCCATACCTATCGTTCCCTACAAAGCTTCACGCCTGAAGGATTAGCTTTATACTACTATTAAGATATGGATGAGCAGTATCATAAATTAAGTAAGTGTAGATTTTAAAAGACGTTTAGGACAGCATCAATGTTATCTGATGCTGTCTTTTTTTAGTTGTTAGTAGTCACGCCCGTGCTTCTCCAGGAAAGCGGACGTCGTAACCGAGAACAACGGCTACATGGTAGCACATTACACATCACCATTAATATGTTAAGATAATAAAAATAATAGTAAACAAGGTAGGAACAGCATGAATATAGTACCGTACGAAATAAAGTATGCAGCTAAAATTGCTGCACTTTTAAATGATTATTTACCATTTGAAATAGAAAATGCCCACACTATTGATCAGGCTGGTGGCATCCGTTATTTATCGCTCAATGAGCATGAGGAGGTTGTTGGCTATATTGCTGGATATGAAATAATTGATTTCAATAAGGACTTCCCTTATTTCCAGAATGAACTACAGTTTTTAAAAGAGCGTGTTTCGTCAGGCACAGCCTTTTATACAAGCCACTTTGTCGTCCATCCGAATGAGCGGAAAAAAGGGATTGGGACGGAACTTTTGCGTGCATACCTCAGTGCAGCTGAAACAATTGCACAGACGATTATAACGGTTGGCTGGGTACAGTCCGATACGAACCGCTGGGCAGCCGAGCGCCAATTTGTAGAACAAGGGTTCGAACCCGTCATTTATATGCCGCGCTATTTTGAACCTTACAAAGTCGATTGCCCTAGTTGCAAAGGACTTTGCTATTGCGATGCTCATATTTTTATAAAATAATAAAAGCCTAAAACAGCTTTGTGTGACTTGCTACTTTAGGCTTTTTTGCATTTAATATCTTCTCCCCCTCTCTTTGTACACCCTACAAATACATTTGATTTTCTTAAATATACAAAACGTCACATTTCAGACACAATCACCTCATCAAATATACAGTTATTTACAATGACAATTTTCATGCCTATTCAACAAAATTTTCGAGAATAAAAAAGATTTATAGGTACTAAATTTTCTTTGACTATTAAACAACCCTTGCATTATTAAATTTTTTCTTTCTAGAGTTAATTCTGAATTTTTTCTAAAAATGGTATTCTATATATTTCTTACTATACTAAAAAAGTTACTTTAAATTAGGAGGAGAGACCATGGATAAAAAACAAAAAAAATCCTTAATCGATCGATTTTTAAATGGAATAGAAACAGCAGGTAATAAATTGCCTGACCCTATTACTATTTTCGCCATGTTAGCAGGTTTAGTCTTACTTGCTTCTTGGTTGTTAAACAAAATCGGTCTAACAGCAGTGAGTCCAACTTCCGGTGAAACATTGGAAGTTGTAAACTTACTTTCTAAAGAAGGTTTGCATCAGATATTAACAAACATGGTGTCAAACTTCACAAGCTTTGCGCCACTTGGCATCGTGATCGTTGCGATGATTGGTATTGGTGTAGCCGAGCATAGTGGTTTAATTACTACGATGATGAAAAAGACAGTACTATCTGCACCAAAGGGCCTGATCGTACCTGTCCTAATTTTCACAGCAATTTTTGGTAGTGTCGCAACAGATGCCGCATACATCATCTTGCCACCTATTGCTGCAATGATCTTCATGAGCATTGGACGCCATCCATTAGTTGGTATGGTTGCGGCTTATGCAGCAATTGCTGGTGGATTTAGTGCGAACATCCTAATTACATCACTGGATGTATTACTTGTTGGGATTACACAGGAAGCTGCGCGCCTAGTTGACCCGGAATTTACAGGTCTTGCAACGATGAACTACTACTTCATGGCCGTATCAACTGTATTATTAATTGCAGTTGCAACATGGGTAACAGTAAAAATCGTAGAGCCTCGATTCGGTAAATACGAAGGTAAAGTTGAAGTATTAGAAAAAGTAACACCTAAAGAAAGTAAGGCACTTATTTGGGCAACCGTATCTGCGCTTATTTATATCGCTGTTCTACTGGTTACGGTACTTCCGGAAAACGGTATTTTACGCGGTGAAAACGGTGAATTTTTACAATCACCATTTATGTCGGGTATCGTACCATTAATGCTATTCCTTTTCTTAATTCCTGGTATCGTCTACGGAATGGTAGTCGGTACAATCAAATCAGACCGCGATGTTGCTGGGATGATGTTCAAATCAATGGCAGACCTTGCATCATTCATCGTGCTGGCATTCGTTGCTGCACAAATGATTGCATTCTTTAGCTGGAGTAATATCGGCACAATTTTAGCAATTAAAGGTGCTGAAACATTACAGGCTATGAACTTCACGGGTGTACCAATGTTTATCGGATTCATCTTCATCGTGGCGTTAGTTAACTTACTAATGGCATCAGCTTCTGCGAAATGGGTACTACTTGCACCAATTTTCGTACCGATGTTTATGTATTTAGGCTACTCACCCGCTGTAACGCAAATGGCTTACCGTGTCGGTGACTCCATTACAAACCCGATTACACCGCTTCTTGCATACTTTGCGATGCTACTTGCATTTGCACGTAAGTATGATAAAAACATTAAAATGGGTACACTGATTTCAGCTTTAATTCCGTATTCAATTTTCTTCGCAATCATGTGGATTATTTTATTCGGGGTATGGCTATTACTAGGTTTACCAATGGGCCCAGGTGAAATATTGCATATTAATAAGTAACCTAAAGGAAAAGCACGACATGCTACATACATGTCGTGCTTTCTTTTCTTGTTTAATCGTGTTAAAAATGGAAATCATCTTCACAAATTATTTCTTCTTTCGGGTCATATGGTTCAATATGGACAAGTGTTGTCGTAAATTTGCTCAATTGCTCAACTGCCTGTTCAATTTGCTCGGTAATAGCATGCGAATCCCTGACATTTAAATTTGGATTCACACGTACTGTAACATCTACTAAAATTAAGCTCCCATGCTGTCTTCCACGGACATCTACCACTTCGCGCACCCGAGGAATTTTCGTTACTCGTTCTTCTATCGATGAGATTAACTCCGTATCAAATCCATCCGTTAAAGAGAAAACCGCATCTTTAAAGATTTCTATAGCCGTTTTTATAATAATCAAACCAATAATAAATGCCGTGATTGTATCAACAATTGGAAAACCTAGAATTGCAGCACTAATACCAATAGCTGTCCCTATACTAACTAACGCATCCGATCGATTATCGTATGCTGCTGCCCTGACCGCTGAGCTATTGATTTTTGTAGCGAGTTTAAGGTTATATTTATAAACTGCAAACATAACTACAGCACTAAATAATGCAACAATAATTGTAATTACAGAAGGCTCCTGCTCAATCGGATTTACTATTTTCTCCCCTGCCGATAAAAGAACTTCAATACCTACGTAAATCATAATAAATGAGGCAACAAGTGAAGCGATTGTTTCTGCACGGAAATGTCCGTATCGATGATCATCATCAGCTGGACGCTGTGAAATTCGCAGCCCAATTAATACCGCAATGGATGCAATAATATCTGTTGTATTATTTAAACCGTCTGCTTTTAATGCTTCTGAATCTCCTATAAAACCTACAGTAAGCTTCAGTATACTTAAAAATATGTAGGCAACTATGGATAAATAGGCTCCTTTTTCACCAGCCCGTAAATTTGTATATTGCTCCAAAATGTTTCCTCCCTGAAAAACTTCTTTAAACACGAAAGAGGTTACCCCTTTTCTAAAAATCAGAAAAGGAAGTAACCTCCAAAAATGCAGTTTATAATATTATATCAAAAATATAATGAACTGCCTAATTTATTTTGGCGGATCCACTACTACTTTATATATATTCAAAATCTCTCCGGCTTCAGATATATTTAATGCATTTAGTTGACCGGTCATATAGCAGCCACCGTCAATCCCAATATATTTGGCATCTTCACTTATCCACACATCACTTGAATCATGAATTAAGTGCACAGGTGTATGACCAAATACATTGACATAGGGTGTGCGGTTTTGAGACAAATAATGCTTACGAATCCAAAGAAAATCTTCGGCACTTGTATTATCAATTGTTTCAAAATTCGAATCAAATCCGGCATGTGTAAACAAAACATTTCCAATAATCACAAAAAGTTTGCTTGTTGTTATCATCGAAATTTCTCTCGCAAACTTTTCCTTAATCATTTCAACTTGTATGACTGGATTTACTGTCATGAACTCATTCGGAAGTTGATCTTGAAAATTTCTAATTGTATCCAGACCGCCGTTTTTAAAAAAGCGGTCTTGTTTTATATCCGGGAAATTTAAATAATCGATCAACATGTCTTCATGATTGCCTAGGCAAACGATTACTTGATCACCGAATTCGTCTTTTAATTCCAGCACTTTTTGTATAACCTCTAATGACTTTGGTCCACGGTCGATTAAATCTCCTAAAATCACCAGTGTATCTTTTTTGTCCCAAAATGAAAGTACATGAACAAATTGATCATAATGGCCGTGAATATCGCTTACTACAAAGATGTTTTTCATAAGTCACCCACTTTTCAACCTGTTTCATTTTTAGTTTATGTAGGAATTTCTTACATTTTCCTTATATATATATTTCCCCCATTTTTTTATTTAAACTATAATTGCTTAAATAAATTCAATTTCACTTCCCCATATCCGATTCACCTTAATCTCTTTACTATTAAAATTAATTTCATAAACATCCGGATTGGATAGTTGTTTCCATTCATTAAATCCAAAATCACCATTATAGTGATTGATTAATAACGACATAATATTCCCGTGCGTAACGATTGCTACAGACGTATGATTTCCTTGTCGCAGTTCATTTACTAATTCAATCATTCGATTAACGGCCTCATTACTCGATTCTCCACCCGTAAACTTTAAATCATAATCTATGTAGGTTTGCTGTAATTTTTCAAGCCAATCTACAAGATTTTCACTACTCAATACCCTTTCCTTTAATCGTTCATCTACTTTAAAGGGAATACCGTTGTCCTGGATGAACATTTCTATTGTCTGTATGGCTCTTTCATATGGACTGGAAATGACTTCCTCTATTTGATAAGGAATTAAAAAATCCGCAAGACGCTTTCGTGCTTCCATTCCCGTTGCCGTCAACATTGCCTCAGGAGCTTGCCCCTCTGCTTCACAATGTCGAATGATATATACTTTCATGAAATGATATCCCCCTTTATTATAAAAAAAACGCATCAAAAAGTTGACGCGTTAACAGTTAATTATTGATGATTTGCACTAATGTATTGAAAGCTTTCTTCGCTTCGGGAATTGGAAATACCGGAAATACATGATTCATATTCGGGTATTCGTAATAATGGAGGGCTACATTTTGTTCATTTGCTTTACTTCGCAACATTCTTGCATCGACAAGAAGAAGCTCTCCTGTCCCAACAAAAACCGTTATTTGACCAATATCCTTTATTTCTCCATGCAAAGGGCTGACTTTATAATGTGTTAAATCCAGTCCGTTTGCCCACATACGACCGAGTTCCTGTGCCCCTAATACGCCAAGCATCGGATCTAGTTTTTCCAGCGTTTTATACTGAGGATCCTCTCCTCTTACATCTAGCCATGCCGAATGAAGTACAATATGCTGCGGCTGCATTTTCGACAGGTGCTTTACATCTTGCGCGAATGCCAACGCTAACCCGCCACCAGCAGAATCCCCCATAAAAATAAACGGTACGTCATAATCTTTTACTAATTGATCATACAAGCTATGAATTGCCTCAAATGCTTCCTTAACCGTATTCCGTGGAAGCTTCGGATAAATCGGTACGACAATTGTAAAATTCGTTACTTCAGCCAGCTTTACTAAGTAGCGCCAATGAAAAATGAGCGGGTCATTAATGTAAGCTCCCCCGTGGAAATAATAAATCACTTTTTTCGGAGAAGGCTGGTCATTAATCGTGTAATACAGCATCCCGGCTATCTCGTTTTTTCTAATCGAGTGCTTTTGCTGAAATTTCTCATCTAATACATAGGGCCGCTCATTGTATTTGCTTGCTATAAATTTTTCCATTAGCCGTGCATCCAAAAATTTCTTTTTAGTTCCCCTTAGCATTAAAAACCTTTCAAACAACACACTTTGCCAACTTCGCATCCACAGACCTCCATTTACTCAGTAAATTGTGCCATATAGCGTATGTAAAGAATTTGTAGATTATAATCGCGACTTACCACCAATCGATGCTCCAGCTTACTTTCAAAAATGCCCCTAATATTTCCGCTCCTGTCTTTCGGAACTATGAAACAGTTCTACCAACTTTTCAAATACTTCTTCTTCCTGATTGACTACTTTATAAGCGTTTGGAGATACATCCTCTGCACCTACACTTAAGATTTTATGATCCAAATCTATTGCGATTGTAGGACCACTTAAATATAGATATTGAGGACGGATAATCCAAAAATCAAAATCTTCATCTTTTTGAGAAAAATCTTTTTTATAAAGTTTCACTTCGACGGATTTTATATAATTCAACAATTCTTCCTGTTTTTCCTCTGATAAAGAATAATTCGTTTGTGGATAAACGAATTCATCGCGATCTAAATTCTCATAATATGTAGCAAAAGCAATTTCCCGATCATCAAACTGACCTTGGAAAATATTTTCAAGCGTGTTGGTTTTCTTTTTCATTTCCGCCTCCACCCGTTCAACAAGTGGCGCTTCTGTATTGATGACTCCTTGGCCCTCCATTTCATTTTGCTCACTACACCCAGTTAAGACGAGCATGGCGAATAGGAATGGTAGTATCTTTTTCATAACAAGCTCCTTTCTATCTTTGCTTACTATTTAAAAAATTGATTTACTAATTCATAGATTCTGGTACACCTTTTCTCATGAGTTGCTCATATTTTTTTGTTTTGTACTTTTTTAAAATAAAGGAACCAATTACTCCGATATATAACGAGAATAAAAACACAATTTTATAATCTTGAACTTGCTGGCGATATACATCAAATGCAGCTAAAATTAATGGGATAATTCCAAATAGTGACATGAAAAAGAATATATTATCGAGTGTTTTCAAATATTTCATCTCATTACCTCCCATGTTGTAATTGACGTACTTTTTTATGGAATTTGTATAACCCATAGCTATACCATATAACTACTGGTATCCCCATAATAATAAGAGCATTTAACCAATCGTAATCAAAATAAAATGTTGCAATATATGCGCCAATTACTGCAGCCGCAAATCCAATTACATAAAATGACATTATATTGCGAAATCTTCGTTCACGGTCAATGAGTGATAATTGATCTGAAAAAATATCCTTTCCCTCAATTGATATGAAAATATGTTTCATATAATAATGATTTTTTGCAATTAGCTCCCAACCAGCTTCATGGAAAAGCTTCTTATAATCATCAAACTCTTCTTTATCTTTTAAACTTCTGAAATCAATTTTGTATCGCATATTTACCGCATCTAAATCAACTTTAAATATATAATAGTTTTCACCAATTTCTTTTTTATCGTAATCTACAAGACGCCAACCGCTTTGGGCAAGCTCGTTTAACCATTGTTCTTCAGCTTCAAATGAATTAAATCTTTTACTCAATGTTCGTGTAATTGCCATCTTATCCCTCACCATTTAATTTGTATGTAAATAATAATAGCTTTTCATAACGTCGTTGTTCATAGATTAGCGCTTCTTTTCCTGCATCTGTAATGGCATAAATCTTTTTCTTTCGATTGTCTAAATCAACACCAACTACTTCAATTAACTTTTGTTTTTCAATATTTTTTAATACCCCATAAAGCGTTCCCGGTGCGATTTCATACTGCCCTTCGCTTACCTCTGAAATTGCTTTAATAATGCCATAGCCATGCGTTGGTTCTTTTATTAATGCTAATAAAATTAAATACGTTGGTTCTGATAAAGGAATCATAGGCCCTCCATATATTGACTGTCGATATATCGATATTACATATATTAAAATGTGTATATATCGAGTGTCAAGATATAATTAGCATATATTGTAAAACATTCAATTTTTTTAAACTTATATTTATCTTGTTTTAATGGTGGTAGCATATCCAAGTAACTGACAACTGCCCACAGCGCAAATATAAAAAAACCTTCCTAAGATATATCAGAAGGTAAGTAAAGGTATAGAATTTATCCCCAATTAATGAAATTCCGCCCCATCTACTATATAATGGAAATTACAAAACATAAAGGTTCATCACCATAACATGAGGTTGATTTTCTAATAAAATTTCACTTGAATAATTGATGGGCTACGGCAAGACAGCGCTAAAGCCGCTTGACGTGTCTTTATCACTGCCTTTATTGCCGTTTACGAGGCCCACCAATCCGAAAATTTTGATTTTGAAGCGTCCGTCCAACTTCGAGTGGACAAAACGCCTTAGTAGATAGAAAGTGCCTTATTTTAAATTTTTCAGTGCCCGCCTAAAATAAGGGAAGATTTTACCGTTATTTGAAGGATGCAGCTCATTTTGGGGTAAATAAGGGAACGTTTTACCGTTATTTCAAATAAAATCCTGAAATTTCATGTTTTTTAGGTCAATAACGGAAATTTCTCCCCTTATTTTGACTATTTTTTATGTCATTTTCGAAATAACGGAAATTCCTTCCGCTATTTATTTCATTAACAATTCAATCTACAAAGGCTTTGTAGCCACACCGCCCGAAATGCCTGCCCCGGAATGTAGTACAACAGACGCTTCAACGCGTTTTCCCGTAGCGAATCTTATTTTTTCAATAATGTCATCCCCAACTTATGGTGATGAACCAACATAAGGATTTTAGAAGGAGGACTACAGTGAATTTCCAAAACTTAAATTTATTCATCCTCGCCATCCCTATTGTTACTTCTTTTATTATTTCGATTGGCTTATATCTTTATTACAGAAAAAAACCGAAAGTTGATAAAGGTTTTAAGTTCAATTATTATGCCCTTTCATACCGCCGAAAATTTTGGCGTACTGTCTATTCGATTCCAATATGTATACTTTCAATCGGAGTCATTTATTTAATGCTAGGATTTTCTAGGTTGTTTATTTTCATAACATTTTTCATCACCATTTTATTTGCTATTCAAGCAACCTATAATTACGTCATGTGGAAAAGAGAATTAAAGCATTAATATGACACATTGTTCATTCGAAGTTTTGGGCAATGTGTTTTTTAGTTCCTTTTTGATTTGTATAGGTATTAGTTCTGTCAACTTTCTCTTTAAAAAGTACAATAGCTGATCAAGTTATATTTCTTTCCTTTACTTTTACTTTGGAACGGCTTATACTCAATTCACAACCATATATTGTGTTTTTTTATCACGGTACTACTAAATGTAGTTTAAAAGGGAAGTTTGGTGCAAAACCAACGCTGTCCCCGCAACTGTAAATGCTGACTGAAGACTAAAATTGCCACTGTGCCACGTGCATGGGAAGGTACGTCTGATGGATGACGCAAAGCCAGGAGACCTGCCGTGTTAAAACTACGTACATTTCTTCGGGGAATAGGAAATGGAGGCGCAATTTTTCCATTTACGTTTCCATTTCAGGCTATCCTTTTTTTCCCGGGATAGCCTTTTTATATTTTCTTTAGAACGTACAGCACAATAAATATCTTTATAGCGAGGGATTCTATTAATGAAACTTTATACGAAAACAATCTGTCCAAAATGCCTATGGGTAAAATCCGAACTTGATGCTGCGAACTTACAAGTCGAGATTATTAATATTGACCAGGACGAAACGGCAAAGCAAAAAGTACTCGATGCAGGCTTTCTATCTGTCCCTTTATTCGAAATCAACGGAGAATTTATCGCAGAGCCAACTTCCATTATTAACCGAATTTCTGAAATAACTGCATGATTATTTATGCTTCACGAACTGGCAATGTACGATACATCGTGCAAAAACTTGGCTTGCCTGCAAAGGATTTAGCCGATGTGGATAAAATCGATGCGCCGTATCTGCTATTTACATATACGGATGGATTAGGCTCTGTCCCCCCTATCGTCGATCAGTTCATGACTGCGAACTACAATCAATGCAAAGGAATTATCGTAAGCGGGAACCGTAATTTCGGTCATGCTTTTTTCGGCCGAGCAGGTGATCTTTTAGCAACAAAATACGGCATTCCGTTAATCGAGAAACTAGAATTACGTGGGACCCCATTCAATTACGAAACCATTAAAAATTACTATTATTCCATTTGGAAAGAGGTTTAATGATGAAACAATATTTAAAATTAAACAATGACATATTAAATCGTTACCGTGCTACGGGTGAACTGGATTTAGCAAAAGATAAAGAAGCAACACGCCGCTATTTCCTAGAAGACGTGAATGTCCGTTTACGCTACTTTATCGATATTGAGGAAAAAGTACGCTATTTAGTTGATGAAGGCTATTATGAAAAAGAATTTCTTGAAATGTACTCAATGGATTTTATTAAACGGATGTACAAAAAAGCGTATGCGTATAAATTCCGTTTCCCCTCGTTTATGAGTGCTTCGAAATTTTACGATAGCTATGCAATGAAAAGCAGAGACGGAAAAGAAATTCTTGAAAAATATGAAGACCGAATCGTTATTATTGCCCTTTATTTAGCACAGGGTGATGAAGCATTGGCAGAAAAGGCCATTAAAGCGGTCATGACTGCCTATCAGCCGGCAACACCTACTGCTTTAAACAGCGGGAAAAAAGCACGCGGTGAGCTTGTCTCATGCTTTAAACTGACGATGGACGACACGATGAATTCGATTGCCGAAAACATCGGCTATTGCCTGGAGCTTTCCCGATTAGGAGGCGGTGTCGGAGTAAACTTAACCGATCTGCGTCCTTTAGGTGATCCGATTAAAGGGATATTAAACCGTGCGAGCGGGGTAATGCCAGTTGCGAAACTGCTGGAAAACTCCTTTAGTTATTCGAATCAGCTTGGGCAACGAAATGGTTCTGGAGTCGTCTACTTAAATGTTTTCCACGGAGATATTGAGGCGTTCATCTCTTCCAAAAAACCAAATGCAGACGATAAAATCCGTCTTGCCACACTCTCAACAGGGATTATTCTTCCGGATATTTTCTTTGAACTGATGCGCCGCGATAAAGATATCGTCTTGTTTAGTTCTTATGACATTTATAAAGAATACGGAAAACGCATGTCGGAAATTTCGATTACGGAAATGTACTACGAGCTATTGGATAATCCGAACATCCGTAAACTGAAACGATTAAATGCACGTAAATTATATACGGAAATCAAAAAAGCTCAATTTGAATCGGGTTATCCGTTCGAAATATTTGATGATAATGTTAATAACGCTCATCCATTAAAGGAAATCGGTCGTGTGAAGATGTCCAATCTATGCACCGAAATACTTCAGTACCAACAAACAAGTGTTGTTACCGATCAAAATGAGCCGAATGAATATGGCCTCGATGTTTCTTGTAACCTAGGTTCAATTGACATTCATGAAGCAACGAAAGTTCAGGATTTCGGTCAGCTTGTCGATACAGCAATGCGTCTTTTGACGAATGTTTCAACTATGACAGATATCGTCAACGTTCCTTCTGTATCTAAAGCGAACAAAGTAATGCACTCTGTTGGATTAGGTGTTATGAACTTGCATGGACACCTCGTACAAAGCGGAATCCGTTATGGTTCCAAAGAGTCCATCGAATTTATCGATGCGTTTATGGAAGCATTGAACTATTACTCGTTAAAAGCATCAATGGAAATTGCGAAGGAAAAGAACGAAACATTTTACCGATTTGAGGAAAGCGATTATGCGAGCGGGGTTTATTTTGAAAAGTATATAAACAAAGAAGAAATAGAACTTACACCTGGTGTGATTAAAGCACTTGGGGCTACACCGATTATTACTCAAAATATGTGGCACCAGTTGAAGTCTGACGTATTGGAGCATGGGTTATTCCACTCCTACAGATTGGCGATCGCTCCGACAGGCAGTATCTCATACATCCGCAGCTGTACGGCTTCTATCTCCCCTGTTACGGAACGTGTGGAAGTACGTGACTATGCGGACAGCCGTACCATTTATCCGATGCCATTTTTAACAAATGACAATGAGGAACTCTATACAGAAGCCTATGATGTAAATCCGTATGAACTGATCGACCTTTACGCAGCCGCGCAAAAGCATATTGACCAAGGAATTTCCATGACACTTTACGTAACGGACCAGTGGAACACAGAACAATTAGCAAAAGCCTACATTTATGCGTGGACGCGTGGTATTAAAACCGTTTATTACGTACGCCAACGTTTACTTACAATTGAGGAGTGTGTCGCATGTCAAATTTAACGTATAAAGCGGTCAACTGGAATACCCCAACGAGTGAACTCGCACGTATTTTTTGGGATCAGCAATGGAAACAAATATGGTTCCCAGAGGAAATTGCAGTCAGTAAAGACGTCAAACAATGGAAGGAATTCGAGCACCAAGATACGTACAAAAAAGTGTTCGGCGGCCTGACATTGCTTGATACAGTACAAACGAACATTGGCATGAATGAAATCGCTAAGTATACACCTGATTTTCAGGAAAAAGCGGTATTAACAGTTTTCGGATCGTTTGAAGCGATTCACGCGAAGTCTTATTCGTATATTTTCACAACACTTTGTACAAATACGGAAATTGACGAAGTGTTCGATTGGGTGCAAAAAAATGAGTTTCTTCAATATAAAGCTAACCGTATTGGAGAAGTATATTCTGCTATAAAAGAAGATGACCCGGAAAGCTTATGGAAAGCGATGTACGCTTCAGTTATGCTGGAAAGCTTCCTATTCTATTCCGGCTTCTTCTACCCGCTTTATTTAGGCGGACAAGGTGTACTGCGAAATAGTGCGGAAGTAATTAGCTTAATCTTGCGTTAAATCGTGGCGCAAGTAAAACTCTTTGAATTCAAGGAACATCCTAACGTTAAGTCGAGGACAATCTTGAGCCAAGATTGATAGTTAAAAGGTTGAAATATATCAATAAGGTGCAACGATCATCGAAAGCACATGGTTTTACATGGAAGCGAGTAGAGTAGGGTACAAGTCAATAATGGTATCCGAAGCGGAGAGATATAGCAAAAGTTATATATGATATGATCTGATCTTATAAGAAATTATAAGCTGCATATAGCAGAAGTAAGAATGACGAACTTACTTGAACAAAATGGACGAATCAATCCACGGAGTAGCAGTCGGCTTTTTCGCCCAGAACATTTTCAAAACGTTCCCAACAGAAAAACAGCAGGAGCTAACTTTGTGGGGCTATGAATATTTACTCGATTTATATCAAAATGAAATGAAGTATACCGATGATTTATACGCAGAAACGGGACTTTCCCCTGAAGTGAAAAAATATGTGCGCTATAATGCAAATAAAGCGCTCATGAATTTGGGGCACGATACAATGTTCCCTGACGAGGAAGTCAACCCGATTGTCATGAACGGGATTTCCAATACAGGCTCAACATATGATTTCTTCAGCCAAAAAGGCGCGACTTATGCAGTTGCTAAAGTAGCCCCGATTACGGATGATACATTTAAATTTTAAATTTAAAACGCTATGGCTAACTTCTGCCATAGCGTTTTTAGTGATTTATATTAGGAAAAATTTTCAATTACAGTACAAATGGATAGATTATTTTAATTTGGGAATACTTTTATTAAAAATTAGCGGCTTAAATTAAGTTATCAAGCCACTTTTAAAGGAGAGAATAAAATGAAATTATTTAAATTAATACTTACAATGCCATTATTATTGGGATTATTGTACGCATGTAACAACGATGATACAAAGACAAATAAGGATGTTACAGGTAATAATAGTACTATTGATGAAACAACGAATAACAAAAATACCACTAATAACTCAGAAAATGAAAATGAACGTACTGGCATTAAGGTCGCAGATGTAAATTATGCTTTTACTGACTTTGATTTAGACGTAGAATATGCGAATCGAAATTCATATGATGTTGAATATGAGAACGATGGAAACAATATTTACGCAGAACTAGATGATGAAATTAAAGGTGTTGAGTATAAAGGTGATCAAGCCTATGATAATTTTGTCGATGCATTAAAACAGTTAACATTTGACGAAACTACTAGTGATGAGGATGTTCGTAAAGAAGTACTAAAAGCATTTGCTCTCGATGAAAACTATAAGTCCTTTGAGCTTGAAGTAAAATTCAAAAACGGGGAAATAAAACATTATCATCATAATAAATAATTGTGTGTAAAGAGGGTTTAAACCCTCTCTAGAACTCTTACCATAATGCACAAAAAATCGAATTGCATGATGCAGTTTCGATTTTTTGTGTGAACTAGAACTAATCTCTTACTTATCACATTACAGAAATTCTTAATTACCCTTTCCCCCACGAACTATCCAACCAATACCATTTAATATTTTGTCCAATCTAGATGTTACTAGCCCAATTATTTTTGATGCAAAAAAATATTACAAATAAAAAGGGAGGGTTATTAATGCACCCTCTAAATACTAGTGATGATTCATGAAATATAAAAACCAGACAGCATGATTTTGTTCGTCGGCAGCATTTGAACGAAATTGATGACTGATATAAGGAATATTTGTTTCTCTAGCTACTCGATGATAGAACTCTACTGCCTCTTGTTCATCATGAAATGCAGTGATGATGCCCTGCTTTAAATCAGTCGGTAATGGTTCAGATATTCGTGGAGAAGGTTGCTGCCCAGTAAGGCATGTGAAAATGTAAGAAAACCCATGATAATGACGCATTTCATCTTTTCTAATTTCAAGAATACGTTTTTTAATTTCATCATTAGGGGCAAGTTGGGCTAAATGTTCATAAAAACGTATGGCATTATATTCACCTTCAAGAGCTTTAGTGAGATTCATCACTATGCTGTTTAACGATGGTTGTATAACATATTGCAAAGATTTACTCCCTTCTTAACTTAACATCTTTTTAATTTGTTTTAATTCCTTTATTAAATAATCAATTTGCTTTTGTGTAGAATCCATCTGTTTTGATGAATCATATTGAGGTTGTGTACTTTGATTGTTCGATTTTTCCAATTCTTGTAGAGCAAGACCTGCAGCCAATGCTGCTAAACCATCTCCAAGCGTAGTAATGGTTGCTGCAATAAATGCAAGTCTAGCAATCTGAATATCTGTTGAATCAGAGGGTTGATTAGATTTATTTCTATGATCATTAATCGGCATATCCTCCTCATATTAACGGATGTAAAATTGCTTTAATTACAATATATGCAGAGAATAAATAGAATTCACTAAACAAAACATTCTTTAAAGATTCTTATTCAATTTAAGCCTCAATTTTTCATTGATGCGCCATTCGTTATGTATATAACAAGTCGTTCAAAATCCATTTCTTCACCTCACTTGACTATATAAAGATTGAACATGTGCTTTGGTTTTAAATTTTAATATTTACTACAAATATAAAAAAGCTACGACCATTTTGTGCCATAGCGTTCTGTTGATTATTAATGATACTTACTAATTTAAGTATTTAGCTTCTCTATTTCCGTTACAGCATTTTCGACCGTTGCCACTTCAATAAGCTCAATGTTAAGTTGATGTATGTCCTTTACTTCTCTCGCCTCTTTTGCATTTTCCTCTGGTATGAAAATATGCGAAAAACCGCTTTTTTCTGCAATGAGAATTTTAGCTTTCATAGAGCCAATTTCCTTCACATTCCCTTCCCCGTCAATCGCACCTGTTACGGCAATCGGTACGTTATTGTTGAAGCTGCCTTTTTCTGCGAGTCCGCTTAATACAGTAGCCAGTCCTGCACTGTCACCTTCAAAATCTTCTCTATTTAAAAAATCTTCAATAGCAGAAGAGGTTCCCGGCAGATAAGCCACAACATTTTCCTTCATCGTTTCAAAATGCTTCTCCGCGGGACGTATATAACTTAATAACTCATCATTTTTCGAAGTATAACGAATTTTATTTGTTACCATTTCCGCATCCAATACTTCTTTATCATTTGATAATTCTAGCGTCTTTATTAAGTAATCTAAATCATCAATATACGCCGCTTCGAAGATATCCACTGAAAGTATATGTATACCTGAATCTTCAACAATTTCAAAAGGCTCATTATAGGACGTTACGAAATAAGTATAGACTTCATAATTAATTAAGCGAGATTCAAATACGCATATTAAAGATATCACAAAAAAAATTCCCACAAAAATCTGCTTCTGCCTATTGTTGTTCCGGTAAAGATAAAATCCTAAAAGCGCGATTCCTAAGCCAGTTATTATCAAAATAAAAAACAGATAAATATTAATCTTGTCGAAATAATAGAGCAGTAAACCCAATATGTATAAAATGAACGGCAGAACTATTAGTGTAGCTCGTTTCAACCTCTCATCTCCCTTCTGCTAATTCTTAATAATCCAATTGGTCGTAAGTAGGCATTTGTTAGTTTTTAATAAATGTCTTAATAATGTGGCTTCAAACTTCTTCACATTCCATTCGTACCGATATTTCATATGCCATTCGTCTATTTCAATTTCATGTAATTCCTTTAACCATGCTAACAACTGTTCGTCTGTCAATCCTTTGTCCAGTAATGCATCAATTACCGGTAACATGCGCGCTTCCTCTTTATCAATAAAAGCATAGTCCGTATGCAGGCAGCTTTTTAAACTTTGCAATGCTTTATGACACAAATGTAAATCCTTCATAAGCGGGTGTGCAATGGCTTCAGCTAATAAGTCACTACCATGTGCAACCGCATGTGCCCAGCCTTTCGAATTGACGAACCCCCGATAATCCTTTTCAAGCTTTAAATAATCGACACTCCGTTGAATCGTCTCTAGAATAAGTGCTTCAGGCAATTTTCTGTTTTCACGATCTTTACCTAAAATAAGCGCGATGACAAGTGCTGAAAAAGATCGAGTAAATACATCATCCGAAGGATCGTTATGCGAAATATTTAAATAAAGATGCTCGTCATCCATGCATGTATTTAATAGTACAACTAATTGTTCCACCGTTAGTTTTTCGTTCAGAATTAATTCGCAAAATCCCCTATAAATTAGGTCATCACGTAAATAAGCATCCGGATTCCCGATATTTTGCAGCATGAATTGGAGCATTTCGTCTATATTGATTAGGTCTAAATTTATTTCTTCTTTTCTTACGATAGTTTCCAGATACTCTTTCATTCTTTATTCATTTCTCCTTTTAATAAGGCACATCATCCAGTTGAACCGGTGTTATAATACCTGTCTTCCAGTCATCATAGATAGCTGCATATAACACGCTATCTACAACCGTGCCGTCTTCATTTTCCCAGGCTTTTCGCAAGTAGCCCTCTTTTACAAATCCTGATTTAGTAAAGCATTTCCGCATTGGTACATTATCTGTTCTCGTATAAGCCTCAATCCGGATTTTCCCTTTTTCTCCAAATAAATAGTTTTGCAGCCAGCGTAAAGTTTGTACACCTGTTCCCTTTCCTCTTGCCTTGGGAGTTAACCGGATATCAAACAATGGAATCGAATCATCAATATCATCAATAATTACTAGCCCTACTTTTTCATGGTCGACTAAAATCCAAAATGTTTCGCGACCCTTTTCATAATAACCATTCGCTGCTTTTTCTTTTATTTCTGTAGGATTAACTACAGGGTTCGCAAAAAACGGCCATTCGTTGTTAGTAAGGAAATCCGTTAAATCTTGAACTTCTGAATTAAATCGTTGCATTTTAATAGTCATCTTTTGCATTCTCCTACATTAACTATTTACTGCTTATTTCAAAAAGCTTCTTCAATGGCTCCGGTATTTTCGCAACCTTTTTCTTTTCTAAATGATAAAAGCATCCGGATTGTTTGCCTGTACAATGGATATGTTTTTCTGTAGTAATTTCCAGCTCCATTTCCCAGCTGGATTGCCCGATTTTCACCATCCAACACCGTCCGACCGGTTTATCAAAAATTGTTAAAGGGGCTTTGTATTCTATTTCTGTTTTCATCAAAATTGGTGAAATTTGCACAGCCATCATTTCTGCTAATGGATAATGTTCGTTTAAAAAAGCCATACGTAAATCCTCAAACCATCGTACGTACACAATATTACTGACAATGCCCATCGCATCGATGTCATAGGCATTTATTTGAATTGGCTGTTCTGCTAATAAAGTACGCAATTCGTTTCCCTCCTTTATTTTTCCTCTTCAAATCGAATCATTGACCAAAAACCGATATCCTCAAATCCAATTCGTTTATAAATGCGCCCTGCTGCAGGATTGTCATAAAACAAACAAATCGATTTCCCTTCAGCAAGCAAGTCCCGACAAAGCTTTAGCATACAGTGTGTCGCATACCCTTTTTTTGCGTAACCCGGTCTCGTTCCAACCCCTACAATCATGGCAGACTGGGAATTTTCAGCGGTTGTCGATGCAGAGGACACCATAACCCCCTGTTCATCGCGGATAATATATGTACGTCCTGTTCTAAACTTTTCCGCGCGTTCTCTTCCTTCAATACTAAAAGTACCTGTTGAAAACTCAGGAATGGACTTGAGCATTTCAATATTTTCCTCATATTCATGCGGCTGTAAATACGTCACATTTGAAAAGTCCAAATCTGCAATCGGAACCGTCAATTTTGTACATTTTGCATAATACGTTTCACTATCCCGACGAATCCCGCGATTAATCCATTTTCGTAATGGAGCGACTAAATGCTGCAACCCCGAAATTTCAATAGGACCTTTGTTTATATTAATAATTTCTGCGAACCCTGCTGCATCATAGTCCCCTTCGCTATAGGGAATATAATTTTGATCGTAGCGCAGTAAAACCGCCATAAGCTGATCCTCTTCAAATTGTCCCCATAGCTCCTGAATATCCGATTCCATTCCATAAGCCTCTATATCACCAATAATAAATAAATTTTCTGCCGGCTTTTTTTCTACTAGTGCCATTGTTAGTTCGCGGTCATTATTTGTTAATTTTCTTATCATCATACTTACCCCCTATTTGATTAACTGCGTTTTCTAGCCTTTACGATAAACGTCGTAGGAAAGTGACTGGCTTTATGCAGTGAATAATATCTCTCGGAATACGTTACTTCTTCAGTTTTTGCTTGTTCAGGTATATCACTTTCGATAATCTCCACAAGTTCAAAGTTCGCCCGTAACAGTGCATTAATAAAGGTCGCCATTTTATATTTGGGTATTTGCATAGGCGCATCTTCCCCTTTAAATGTCGTCGTTTCAATATATCCTTCACGCTGGTAAGAATCGGTTAATAAAAACTGATGATCTCGGCACTTGATTTGGCTATAAAAAGGGTGCTCCCAACTGAAAACAAACTCGCCCCCATCTTTTAAGTAGCTATGTATCAGCTTAAACGTTGCGGACAAATCACTTGACCAGCCGATTGCATAAATGGAATACACTAAGTCAAAATAGTTTTTCGGTAAACCAATCTCCTGTTCCATTGGGGCTGTATGTAATGTTGCTTTTATACCATTTAACGTCGTTTGCGCCAGCTCTTTCTGCGCGCTCGAAAAATCGACTCCCCAAAGCTCCTTTGCTCCATTGTTATTCATATATAAAAGAGAATGCCCACTACCAAAGCCAATTTCAAGCACCTTCTTCCCTGCAACAGATCCGATTAAATGCAGCTCCTCTTCTGTTTGCGCTAAAGGCCCATAGCCCGGTAATGCGTCTCCCCCAGCAAAATGCTTCGCTACGATATCCCAGCTTTTTTTATTGTTTTCAATGATATTGTTCAAGCGATTGTCCCCCTTTATTTTTAAGAGAATTTGAATTATTCTTTATTAACATAATTTTCTAATTTAATAGTGATTTTGATTTTATCATTGAATCATTATTTTTTCTATATACATATTTTCCAAATCATGTCACATTTCCAACCACTAAATTGTCTAATGTTTATGAAAGGAGTGGTTTAATTGCAGCCAAAAATCATGACCATGACTAATGAAAAATTTTTAATACGTGAGATGGATGAACTCATTGAAGCGTACTATGACAAAATTTATAAATATTGCTTCAGCCTCTTACGAAATACATATGACGCTGAAGATGCCGTCCAAGAAGTTTTTATAAAGGCGATGAAGTACGGCAAATTAGCCTCGATTGAAAATCCGAATGCTTGGCTTTATAAAATTTCGTATTTTCATTGTCTCAATAAAATAAAGCGAAAAAAATTAAAGTCTTTCATTCCCTTTATTGAGCAGGAAACAACTACAGCAGTCTTTGATCACGACAATGATGATCAGCTTGAGTCAATACTTATCCATTTAAAGCCTGAAGAACGATCACTCCTGCTATTACGTGTAATTGAAAATTATAGTTTTGATGAAATCGGTCAGATTTTTGAAAAACCACCAGCAACAATCCGAAAACGATACGAACGTTTAAAAGTAAAAGTGAAAAATTTATTATAGAAGGGGTTGATTATATGAAAGATTTCGATACGTTTGAGAAAAAATTGAAGGAACAATACGAGCAAATCGAGAGCCCAAACAAACAGCGAGTTATTCAAAAAATCTCATCTCATAAAGATAAAAAGATAAGACGATTACCGACATTTGCTATGATTTGTTTCGGTTTACTTCTTTCCGTCGCAACAGTCGGTGCAATGAATTTCAATGGTTTGACGTTTTTTAATAAGAATGCATCTTCCGTTATTGAGATAGAAACAATGACAGATGAAGAAATGATTCCTCATCATCAGGCGGATGATATATCAATGAAAAATAGAAAGCTAATGGATCGATTAAGAAAAACAATTGAGCCTGGGAAATTTTTACACTTTTTAGATGTAGAGGCATATGAGCAATATGGTGAGCCCAATTTGTTCCATCTGCATAATTTTGATACGTTTCGCTCATTCGACTATTTACCTGTTGATATAACAGCTAGATGGACATTTCCAAAAACTATATTAGAACAATACGAATTTAAAGAAGGAAGATTAACGTATGATAGCCCTGAATCATCATACGAGAAAATGATGGAAATTGTAGAGCAGTTAAAACAGCAAGCGCATGAACAAAATCAACATTATGCGGTATTAGAAGGAGAGTTATTATCTTCCGTTCACTCTATATCATTACAATATGAATATAATGAATTTCCAATTATTAAGTTATTTAATATTGATATTCAAGTTATCAATAAGGGAATAAAAACAAACGAAGACCTGTCTAGTTTTATTAAATTGAATAATGTGCTGGAAACAGATGCTTATTATAGTGAAGAGCAAAAAAAGTTATTATTTGTTAAAGAAACTGCGGAGGAAAATTATTTAATATCAGTTTGGGATCCTTGGACTCCTGTTGTACCTGCAGAAAATGTGAGTGTACAAACTTTTATTGAAGTCGCAAAAATCTTTCACGATCTATAATTTCCGGCTTATTGTAAATTAACACCCCTGTTCTAATTAAAGGACAGGGGTGTTTTTCAATTCATTGGGGATTTAAACAGATGTTTTCCAAATCAATGTTAGGAAATGTAATATTATTTTTTATTAATCATAATTTCGGTAGTTTCCAGTCCTAATCGTTTTCTTAATTCTTCCGTTATTGAAAATGAAATAGTTGAACCTTTTTCTACATCTGCATATTTATGATGTACAGCAGTCACAACCGTGCCATCAGTAACGTAGGTTTCAGAAGGATTAGTATTCACATTTAAATGGTCTATATAATCCCCGCTAATTTGTCCTTGCATAAATATTTCTAGTGGCAAAATCGGATAATCCATTTGCCTTTCTACCAAAGAAATTTCAATCGTCTGATCTTGTATGTCGACTAAACCATTTGTCGGAACTGGTACCCCGTTAACTTCCAATTCATAATTCCATAAATTTATTGCTAAATCTTTTAATTCGGCATCACTATAATCTTTAATAAGGTCGTCAATCACTTGTTTATAATACGCCGCTTCCTCTTCTTTGTAGTTAAAATCCGTTTGAAGATTATCCAAAGTTGCCTGCAGTTCCTCATTCTGGACTTCCAATTTGTCGATTTGAGCATTGTTCTCGTCCAAAATTTGTGTGGACGTATCTTCATTTTTATTTGAACAACCAACGAGAATAAACATAAAACTTAAGCATACTAGGATTCTTTTCAATTATTTACACCTCCATCTATGATTTAAGGTTTTTGCTTAAGAAAACAAGTCTTTCAATTTCTTCAAACCCATTCTTCTTATAAAATGCTTCAGCTGGAATACCTCTATCAGTTAAAAGCGTGATGTTGCTTATATTATTTCCTAGAGATTTAATTAAATAATCCAACAACGCTTTACCAATTCCCCGATTTTGGCGTTCGGAGTCAACACACATTTCATGAATATAAAATTCATCCCCGCTCCACCATTTTCTTTGTACTCCCATTATAAAGCCCATTACTTCTTCATTTTCTTTTACGATAACCCCTAAAAATCCAGGTGTTTGATAAAAATCCAATAAATACTTTTGAGCTTTCGGAAATGTCCATTCATCATTCCACGGCTCATCATTAAACACTTTAATAAAAGTTTCAATACATTTAACTAAATCGGTTTCTTCCATAAGTTTAAATTCCAAAGTAAGTACCCCTTTATGTGATATTTAGAAATTGAAACATTATCGTATTTTTACGCTATAGAAGCGCATTGCCTTTGGGACACCTTCCATATCAAATATCCCATCGACGATTAAACGTCTGACGCGATATTCTATAAATTGATCGCCAACATATTGATCTAAATGACCAATTACTTCGCCGATGATTCTAGCTGATTTTATAAAGTCATTGTGCTTTTTCTCCTGATGGAGCTTCTTCACTGTCTGGATGATGTACTCATCGTAAAAAGTTTCGGAGACACTCATTATTTGATGACTTTTCCAAATGCGTAAAACTTCTTTCCCCTCACAAAGTTGCTCCCATTGCTGTTCAAATGCTTTACGTTCCCTTTGCGTCAGTGTATGACCCATCTTCTCGTTTTCATAAATTTGCTTTAATTGTTCACCTGAAAGCTCTCCCATATTTCTTGGTGTAAAATCGATTTCAGGTCTATCAAAATGAGCTTTATATGCCTCATTTGTTTGAATGATATAGATGTCGTTTGTTTTCTCTTTTAATAAATAGAGAACAAACCTTAATCCAGTTTGTTCATGTGCATTTTCTCCTGCCCAAATAATAATCGGATGGTGACTTGGGATTTTTTCGATTTCTAATAAAGTACGTTTAAAGTGATCTTCATAATTGAATAGCACCTCTTCATCAATATTTATATTTGTTCGTAACCATTCAAATCGATTAGTAATACCTTGTGCGTTATGTAAGTGCAAAATTGGACCAATTGAAAACAAATCGGAAAAGGTAATAATCCTTTCCTGCTGATCTAGTCCTAATTTTTTTAAAGCAATTTTTAAGCTTCCAGTTGGTGAATCGCCAAATACAATATGAGTAGTATGAAATTGTGTGTGCAGTTCGTTATTTGCTTGTTCTTTTTTGTAGGCTAATAGTTCGTTGTATGTTTTTTTAATATCTAAAAAGAATTGCTGTTCTGAATAACCCTTTCTTTCTTCAACTAATTGCATACGTAAAAAGAATTGAGCTAATAAAGATCTCAGTTCTTCATCCTCCAAGTGATTTAGCATATCTTTTATTTCATGAAAC
The DNA here is from genome assembly GCF_037027585.1 of Solibacillus ferritrahens. Taxonomy (NCBI): domain Bacteria; kingdom Bacillati; phylum Bacillota; class Bacilli; order Caryophanales; family Caryophanaceae; genus Solibacillus; species Solibacillus ferritrahens. The sequence goes on along the minus strand of NZ_JAXCLE010000003.1, from coordinate 133,622 downwards.
AAATAAATACCCCCTTTTCATTAAATTTTACCATTATTACAGTACCACTAGCGGTAAACATTAATATTTAAAGCTATTTACAACGCTTTTTGAAAATCGCTCATTTTTCTGTGCCCTAGCACAAAAGTGGTCGAGCAATTTACTTAAGCGCTTTTGTTCCTAAAAGGGAGTGGTTGATGAAGATAGAGGCAGATTGAATTGCGTAATGAGAAAAATAGAGGAATGAATTTCCGTTATTTCGAAAATAACATAAAAAATAGTAAAAATAAGGGAAGGAATTTCCGTTATTGACCTAAAAAACATGAAATTTCACGGTTTTATTTAAAATAACGGTAAAACGTTCCCTTATTTAACCTAAAAATGAGCTACATCCTTCAAATAACGGTAATATCTTCCCTTATTTTAGGAGGGCACTGAAAAACTTAATGAGGCACTTTCTATCTACTCAGGCGTTTTGAATGTGCTACACTAAATTGGAGCAGTGCTTTAGTGCTTTTGTTCCTTAACTTTATAACGAGGGCAAAACTTTGGGATTGGTGGGCCTCGCAAGCGGCAATAAAGGCAATGATAAAGACAAGTATAACGTGGCTTTAGCGCTGTCTTGCCGTAACTCATCAATCAATCAAGTAAAATTTCATTAGAAAATCTTCCCTATATTATGGTTAAAATAACTATTAAGAGGTGTTTCTACCAATGGCAATAGGAAAAACTTTAACAACAGCGCAGAATGAACAATTACTATCAACTTTAAAAGCCAGGTTCGAACAGCATATGGAGCGGCATCCGAATATTGACTGGGAAAATGTGCAGGCAAAACTGGAAGCAAATCCTGAAAAGCTTTGGTCTCTTCATGAAATGGAACGTACAGAGGGAGAGCCGGATGTCGTTGCCTATCATTATGAAACGGACACGTATACTTTTATGGACTGTTCGCCTGAAAGCCCTAAAGGTCGCAGAAGTATTTGTTATGACCTGGAGGCATTGAATGCGAGAAAGAAAAACAAACCGGAAGACAGTGCAATGAATATGGCGGCATCGATGGGCATTGAAATTTTATCAGAAGTCAAATATCGCTCATTACAGCAGCTTGGAAAATTTGATTTGAAAACTTCCAGCTGGGTTTTAACACCACCGGAAATACGTAAACTTGGAGGAGCGATTTTCTGCGATCGTCGCTATGATACGGTTTTCATGTATCATAATGGTGCAGACTCTTACTATAGTGCGCGAGGATTCAGAGGGGCGTTAACAATTTAATTTTTCCTAGTATATAAATGGGCTATCTAGTAAGCCCCTTTTTTTGTTAAAAAAATAATTTCCGGAATGCAGCTATCGTGCGGTCCTTTTGTTGCAATTACAGCAAAAAGCTATAAAGAGAATATCCCCTTATAGCTTTTGTTCACTTGATTTATTAATATTTACGCAGTCGCAATGGCTGCTCCTGTTTTGTCAGTTTTAGTAAATCATCGACTCGTTGGAACACATTTTCAATATGCTGTGTTTCTTTAGCTGCAATTTTCAAAACAAATCCTTCTTTATCTAGCTGTGAGTAGCCAATTTCACAGTCCGGATGGGTAACCTTGTGCAGTTCATCATAAAATGTATCTGCTAGCTTATCGACGCAAACAAAGGAACCGTAGTGTGTATAGTTACCAAGTTGCAGTAGATGCTGTTGCTGCCCTTTTTCCCAGCATAATCGATCTATATAAAATAATTTATCGTCACGTCTAATGGCCAGTTCGGTATAAAGTTCCTTATACGTAAACGGCTCTTTTGTCGGTGACCAACCGGGTGTCATTATTTCGCTATAATATAATGTACTTGTTTTGGCTAACTCGATTGTAGTCATTTGATGAAATGTTGCATGCTCATACAAAATAAGCGGGTCCTGCAACAGTGATAAATGGCTATGCTCACCAAGCTTTATACTCGTTGATACAACAGCAGGTGTCGTTCCTTTATACACTTTTGTCGCTGCCTGTGTCGTTAAGTAAAGACGCGTATTGTCTAACAGTTCGATTTGCTGTGTATATGTATCACCGCTCACATAACCACCACCGACATGCAGTAAGTAATAGAGAGGAGTACCGTTGCGCCATACAGGCTTTCCAAGCTTAAAGGCACCGCGCGCATAGCTCTCCTCAAAGAGCATGCGCCCATTTACATTTTTTAATCGTAAACGCAGCTCTCCTGTGCTCATGCTGGTGCAAGCCCTTCAAAAAACACTTCGCGCTTAATCCAGTTCACTACATCCTCCAAGCCTTCCTCATCCTTTAAGTTCGTAAAGAAGAAGTCCTTTTGCCCGCGTGTTGCAAGTGTATCCTCTTTCATCACTTCTAAGCTTGCTCCAACATATGGTGCTAAATCGGTTTTATTGATGATGAACAAGTCGGATTTAATCATTCCTTGTCCACCTTTACGAGGAATTTTTTCACCCTGTGCTACGTCAATAATATAAATCGAAAAATCGGCAAGCTCCGGGCTAAATGTTGCCGCTAAATTGTCGCCACCACTTTCTACAAAGATCAAATCTAAATTCGGATGCGCCTCATTTAGCTCATCAATCGCTGCAAAATTCATGGAAGCATCCTCCCGAATAGCTGTATGTGGGCACCCCCCCGTTTCCACACCAATAATACGGTCTTCCGGTAAAATCCCGTTTCTCATTAAAAATTTTGCATCCTCTTTTGTATAAATATCATTTGTGACAACAGCCATCTCATACATCCCATGCATTGCACGCGTTAATTTTTCAACAAGCATTGTTTTTCCAGCCCCTACAGGACCTCCAACACCGATTCTTACTGGATTTTTTTTCATACTAATTCCTCCTCAGCTCATAAATAATCGTACAGGTATGTGCTCATGCTGCATTTGCTTTATTTCAAGCATTGGTGATGTGCACCCTACATGCTTTTCTGTTAATTGCATAATCTTCGTGATACTTTCGGTACACTTTTCCACTGCAAGCTGAAACATTTTTTGACCGTCTGTTTGCCCGAGTGGAATGGCGCGTACCGCATTTTGAATAATGGTAGAACATGCTGTATACATAATCGTTTGCACTGCAATCTCTAGAGGAAACTTTAGTTCAAAAAGTAAAATTGCCTGACATATACTGCTATGGCCGTGCGCCTTCTTTTGCTGAATGGCTGCTGCATAGTCATTTAATCGTGTCTCAGGATAGAGCGCACGGTACAGGCGTAGCATTTGCTGACCGATACGCTGTGCTCCAAGTCTAGATTCTGATGCACTCGCTGAACAATACAACACTTCATCAAGTGCTAGCACCTTCTCCCATGCCCCGTCTGCTAAATAGTCGTACACTAGCCTTGCACTCAAACCGTCTGCATAGCAAAGCTGCTCAATATAGCCTTCTAAAAATGACTGGAACTGCATGCTATCCTTTATATGCTCCTGTTGCACAAACGTTTCCATCCCAAAGGAATGTGAAAACGCGCCTGAAGGGAAATTCGAATCTGTTAGCTGCATGAGCAGCAAAAAGTTGTGCATATTAATGCCCTATATGGCGGAATGCTTTTTTCATTTTACGTTCCTCGCGCTTAAACGGGATGCCTAGCTGTGTCAGCAGCTCTTCTACTAAGTAATCGTACTGTACAAACATTTCTTCCCCTTCAAATTGTGCCGGTAAGTGACGGTTGCCTAGTTGATGTGCGATATCGCCCATTTCCAACATAGAGCGTGGCTGAATTGAAATAACATCATCCTTATTCGTATAAATGACAATCATATTTTTTTCGTCCTTATACAACACATCCCCGTCCTCTAAATCGCTATGTCCGTCGAGGCGGATGCCAATTTCTTTTCCGTGATCTGTTTTCACACGCATAATACGTTTCACTAAATCCTCACTGTTTAAATAAATTTTCTCTACATGCCCACTTCGTAAATCATCCTTATAAATATTGCCTAGTACTTTTTCGATAATCATATTTTTTCCTCCTCTTAAAATAAAAAGTAGCGCTGTGCCATTGGAAGGCTCTCGGCTGGTTCACATGTAATTAACTCCCCGTCTATCATTACTTCATAAGTTTGCGGGTCTACATCGATCAAAGGTGTTTCATTATTTAGCTGTAAATCACTTTTTCGTAGCTGTCGAATGTTAGAAACTGCTGTCACCTTTTTTTGAAGGCCAAGCTTTTGAGGGAGCTGCTGCTCAATCGCCACTTTTGACATAAAGGTGATCGCTGTGTCATGTACCGCCTTGCCATATGCCCCAAACATTTGACGGTAAAGCGCTGGCTGCGGGGTTGGGATAGAAGCATTTGGATCCCCCATAATGCTCGCAGCAATCATGCCACCTTTAATGATAATTTCTGGCTTAATACCAAAAAATGCAGGCTCCCATAGCACTAAATCAGCAAGTTTCCCTTCTTCAATCGAGCCTACCTCATGGCTAATTCCATGTGTAATCGCCGGATTAATCGTATATTTTGCGATGTAACGCTTCACGCGGAAGTTATCAGCCGTCGTCGTTTCTTGTGGTAATGCCCCGCGCTGCTCCTTCATTTTGTGCGCAGTTTGCCACGTCCGTATAATTACTTCTCCGACACGTCCCATCGCCTGCGAATCCGAGCTAATCATCGAAAACACACCGATATCATGTAAAATATCCTCAGCGGCAATCGTTTCCTTACGAATTCGAGAATCTGCAAAGGCAATATCCTCTGGAATGGCTGGATCTAAATGGTGACACACCATTAACATATCTAAGTGCTCTTCTAATGTATTAATCGTATACGGGCGAGTCGGATTAGTAGAGGATGGTAATACATTCGGGAAGCTCGCCATTTTAATAATATCCGGCGCATGCCCACCACCCGCACCTTCTGTATGGTACGTATGAATAACCCGGTCACCAATCGCGGCAATTGTATCCTCTACAAAGCCTGCCTCATTTAATGTGTCGGAGTGAATCGCTATTTGAACATCATACTGGTCTGCTACCTTTAAGCTTGTATCAATTGCAGCAGGTGTTGTTCCCCAATCTTCATGAAGCTTCAGTCCAATTGCACCCGCCTCGATTTGCTCAATGAGCGGCGCTTCACTTGAAGCATTTCCTTTACCTAAAAAACCAAAGTTCATCGGAAATTGTTCGACAGCCTTCAGCATTTTATGTAAATAAAAACTTCCGGGTGTACATGTTGTAGCATTCGTACCGGTAGATGGACCTGTCCCACCACCAATCATTGTCGTCACGCCACTATGCAGCGCAGTTTCGATTTGGTCTACACATATAAAATGAATATGTGCATCAATCCCTCCTGCTGTGACAATCTTCCCCTCTGCCGCAATAATGTCTGTAGAGGCACCGATTGTCATTGTGACACCGTCCATTAAAAGTGAGTTGCCCGCCTTTCCGATATTGGCAATGCGCCCGTTTTTTACACCGATATCTGCTTTATAAATGCCGGTATAGTCAATAACGACAGCATTTGTCAGCACCAAATCCATACAATCTGCCTCTACAGCAAGCGGATGCTGCCCCATACCATCCCGAATTACCTTACCACCGCCAAACTTTACTTCATCACCATACGTTGTATAGTCTTGTTCAATTTCAATCCAAAGGTTTGTGTCAGCTAATCGAATCTGATCACCTGTTGTCGGTCCAAACATATCAGCATATTGTTCACGCGGAATACGCAGCATTACATTCCCTCCTTCATCGAACCATTTGTTTTATTATTTAAACCGTACGCCTCTTGATTGCCGCCAAACGTCACAAGATCGACTGTTTTTTTATCACCTGGCTCAAAGCGTAATGCTGTGCCTGCCGGAATATTTAAGTGATAGCCAAATGCCTCCATTCGATTAAATTCAAGCTGTGCATTGACCTCATAAAAATGAAAATGTGAGCCGATCTGTACGGGACGATCTCCGTTATTTACAACTGCTATGCTTTTTATGCTGCGGTTTACATTTGCTACAATATCGCCTTGTGCCAATCTAATTTCTCCTGGTATCATAAAAAATCCCTCCTATTGAATTGGATGATGTACTGTGACAAGCTTTGTACCGTCTGGGAAGGTCGCCTCTACTTGGATGTCATGAATCATTTGTGCAATCCCTTCCATTACATCATCTTGGCGTAAAATATGACGGCCACTATCCATGAGCTCTGCTACGGTCTTACCGTCTCGTGCTCCTTCTAAAATCTCATACGTAATAATAGCGATTGCTTCAGGATAATTTAGCTTCAAGCCGCGCGCTTTACGGCGATAAGCTAAATCAGCAGCCACGACAATCATTAATTTTTCTTGTTCTCTATTCGTTAATTTCACATTTATCGCTCCCCTTTGAATGAATGGTAATTGGATAGAGTAACGGGTCATTTTCCATGACTCCAATGCGCTCCGTTTCCATTTCCAATATAAAGTGCATACTAATTGTTTGATAATCAGTAAATACCGTTGTAAAAGCCTTGATGCTGCCCCAGTACTCACAGCGCTTTATAATCTCGCTAAATCGTGATTCCAACGCTTCTTTTGATAATTGAATGGAGGCATATACGACATCCTTTTCATCTAATTGATTTATTAATGTTTCTCTGACGATGCTTCGGATGGCATGGGACCTATTTTGAAATCCCTTTTGAAGAACAAAATCATCGAGCTGTTTTAATAATGTCGGCTCCATAGATACACCAAATCTTTTTAACGTATCACACATCTAAATCCTCCCATCTCCAATCCTCAATATTCCACATGATGCCAAAGCCGTTGTGCCCTAGTATTCTATTACTTGTACCGACCAGCTTGTCTGACATCGCATAAATACCATCTACATAGACTAAAAAGCTAAACACCATTTCATCCGCTAAATGCTGCTGGAACGTATTATAATTCTCTATACGCTCCCCCCTTGTCCCACCTTTTGCATTCTCTAACGCTTCATCGATCTCGGGATTATTAACCAATGCATAGTTATAGCCTGCTGGTGCATGCTCCGTACTATGGAACACTCGATACGTATGGGTATCCGGATCGTCTTCACTGCCCCAGCCAATCATAAATGTATCCTCAGCTTCAATCGCAATATTTGACCAGTCCTTTGTTTGCAGGATCGCATTGACACCTTTTGCTTGTAGCTGCTCGACAATGACCGTTGCTAAAGACACACGTACAGCATCCGTAATCGGTGCTACGACATTAAACTGTAGGACCTCACCTTCATTCTCGAAATATTTCGTCTCTTTTTTATAGCCTGCTTCTTCTAAAAGCTTCGTTGCTTGTGCAACGTCTAATCGGTACACATCAGCATCCGCACGTGCAAAGCTGCGCTGCAACGGTCCAAATGCTTGCTCACCTGTACCATGTAAAACTAGCTGAATTAGTTGCTCCCGATCAATCAAGTGATTAATCGCCTTACGTACACGTTCATCCGCTAATTGTGCATGGTGCTGATTAAACTGCAATGCACGATAATCAGCGGTTTGTAAAGTTTTCACCTCCACATGCTCATACGCTTCTACCGCTTCCTTTTGCTGGGGTGTAATTTGTGCGATATGTAAGTCACCCGATTTTAAGCGTAAAAGCTTTGCATTTTCATCTAGTTTTGTGAAAACTATAATTTTTTCAATTTCAGGCGTTGTACCGTAAAAACGTTCATTTGCTTCAAAAGTCAACACATCATCAGCACTCCAATTTTTTAGTACATATGGTCCGTTTCCTACAGGTGCTGTATTTTGTGGGGCTGTTAATATATCTTGCCCTTCATAAATGTGCTGTGGGAGTAATCCAACTTTTAGCTTATGTAATAACGTAGGCGTCGGCTCATTTACGATGATTTGTACTGTGTGTTTATCGACTATTTCTACACCTACAACCGTTTGAAAATCGCTAAAATACGGCGATGCTACTTCAGGTGTTTTGATTTGTTCGAGTGTAAATTTCACATCATCCGCCGTAATTGGCCGCCCGTCATGCCAAGTTGCTTCATGTAACATAAATGTATAGGTCAATTCATCTTCAGAAAGGGTAACGCTTTTTGCTACATCACCTACCACATCGTTTGTTTCTGTTTGTTTCATTAAACCTCTATACACAAGAGACTGAAGTTCACTATGTCCCTCTTCCGTTAAGATTGGGTTTAAATGCTCGATTGATTTCGTAATACCGTAGCGCAGTACATTTTCTGTTGGGTTACTATTCGCTGTGTTAGATGCTGTGTTACACGCTGTTAGCATGAGACACATAATGATTAGTAGAATAACTTTTTTCATTGTGATGCTCCTTTACGGTCTGACGTTCTACAATGTATTGTTTTGATGCGTAGGTACTTAACCAAGCCTCATCATGGCTGACTGCAACAATCGTTAAGCCTTTCTTAACAAATTGAAGTAAAATGTCGGTAATCGCCTCCGTTGTCTGCTCATCTAAACTAGCAAAAGCTTCATCTAATAGAAGTAACTTTGGGCGCTTAAGTAGCACGCGGAACAATGCAAGCTTTTGACATTGTCCTCCCGATAACGTAGATACCTTTTGTTTTAAAAGTGCAGGCAGTAGCTGTAACTGCTCAAGTAGACTGATACACTCCTCTTTAGTGCAGTCGGCTGCCTGCTGTGCTTCGCGTATAACTTGTGCGACAGTCCATTTAGCAGGGAGACTTTCTGTATAACTTTGTGGTACATATTGAATGCTTGTTCTTACTGCTTCCCCTTTAAATACAAGCTGCGCTAGCAGTACTTGTAAAAAGGTCGTCTTCCCACTGCCGCTTGCACCACAAACACCGACGATTTCACCTTGCTGACAAGAAAAGTGTTCAATCTTTAATACTGGTGTTAAACGTTTCCGCCAAAAGCCACCTGTTTGTCGATAGGCGACCCCGTCCAGCCTGCAGCATAGTAAGCTTTTTTGCTGGAATCTCATCGGTTTTATTTGAGGCTTCGGCTGCTCAAGAAAAGATGTGAGTTTCTGATTCTCAAGCTTTAAAAATTGGGATGCAAATTCGCTGTACCACTTAACTTGATGAGTGATAACGAGAATAGCCATCCCTGTTGCGCATGACTCCTCCCAAAAGGATAAAGTTTTAGAAATAAATGCCTCATTTAATGCAGCGGTCGGCTCATCGGCTATTAATAGCTTCGGCTGCTGACAGTGCGCTAAAATAAGCTGAATTCGCTGCAGCATGCCCCCTGAACATTCATATGGGTAGTAGCGTAAACAAGATATTGGCAACTCAAATAAGTCAAAATAATCAGTAATTTCAGTCCAGAACTGCTCTTTTTCGATGCCTTTTGAAAGACGAATATCTTCAAAATGTTCTCTTACCTTTTTTAAAGGGTTAAAGCTTTGCTCTGCATGCTGCGGTAAAAGGACGACATCATCTTTTGTAATTTCTGTTGCTACTTCATCGCCACCTTCGTAAAGTGCTTTAGCTAGAATCGTTTTACCAATCCCACTTTTCCCTGTAAGGACGATTTTGTCGCCCGCCTTGATGTGAAATGTTGCGTTTTTCACGATGCAATTTCCTTCGCAAAAAACGGAAAGTCCCGTTACGTGCAGCATCTTTTGCACCTCCTTCAAAGTGTTTCTTTTCAGATGTAGCAAATACAAAGTAATAGCGGCAATAAAAAGTCCCGGAAATAAAATATTCCACCATGCACCTAGTAAAAAGTAGCTTTGCGCATCCATGAGTAAATTGCCGAGCGTCGGTGTATTCACTGCGAGTCCAAAGCCTAAAAAGCTAATTGTAGCTTCTGCAAATAGCACATGAATCGCCTCATGAATGACTGTGATACCTAAAATAGGATAGATAGCAGGGATATAATAGCGCTTTAAACGATGCCACCTCGTTGTTTCAATTTGCTTTGCCATTAGGATATATGGCTGCTGCTTCTCTTGTAGTAATTGCATACGTACTTGTCGGGCAATCGTCATCCAGCTACATAAGCCAATAATGATCGGAATCGTCCATAGTGTAGGCTTTACGAGTGAGGCGACGAGCAAAATATAGACAATGGACGGCAAGCTGTTCATAAAATCAAGTACAAGAATAATTTTATCTCCAAGCCATTTTGGGGCTAGGCTACTCAATACACCTACGCTCACCCCAATAACTAATACGACGCTTATCGCAATTACTATCATTAAAATAGAATATCCTGCACCGGCTATCGTTCTACTAAATACATCTCGTCCAAATGCATCTGTGCCAAAGAAATGTGTGATGGACGGTGCTACGTTATTTTCACCTATATACATTTCATATGGATTTCCCTTTAATACTATTAGCCCTACTATAATAATGATTATTAACATGTGTTACTCAGTCCTTTAAACTTCTAAATACTCTCGGATCAATCCAGCAGCTACATAAATCAATCAATAATTGCACCACTAGAATTACAGCTAAGCTCACTAAAATAATCATCAATAATGTTGGATAATCATGTAGTTTCGTCGCTTCAACTGTTAGCTTTCCTACGCCTGGAATCGAAAAAACTGTTTCCACAGCAATTGTCCCTCCAATAAACGCTGTTACAAAATAACCGTTAAGTTGCAAATAAACTAAACCTACATGTGGAAAGACATGCCTTGCCAATCGGCTCCTCGAAATACCGCGCCTCTGAAGATGAATCATAAAGGGTTGCTGCTTCAGCCCAGCAAATTGGTCTTCTAATAGTTTCACTCCGTAATAGACAGCCGGTAACGCAAGGGCTATACTCGGTAATATTGCGTGGTATATGAGTGCTCCTATACTGCCATCCCCTACACCATAGATCGGAAACCAGCCAAGGATAACACCACATAGCCACAGTAAAAAGAAGCTAAGCCAAAAACCAGGCACAACCATAGCCCCTAGTAGAAGCCCCCCTAAAATAGAGCGCAACAGTTTATGACGTAATCGCTGCAAAAGGTAAAACCACAGTGTCATTAAAATATTTGTAAAAATTAGTGCAAGCGTAACAACTATTGCGGTATATAGTGATTGTTCCATTATTAAAGTTAGTACGTTCTGTTGCTTACTAAAGGAAAATCCCCAATCCCCCCGTAAAATATCTCCTATCCACTGTATGTATTGCATAATCAACGACTCATTTCCGAGCAATGCTTGTTCAATTCTTACTTTCTCTTCCTCTGTTAGACGCTGGGCATTAGCCCCGTAAATACTGTAAGCTGCACTTCCCGGGAGCTGGCGAATTAGTATAAAGCATATAAATGAACAAATAATTAATGCTAGCGCACTTTTCCCAAATCGCTTGCTGACATATTTCCACATTCATAACACCTATCTTTCTATTCGTGACACGATGTTTCCAAAAATATAAAGAGCAGCAAGTGCTCCATATATTTAAAACATTACACAACTAAATGTCTCTCAATATCCTGAATGTTGAGTTTATTCGTTTCACCTTCTACGACCATATGACCGTGATCCATTACATAAATGAAGTCTGCCGTTTCCATGGCCAAATCCAAATCATGCTCTACAAGCACGACACCGATATTTTTTTCACGAGCAATTTTCGTAATAACTTGCTGAATCAGTTGCACGATGGATGGCTGAATTCCTTCCATCGGTTCATCCAGCAGTAAAATATCCGGCTGTCCGACGTATGCGCGGGCAATCGCGAGCTGCTGCTGCTGCCCACCTGATAAATCGCCACCTTTACGATGGAGCATTTCTTTTAAGACAGGGAACCACTCAAAAACCTCATTAGGTATTTTTTTATTTTTCCCTGCTTTGCCCATCATCTCAAAACCTAGTAATATATTCTCCTCAACCGTTAGTGACGGGAAAATTTCACGTCCTTGGGGTACGTATCCTATACCAAGTCGTGCTCTTTTATCAATCGGCAGCTTTTTTAAGCCTTGCTCATGAAAATGGATGTCACCTTCTTTTAATGGGACTAATCCTATAATTGATTTTAATAATGTCGATTTCCCCACACCATTTCGTCCTAATACTCCAACAATTTGTCCTTTTTGTGCTTGGAAGGTAAGATCATTTAACACCATGCTGCCGTCATAACCTGCCAAGATTCCTTTGACATTAAGCATGTGTTTTCCCCCTTCCTAAATACACCTCAATAACACGCTCGTCATTTTGTACCGTATTCATATCCCCCTCACAAAGTACCTTTCCTTCGTGCATCACCGTTACTTGCTTGGAGAAATTACGTACAAACTCCATATCATGTTCAACAATTAGTACCGAGCATTCCTTTGACACATCGTGAATGAGGCGACCTGTTTTTTCACGTTCCTGTCCGGACATACCGGCGATTGGTTCATCAAGCAAAAGCAGTTGTGGATCTTGAATGAGCTGCATACCAATTTCCAGCCACTGTTTTTGACCATGTGCCAAAAAGCCCGCCAAACGGTTACGTTCCTGAGTTAAATTAATTTTTTCAAGCGTATACTCAATCTTTTCCTTTGTCGGTTCGTCCATTTTGGCAAACAGCATATGCCACAATGTTTTCTTTTGTTTCATCGCAAGCTCTAAATTTTCTAACACAGTTAACTGCGGGAAAATTGACGGTGCCTGAAATTTACGCGCAATGCCTGCAAGCGCAATTTTATGCTCCTCTAGCTTATGAATAGAGCCCTCCATTTCCTGAAAAAATACAGAGCCTTCCGTTGCTCGTGTTTTCCCGCAAATCACATCCAACAAAGTCGTTTTTCCAGCGCCATTCGGTCCGATTAAAAAACGAACCTCCTGCTGCTCCACTTGTAAATCCACACCTTTCAAAGCGAAAAATCCATCAAAATCAACTTTCACATCATTGCAAGTTAGTATTTGCGTCATAGGACGTTCCCCCTGCTTTTTTAGACGTTTTGAATCTAAACCATTTTGCATAAAGCGACTGCGCCACACCGACTAATCCATTTGGCATCACGAGTACGACTAAAATGAATAAGCTCCCTAATAAAAACAACCACATATCCGGGTATGATTCACTGAAAAATGTTTTTGCACTATTTGTTAACACTGCACCAATTACCGCACCAAAAATCGAATAACGTCCACCAACAGCTACCCACAGCACCATCTCAATTGAAGGAATAATCCCCATCATTTCTGGTGAAATCATGCCGACCTGCAGGACAAATAATCCACCTGCAATCCCGGCAAACGCTGCCGATACGCAGTAAATAAATACTTTAAACGTTGTAGGGTTAAAACCAAGGAAGCGCACACGGTTTTCCCCTTCTCTAATCGCAACCAATAGCTTCCCTGCACGACTTTGTGTTAGCCATAAGCTAATGAGAACTATTAAGAGTAATATTAAAATCGTGATATAATACAGCACCTTTTGTACGACTGGATGCGTCAAATACACCCCGAAGCCTGTCGTAAAATTCGTCAAACCATTCGTACCGCCCGTAAGCTCCTGGGTACCGATGAATAGCGTTACAAACACAACGACTAAAGCTTGCGAAATTAAAGAGAAGTACACCCCTTTTATTCGGTTATGGAATGTAAAGAATCCAATAATAAATGCCAAGGCGACAGGCACCCCGATCATCATAAACAAGGCAAAAACGGGGTTAGCAAAAGGCTTCCATAAAAGTGGCAGCTCACTCACACCTGACCATTGCATAAAGTCTGGAATCCCACCTGGTGACGCTTGAATTTTCAAATACATTCCTACTGCATAGGCACCCAATCCAAAAAACACGCCATGCCCTAAACTTAAAATTCCTGTATATCCCCAAATTAAGCTAATCCCTACTGCAATAATTGCAAAACATAAAAATTTCGCTAATAAAGAAATACGGAAATCTGACATAAGAAGTGGTGCTAATGCAAGGATTAAAAATAATATTGAAAAACTAATTTTCGTACTTTTGGCCATATCGTTCCCCCCTTAGTCCAGCACTCGTGTTCTAGTTGAAATTAGTCCTGATGGCTTCCATTGAAGGAAGATAATGATGAAAGCAAACACAACTACCTTTGCAATCGTGGCACTTGTACCGTATTCAGTAAATGTACTTAATAAGCCAATACATAGGGCACCAAGCACCGTGCCTTTAATTTTGCCGACACCGCCTAAAATAACAATCATAAATGCATCGATAATATAATTAGTTCCTACAGTTGGACCAACTGGACCAAGTAAAGTAAGCGCACACCCTGCCACTCCGCCTAAGCCAGAGCCTAACGCAAAGGCTGTTGCATCTACTTTTCGTGTATTAATACCTAAGCTTGCTGCCATTGGTCGATTAAGAGTTACAGCATTCATTCGTCTACCCGCAGTCGTTTTAACTAAATAATAATAAAGCCCCAGCACACACAAGCATACAAGTACAAGAATAAATAATCGTTTATATGGCAACACCACCGAAGCAATTTCCACATTGCCATTCAACCAAGAAGGTGCTGTTACGGCAACGTTTGGAGCCCCAAAAATCATCCGGGCAATTTGCTGAAAAATTAAGCTCAATCCCCAAGTAGCTAATAAACTATCAAGTGGTCGAGCATATAAAAATCGAATTAAGCTTTTTTCAACTAACAAGCCGATTAAAGCTGTTACAATAAACGCAATAGGAATAGAGAGAATAAAATAATAATCAAATAAAGACTCAGGTACCATACTGACAAAAATTAATTGAACAGAGTAGGTAACATATGCTCCGATCATAATCATGTCACCATGTGCCATATTCATAACACGCATTAAGCCAAAAGTGATGGAAAGACCTAACGCAATTAGTAATAAAAATGAGCTATAGCTTAATCCATTAAATAGCTGTGTCAACAAAATCTCCATCATAGACCTCCTCGATTGAAAAGTTAGCCCCTACTAGATGTAGGAGCGTACTATTTCAATTATTCAGGTTCATCACCATAAGTTGGGGATGTTAAAAATCAAGTTCGTTCTGCTGCGCTACGGGAAAGAACGTTGAAGCAAGTGTTTTTGAAGCTCGCGTCCGTTGTACTACGTTCCGGGGCAGGCTTTCCGGGCGGCGTGGCTCCAACTAACTTTTGATGCCTTTGACGGCGGCATCAAAAGTGGATTTTCCGCGCACGCTTAATCGCCAAGGAGTCCGCCCCTACACTTCGCACAACTCTTTTCGTTGAAAAAAGTTATTGACGGCGCATCCTCCGCTCCGCGTCACTCTACACTTTGGCATAAAGTAAATTTCTACAAAAATGAAGATTCAAAATATAGCATTTTGCTCTCCGCCGCCTCGCGATAGCGCAAGCGGCTTGATTGGGTGTTTTTACTACACTTTATAAAGAGGTAAAAAATTTGGGGATTGGTGGGCCTCGCAAACGGCAATATAGGCAGTGATAAAGACACGTATCACGTGGCTTTAGCGCTGTCTTGCCGTAGCCCACCAATCAAGTGAAATTTTATTAGAAAATCTTCCCCATGTTATGATGGTTAGCCATTATTCACCTGGTTTTACAGATGCTGCCCAATCATAGTTTTCTAAGTATGGATCTGGCTTCACTGCCTCACCTGAATTCCAAAGCTCATCGATTAAACCGTCTTCACGAATTTCACCGATACGAACGACTTTATAAGTATGTTGGTTATCTCCATCGATTTTCACGGTACCACCTGGAGCAGACACTTCAATACCTTTCGCTGCTTCTTTCACAGCATCTACATCAAACGAGCCGGCTTTTTCTGCTGCTGCAGCCCATAAATAAACTGCAAAGTATGCCGCTTCAATTGGATCGTCTGTTACAACTTCATCTCCGTACTTCGCTTTGAAGTTTGCAACCCAGTCGTTATTTTCTGCTGTATCAAGTGTTTGGTAATAGTTCCAAGAAGTATAATGTCCAGCTACAACATCTCCACCAATACCGCGAATTTCTTCTTCAGCAATTGATACTGAAAGGACAGGTAGATTTTCAGCTGTAATACCAACATCTTTTAATTGTTTAAAGAATGCGACGTTACTATCGCCATTTAATGTGTTAAACACAACATCTGGCTTTGCCGCCTTAATTTTTGAAATTAATGTCGAGTAGTCAGTGTGGCCAAGGGCAGTATATTCTTCACCGACTAATTCGCCACCTTTTGCTTTTAATTGAGCTTTTATAATATTATTGGCAGTACGAGGGAAAACGTAATCTGAACCTAATAAGAACATCTTTTTCCCTTTGTTTTCTAACAGCCAGTCCACTGCTGGAACAATCTGTTGATTAGTAGTAGCGCCTGTGTACATAATGTTCGGCGAAGATTCCATTCCTTCATATTGCACTGGGTACCAAAGTAAGCCATTATTTTGTTCAAATACAGGGAGCATTGCTTTACGTGATGCGGAAGTCCAACCACCGAATACCGTGGCTACTTGATCACTTTGAAGTAATTTTTTTGCTTTTTCAGCAAACGTAGGCCAATCTGATGCACCATCTTCAATAATTGGTTCAATTTGTTTACCTAAAACACCACCAGCGGCATTGATTTCTTCGATTGCCATCATTTCGGCATTTCTTAGTGATACCTCACTGATTGCCATCGTGCCACTCAATGAGTGTAAAATCCCTACTTTTACATTATCACCCTCTGGCTTTTCTGTTTTAGTAGCTGTACCATCTGATGTTGATTCTGCTCCCGTTTTTGCTGGTTCTGCGGCATTTTCACCGACACAAGCTGTTAATACGACAAACATAAGTGTCAACAATGCCATAAACCATATATTTTTCAGCTTTTTCATTCACTAACCCCCCTCAAACTATTACGCAAGGATTTTCATGTTAGTTTTCCTTACACGTGAAATTCTATAGAATAATTCAGTCTGTATCAATTCCATTTTCAGAACATTCTTATCTCAATATAAGAAGTATGACGAATCCATATTTTGGTTATTACTTACTTTTATCTCCAATTTTTGTTAATAAAATTATGAAAATATAGCTTTCAAAATACAAAACACATCTTACTCGAGCCTCTTCTAACGTTATGTATACAGGCATATTGCCTCAAAGGTATTTTTCGCAAAGTCTCTGTATGACGCTGGATGTTAAAATGTAGTTCAGTTTTGTTTTTAATGTTAACTAATCTTACATAAGTGACTTTGGATTGTTTTTTTAGGAGGATAAATAGAACTTATCGAAGATTTAATTGAAGTTTTTGGTTTCAGAAGTTTCATTTCACCATAAATTAAGCCGTTTTCGCGATACATGACAATGGCTTAGATTGTCGACAAAAGGTCTCGAGAGATAAACCCTCGAGACCTTTTGTCTTTTTATTATAAATTTCAACTAGATGGTTAGCCGGAAAATTTGTTCACGTTCATTGTTTGATTACTAGTCATCATTGAAATCATATCTCACTTTATTTAAAGCGATGAATAAGTTGATTGGAGTGGAGGGACCGTGACTCCACCGGGAACCGCACGCGCGGAAGATCCACTAAATTGTACCTGCCGTTGTAGGCACAATTTAGTTAGCTGGAGCCGTGCCCGGGGAAAGCTTCGGTCCCGGAATGGAAATCAACGGTTCAATATATGTAATTTTAAACAAATACTTTTTAAGAGGTCGTCTACAGTTTAAGCCGTTGTCACGATATGCGACAACGGCTTTTTATAATTTCCTATATTAACTACACATCATAAAAATCGCGATACAACTCTTCCAAATTACGTTTTAACGGATTTACCGACTGAATTTGTATATCCTGCTTAAGTAGCCATTGCAGATAAATTTCAATCGAGTGTGCCGCATCTGTAATAAGCCGATTTTCATTTATCTGAAATGGAAGTTCACTATCTTGCATTAATTGAGCAAGGTCATGATTAGGATTACACTTAATCTCATAAGGTACATCGATCTTTGACTCAAGCTGATTTGTATGGAGCTTTCCCTCTTTAATAAACCAGATTGTATCTGTCAAATCCTCCAGTATATCGAGGTTATGTGTGGAGATGACTATGCTGATTCCCTGTCCATGCAGTGTGCGGATTAATTGTTTTAATTCTATAGTACTTGTTGGGTCCAATCCGTTAAACGGTTCATCCATTAAAATAATCAGCGGCTTTGTCAGAATACTTACCGCAATAAATAAATGTTGGCGCATCCCATAAGAATAGGACTTCACAGGCTGATTCACATAGGAGCGAATTCCGACTAGATCTATAATATCCTCGATATCATTAGGGGGAATCTTATAGACATTGGCAATAAACGACAGATGATCATAACCTGTTAGCTGCATATACAAGTAATTATCACTCGGTAAAAAAGAGATATATTTAAAAAATTCAGGGCTATTATGAGAAATGTTATTTATTTGAACTGAGCCGCCATTAATTTCTTCCAGCCCTAATACTGAACGCATTAACGTTGATTTCCCTGCCCCATTTGGTCCTACAAGACCAATGATTTCCCCACCTCCAATCGAAAAATTAATATTTTCGAGGATTAGCTTATTTTTATACTTTTTTTCGAGCTGATGAACATGCAATACCATTAAGATGTCACCCTCCTTCTAAATAAAAGACCGATAACGAACAACAAGCTTCCGCTAACGAATAAAATGGCCGTGCCACTTAGAAAATTTACTTGCCCGTTATTCGCTTCAATGGATTTCCAGCCATCTATCACATTCCAAGTATCAAAATAGACAAACGGATTATAAAAACTGCTCGTTAATTCAATATAATAGTTTCCAGCAGTATAGCCTGCAATGACAATCAAGAACGTCACAATAATAGCTGCGTAATGGTTTTTAATCACTTTTCCTATGAAACTGAACAGGCTATTCAAAAAGTAAATTTGAGCGATGATAAGAATTCCGCTTTTCACAAGAAGTGCAGCTAGGCTTTCAAAGTAAAAATAGGCATAATCGGCTGTTGAAAGGAAATAATGTTCCCCTATCCTTTCCCTCGCATAAATCAAAATCGGATAATTCGCTTCTCCAAAGCCCCCAATAAGTATGGCAACGAGGAGAACGATCGTACTGCTAATAAGAAGTAAACTACAGGCAATCACGAAATTATAGAGCCATTTCGTTATATAAACGGATGTAAGTCGAATCGGCTTCGTAGCTAAAAAGTTAATCGTTGGATTAGGACTGCGCTCCTCAGCCATCGTTGTCCATAACAGTAATACAAATAGAAGCAATACAAACAGCATCATATTCCAATCCATAAACTTGTAGACAGCAAACAAACTGCTGTTGTCATATTTAGTATTTTGTTCCTGGAAAAGGTTTAATCTTTTAAAATGGTCATTATCCACAGCACGACTCGGATCATGAAAATTGGAAACCCATTTATGTCCAAGTGGCCATGGGGTGATCCCCTTGTCTTCCAGAATCATTTGCTGCTCTTCAGATGCCATATCTGTCAAAGTGCTTGTGTTTTCGCTGTCTTTATATGAACCAGGCGCCAGCGATTTCATCACTTTACGAAAAGTTTCGGAAAAGTCAGGGGAATGAATCTCGCCTTTTAAACTTTCCACTGCATCATACCGATTTTCCAATTGTTTGATCATCAATAGGAACGGGTTTTCCTCCAGTATTTCCATTTCTTCTCCGGCTTGCTCCGCCATTTGCCGTTGCAATGCCTGTTCGAGTTCAAATTCTTCCGCTACTAGTTTCCAATGTGCCTGATCTTGAATAATTTGATTTTGATAACTTTCAATCGCTTTTAATGCTTTGTCAGGGAATGTTTGATACTGCTCATTCACCGCAACAACGACCCCACCAATCATTCCGAATAATAAAATTATGGTAAAAAGAATATGTCCTTTGCGTTTCTTTTTTATATGCTCGAATTGCAGAAGCTTAAAATTCTGTGTTGATTGATACTGCTTTTTTGTTGTATTAAGTTGAGGTATTGTAAGCTTGATATTTTTAGTTCGAATAATAACATACGCAATGATACTACTAAAAATGAGCAGCAATAGCATGCCAAGTAAATACAGAACAAAACGATTTGAAGTCAACAAGTGCGGTTCATATGAAGCAATTAAGTGAATCGGGTTACCTATTTGGAATCCAGATTTTAATGAAATCATGTAGCCGATGAAAACCGGCATACTAATGACAAAGAACAGGATGCCTAAATTGGCTTGCTGCTTGAACAGACAAATTGTTATAAGCAGTAGAAATGAAATAAAAATTCCCCAGCCAATCGGAATAAAACCTAGCCACTTCCATACAGGCACCAAAATTATTTCTGAACCGACAGCTACTTCCAGCGGGTAAAAAATTGTATTGATATTCCCAGTTACTAACGGAGGTAAAAACGATAGAATACTTGCTATAAAAATATACAAAAATACTACACTTAGTAATGGAACTAAGTATCCGTAATAAATGGATGTATTGGATAATGAATTTATTTTAAAGAAATCAAATAGCCGTTTTTCTTTATCAGCCATATATTTAAAACAAAATACAAGGAGTAGCATAAATATAGTAATCGGGCTAAAAAAAATCTGGAATAACTGCTTTGTAAAGAGGGCCGTTTTATAGGGAGTGATTTGCTCTGTATATGGTAGATCATAATTAAGTAAATGTTCAGCCATAAGACGCTCAAGCTTTAATGCATCTTTATTGAGGTAAGGTATAAATTTGGTTGTGGCGGTATATGTTTCGTACTCATTTATATAGGCAAGCTGTTGTTGTGCAATCTGTAGATCCCCTGCATTAATCTTTGCCAATATCTCTTTTATATGCTCTTCCTTCAACAAAAGAATATCCAACGATTCCCGTTCATCAGGTGTAAGACCAATAACACGGTCTTTTGTTAGCATACTGGAAATTAAAAGACGAACAGTTTCTTTACGATTGTCAAATGTTTCCTGCAACTCGTTCTTCGTTCCACCTGACTGCGTACTATTAATGCCAAGCAGTATACAAATAAGAAGCCCCATTGCAATCGGAAACAGGAAAATATACTTGCTTTTTAGCCATCCCTTCATAAGAAAATGGATTATATCTTTCAATTGTCCCCCTCCACTCATATGATTTTGCATCTACTAAATTTAAATCTTATTAAGTTATTGTTCTTTTATGTTCACTTTACCATTTTTAAACCAAAATATGTATAAAATGGTTAAACACCATTCTATAAGTTGGGGGACAAAGTTGAAATAATAAGATTTTATAATGAAGTCTGTCCTGCTGCGCTACGGGGAAAATGCGATAAGGCAAGTTTTTTGGAAGCTCGCGTCCGTTGTACTCCGTTCCGGGGCAGGCTTTCCGGGCGGCGTGGCTCCAACTAACTTTTGATGCCTCTGACGGCGGCATCAAAAGTGGATTTTCCGCGCACGCTTAATCGCCAAGGAGTCCGCCCCTACACTTCGCACAACTCTTTTCGTTGAAGTAAGTATTTTTGGCGGCTCACCCTCCGCTCCGAATTAGAAAAGAACCCCCATGTTATGATGATGAGTCTATAAAATTCCTATTAGAATATTCGGGGGTTTTTTTAAAAGAAAGTGAGGTGAAAATTGTAATTAAAAAAGGTAGCCCTTATATAATCAGGCTACCTTTTCAAACTATTTCTTATTTGGTAAATTCATTTTACGTTCCAATAACTTGATGCGGTATTTATAAATTGCATAAATTACTGCTAAAATTAAAATGATGATAACAAATGGCTGTAAATATTGTTTAAACAGCTCTCCAGCCTGTTCCCAATTTTCACCTAGCTTAATGCCTAAATACACATAAAGTGCGGTAATCGGAAACATTGCTAAAAACGTGTAAATTGTAAATTTCCATACATTCATTTTTGTCATCCCGCAAGGAACGGAAATCGCTGTACGGACGATTGGCATAAAGCGTCCGAAAAAGGCGACACCTGCACCATATTTTGCGAAAAACTTGTCCGCAGCATTTATTTGCTTTTCATTAACCAAGAAGAACTTCCCGTATTTCAATACAATCGGACGACCGCCATAGCGACCTACCGCGTATAATGTCAATGGACCAATTGTTCCACCTACAGTACCTGCAAGCACCATTAGCCAATATTTATATTCTCCCTGAGCAATCCAAAACCCGGCCATCGGTAAAATGACTTCTGCCGGAATAAACTCGAAGCAGAGTGCCAATAATACACCGAAATAGCCAAACCCTTTAAAAAACTCAATCATTGGTAAAATGATTGTATCTAACAACAAAAACAACTCCAATCATTTGCAATCTTCAAAGTCAAAATCGACAGAAACCGATTTTATCCCTTTAGTCCACTTCTACATTCATTTAGCATACAAAAACTTGGAACGTTTCACAATAGAAAATGTGAAAACCTACCGCTATTATGTATGTTCTCCTTTAAAATAGAACGTCATTCCCGCAAGTAATGTTGCCTTCTTTAAGATATTTCCCTATTATAGCAGTGTATGTATATGCAAAAAGCGATATGTCACAACCACTTTGACTAGTCCCCTTTTCTATCTGCTTTTTTGTACTTTAGACTCAAGATCAACAATTAATTTTACCTAAACTGAATATTTACGTTAAAATAAGAATGAGATTTTGAATGAATGTACTTAAACTAAAAGCACAGGTTAATGAAAAATAGAATCTTAACATCAATCTTACATAAGATGACATTTATTTTTAGGGGGGCAAAATGATGGAATGGGGTTTTATTTTTGTAGCCGTAGGAATTGCAGTTGCAGGATATTTTATCGGAGATGGACTGAAAAATTTTAAAAATCCGAATGCAAAAAATCTTCTCGATTCTTTAGACGAAGAAGATGAACACGAACTCATTAAAGAAAATGATGTCCATTATTTTATGGGAATATCAAAAGAAGATGCAAAATCTTTAATTCAAGAGCATTCAGACATTCCGCATATTATAATAAAAGGTAAGGTGTACTATCCGAAGGAAAAATTGCGTAAATGGTTATTGAATTTAGGCGAGTAAACTTACTTTATTTTAGTAAAACTGGACAGCAATACAAACGAGTTAGGAGATACATTCCTAGCTCATTTTTTATGCATTTTTATTTTAATATGAAATAACGGGAGTAATAGCCAAAGGGATTTGGAAAACGAGCAATTTCCAAATCCGCTTATATATTCGGCTATATTACATTTAATTATCCTTTAACAGAACCTGCTGTAATCCCGGCAATGAAGTAACGTTGTAGGAATAGATAAGCAAGAATCATAGGAGCTGATGCTATTAAGACTCCCGTAAATAACAGCGGATAGTTCGTAGCATATTCTCCTTGGAATTCCAACAAAGCAAGAGGAAGCGTTTTATAATCATTGTTCGTAATAAATAATAATGGATACAATAAATCGTTCCAGTGCATTACGCATAGGAAAATTGCTGTTGCTGCAATGGAAGGCAATGATAAAGGTATAGCAATCTTATAATACATTTTAAATTCACTGGCTCCGTCAATTGTAGCTGCTTCAAATAATGATTTAGGAATAGATTTCATAAATCCAGTTATTATAAAAATAGCTACTGGCATTGTGACAGCAATATTAACTAATATTAAACCTAGCAAACTATTAGTTAACCCTAAATTATATACTAGCTGATAGAGCGGTATCATATTTACTTGAGCTGGCACCATCATCCCCAGCGTAAATAAAGAAAAGATAATGACACCAATCCATCCAAACATTCTCGTTACACTATATGCAATCAAACTTGCAAACAATAGAGTAAGCGTTACAGAGAAAAACGTAACAATTACACTGTTCAAGAAATAACGGGACATTGGTTGTTCTGTAAAAATAGATACATAGTTTTTAAAGCTTAAACTGCTCGGTAATCCTAATATATTTGAAAATACCTCTGATGTAGATTTAAATGTTGTAAGTACGACAATCATCATAGGTATAATGACGACTAAAGCAAATAATGTTAGAAGTATGAATCTTATAATCCGCATATCCCTTCCCCCCTATTCCTGGACCTTGCTAGCTCTCAAAATTCTAAATTGCAGTACTGTGATAATAGCAATAATAATCATAAATAATACCGATTCAGCTGAAGCATAACCGAACTCAAAGCTTCTAAATGCAGTCGTATAAATGAGAGTTGCCAAAATTTCCGTTGAATAATTAGGGCCACCACGAGTCATTGCGAAAATCAAGTCGAACGCTTTAAAGGACTGAATGGTCGTATATGCCATAACAATAGTCGCTGATGGGGCAATCATCGGCCAAGTAACATACCTAAAACGCTGCCAACGACTTGCGCCTTCTATATTAGCCACTTCGTATAAATCTTTAGGAATTGCTTGTAGTCCTGCTACGAAAATGACTAACATTTGACCTGTATGGAACCAAACTTGTGTTACAGCTACTGAATAAATAGCTATATTTTGATTACCTAACCAACTTTGCTGTAAAAACTCAAGGTTTAAATAACCAAGAATCGTGTTTAATATGCCGATATTTGGGTCATAAACAAATGACCAAATAAACGCTACAGAAACTGAACTTAAAATTGTCGGGAAAAAATATAATGCACGTAAAAATACATTCGTCTTTGTGTTTTTAATTAAAAACAGTGCAAACAGTAACGAAAAGCCTGTTTGGAAAATTAATACAAAGAGCATAAATTTCAAGTTATTGCCCATTGCCTTTAAGAATATTGAATCATTTGTAAGTATATTTATGTAGTTATCAAACCCAACTATGTTATAGTCTGGCGAAAGTCCGTCCCAATCTGTAAAAGAGTATATTACAGCATTAATAGTAGGAATGATAAAGAAAATAGAATATAAAATTAAACCTGGAATTAAAAATAGTAGTAAGACCTTATTCCTTTTTAAGTTCATCCAATCATCCCTTTACATTAAATAGAGTAGGGGAAAAAAATCCCCCTTTTATCAAATATTTTGATCTACAATCTTTTGAGAATCTTCAGCTGCTTTTACCGGATCCGTTCCATTTAATACAGCTTGTATTGAAGCAATAACAGCTTTTTCTACATTAGCATTCGGGATTAAATAACGTGGTTGGAAGCGGGTGTTTTTCTCAAACCATTCTTCTGCTGATTTTAATTCTTCAGATGTATACTCTACGTCATTAACTGTTACGTGTTGACTTGTTTTATTTGCGTATTCCTCAGCGTTTTCTTTTTCAGATAAGAAAGATACAAACTTTTTGGCCGCTTCTTTTTTACTTGATTTCGAATTTACTGCAAGCATGAATGTAGTTGTATGAATCCCTTCCCACACAGCTTCACTTTCTGAAACTGTAATTGGCGCAAGTAAACCTAATTCAATATCTGGATTGATCTCTTTAATGCCCGCTACTGCAAATGAACCAGTTGCAAGCATAGCTGCTTCACCGTTTGCAATCATGGCAATAGCACCTGGATGATTTGTTCCTAGAGCACCATTTCCTAAATAGCCTTTGTCGTTTAACTCTTTAAATTGTGTAAGTGTTTTTACCCACCACTCATCTGTAAGCCTAGCTTCCCCGGCTATTAGCTTGTCAAAAACATCTTCTTCAGGAGCATTGTTCATCATCATAGAGTTCATGAACTGTCCCGGGCCAATATCTGCACCTGGGAAGGCAATCGGAGTATGTCCTGCATCGGCTATTGCTTGGCAAAGGGCTAAAAATTCTTCCCAGCTTTTAGGGTTTGGATCTAATCCTAATTCCTCAAATAATGTAGCGTTGTATATAGGCTGATTAAATACAAGCTGTAACGGTACTGCATATTGCTTGTCATCTGCCTGACCAGCTAAAATTAATCGCTCATTATAGTTTTCAAGAAAATCTTCATTGGATAAATCCTCAAATAAACCTGCCTGTTTAATTATTTCAAAATGAGAACCCGGATAGCTTGTAAAAACATCTCCTGTTGAGCCGTCACGTAATAACGTTTGCGCTGTAGATTGATATTGTTCTGATGGATAAATTGTCATGTCTACTTCAATGTCTTTATTTTGTTCTTCGAATTCAGCTATTAGGCTATCGAAAGCCTCTTTATCTTCGCCTCGCCAATGAATGAAGCTAATTTTCGTTTTACCATCGCCGGCCCCACTATCAGAATTACTACTTGTACTCCCTACACAACCAGATAAAACAACTGACAATATTAAAATACTAACTAAAAACATCCTTTTCATACTTGGAGTCCCCCTTTTTTCTTCCATTATTCGATTAATATTTACATGACAACAAAATCGGTTCACTATGTAACACGCAGTTATAGTTATCTTTTTAAGGTCTATTCAAGAACTTATTAAATGACTGCATAATAAAAAGAATTTTATTTATTCAATTCTCACTCCTACTCTTTATTTATTATTTTTTAGTTTACTAATGGTGGTTGTAATAGGATTGCACTTAAAATTGGAGATGTTACACTTGGGGAAATTTACTGGCTGAGACAAAACCAATAATTTCATATACCCCTATTAAAAGTTAAGTAAACCTATTTTTTGAAATATGTTTGATTAATTAAAAATTACGATATTTATATGTTTTGGAGCATGTACTAATTATTAATATCATTATTACCAATATTGATAAACAAAATTTTCTGAATTTTATTGCAATTAAAAATTTAATATATTACAATAACTAGAATTCAATAGAAAGCTGAGGTCACATCATTATGGGAGTTTTACAGAAAATAGGTAAGTTTGCGGGGAATACATTTGCGATTTGGGTACTCGTCGCAGCTGGTTTAGCCATCTGGTTACCAGAATATTTCACTTGGATTGGCAGTTACATCACCTTGTTACTCGGAATTGTTATGTTTGGTATGGGGATGACGTTGAAAGTAGATGATTTCAAGTTAATTCTTCAGCACCCTAAAGGCGTCATCATTGGGATTGTTTCACAATTTGTTATTATGCCATTACTAGCGTTTGCATTAGCCAAGATTTTCAACCTGCCACCGGAAATTGCGGTTGGGGTTATATTA
Source organism: Solibacillus ferritrahens (assembly GCF_037027585.1). Lineage (NCBI taxonomy): Bacteria > Bacillati > Bacillota > Bacilli > Caryophanales > Caryophanaceae > Solibacillus > Solibacillus ferritrahens. The sequence continues at coordinate 106,824 of NZ_JAXCLE010000003.1, read as the reverse complement.
GTAGGTTGCTGCCCGGGAGGAACTTCATCTAACGTTATGACATTCCTCGCAAAAGGAAATACAGCATTATCCGTTACAATTACATCATGTACGACATTACTAGCCCCTTTTGTAACACCGGCTCTTATTTACTTATTAGCAAGCGAATGGTTACCGGTTTCATTTATGGCCATGTTTATGTCGGTAATAAAAGTGGTATTAATTCCAATTATTTTAGGTATCATTGCGCAGTTCTTATTTAAACCACTTGTTGAAAAAAGTGTTGATATTCTTCCAACAGTATCAGTTGTTGCCATCGTCATGATTGTTGCAGCTGTAGTAAGCGGAAGCCGCGACAAAATTTTAGAAACAGGATTAATTATCTTTGCAATTGTCATTTTACATAACGGTTTAGGATACTTACTCGGGTTCTTAGTAGCGAAACTATTTAAACTACAGTACGATGATCAAAAAGCTGTCTCAATTGAAGTGGGTATGCAAAATTCTGGCTTAGGCGCACAATTAGCAATGGCCCACTTCGATCCAGTAGCAGCGGTTCCAAGTGCCATTTTCAGTTTCTGGCACAATATTTCCGGACCAGTTCTTGCTACGTATTGGGGTTCTAAAGCGGATAAGAAGGAAAAACAGTAACTAAATATTAGCTAATCAATTTGAAAAGTGGTACGAATTTAAAAATTCATACCACTTTTTCATTTGAATAATTTAGACAGTGCCTTTTATTGTTTAACATCGAGTACGAAAGTTTTAATACATTCCTAAATTAAATAAATGTTTAAATTTGTGAAAGTTATCTTTCCCCTTTGCAACTTCTTCGGTTATAAACACTTACAATAGCTCATTCTTTTTAAAATAACATAGCGTATACTATTTATGTAATAATTCCCTAATTTAGCGGGTTATTTACTATAACAAAGAGTAAAGTTAGGAGAATTTTATGAAAAGATTATTACTGATACTTGCTGTAGTTGGTATTATACAAATAGCGAGTACGCTATACTATGACACAAAGATGCTGGATGAACCGATTCCTGTGGCTGGTATGATTGACTTTGCAAACAAAACGATTAAATTTTCATATGTAACAAATTCATTAGATCCGCATGAATTCCAATCGATAGAGTTTAACGGGCACCATTATTACCCGGAACAGCCATTTTCGATGTTTAATGCGCAGCCACAGACTACGCTTGAAACATATGTTAAATATACGTATTACAGTATGATTTCACCGGTTATATGGCTTTATGACAATGAAGATTTAACTCCTTTAGAGGGCGTTACAAAAGGGACAATTCATTTTAAGAATGGAATTACAACAACGATCCCACTTACAACTTATGAGTATGAGGAGATCCCGCAGCTTCAGTCATTATCTAGTTCTGTCGGGACAGATGGCACGTCCGGTTTTTATAAAGTATTAGAACCCTTTACTTTAAAACAAGTAACGGTCGTGGATAATCGGGTTGACCTGCTGAATTTCAAAATAAATGGTAAGGATGTACAGCTTCCCCTAACTGCACCACTTCAATTTAACACCGAAGATAAACTATATATTGAGACAACAGACGGCGAGGCTCAATATGAAATGGAGCTATTTAAACTGGAACTGCATATTATGGATGCCGAGCAAAAAGATAAAATTTTGACCTTGACCCAATTTTTAAATACGAAACCAAGTGAGGACTGGGTAAACAATTTAGTGAAGGAGCGTGGCGAGCTATGAACTTTCACAAACTTATTATAATCGGGATTTTGTTTCAGTTTTTTGACATCAATTTTGGCACCTTTGATATTTTTCCGGATTTTATCGGCTTCATTATTATTGTTTATGCGTTTTCAAAAGTGGAGGCCCAATATGCCAAACTAGGTGCGATCTGTGCTACGGTACTTGCCATAACGTCAATAATTGGAATAGTACAGCCTGAAATGTTCGTTCCATCTACAAATTTAACGTTCCAAATCGTTGCTATATTAAATGGGCTTCTTTCAATTCTCTATCTTTCCTGTATTTTTTCTGTTTCAAAAGAAATTTTACGTGGTGAAGAGAGTATGTTTCCTAGGCTCTATATTAGCTTACTATTGTTATTTCAGTTGTTTACTTACATTGGCATACACTTTGCAGTTGACCTTTACGAGATCATTCTTCTTGCAACTAATGTATTGTTGTTTTGCTTTTATATTTATTTCATCGTGTTTCTATGGAAGCGTAAAAATAAGGAAAACAGACTTTCCCGGCGGCGTGGTTCCAAAGTTTCTTTGGATTGAATTGCGTAGTCAGAAAAATAGAGGAACTAATTTCCGTTATTTTAAAAAAACTTAAAAAACAGTAAAAATAAGGGGAAGAATTTCCGTTATTGACCTAAAAAAGATGAAATTTCACGATTTTATTTGAAATAACGGTAAAACGTTCCCTTATTTATCCTAAAAATGAGCTACATCATACAAATAACGGTAAAATATTCCCTTATTTTAGGGGGGCACCGAAAAACTTGATATGTCGCTTTCTATCTATCGGAAGCTTCAGCGCTTCTATTCCATCACTTTATTACCAGGGGAATTTTTCGGATTGGCGGGCCTCGCAAACGGCAATAAGTGCAGTGATAAAGACATGCAGACGTGGTTTTAGCGCTGTCTTGCTGTAGCCCATTTATAAAGTGAAATTTTATTAGAAAATCTTCCCCACGTTATAGCGACCAACTGTATCTAAAAAAAGACAAATGCTGTTATATATAGCACTTGTCTTTTTTTAAAATTATTTTCTCTTTGAACATTCACTCATTAATAGTTGTTAATCTGATATTCGTTCATTTTATGGGCTAAACGAATTGTTGCTTGTGCTAATTGAGCATACGTTACTTCACTATTTGGCTTCAGCAGATTATTTTCTGCCTCAAGTAATCCCAATCCATACGCTAATGCAACATAACCGCGTAGCTCCTGATTTACTTGTGCTGCATCACTGTATTTTAAATCATATATATCACTAAGTTGCGCTGGCTTATCAAGCTTCAGCGTACCGATTACCCATTTTGCCAGTTCTTGATTTGAAAGAGGGGAAGTTGCGTTAAATGTTTTAGTAGAGGTATCAAGCATCCCCATACTTAAGGCGCGTGTTACAAATGAATACAAAGGATGTTCAGACGTTATATCTGTAAACGTTTGATCCGTCGTTTCATACTCGTTATATCTCGAGCTATAATACATATAGGTTACTGATTTCAATAATATTTTTAGCGCTTCCTCTTTTGTAACGGATGCATCTGGATTAAATGATTCATCTACCTCTAAAATCCCTGCATGAATTAAATAATTTAATTCCTCTGCAGCTGTTGGATGCGTGATTTTAGGCTTGTCTGAACTGCTCATTCCATAAGCATCTAACCATTCTCCTGTTTTGGCATCAATCCCAGCAGAGGACCCTTCTTTGAATACCGATTGATAGACTAAGCTATAATGCTGTTCATTACCCACTTTTGGATGATTCACATATTGCAGCTTTAGTTTCAACTCATCTTTCAACATTTTTGTTGCTTCCTGTTCTGATAAAATATCAGTTGCTGCTGGCCACTCCAAATCACCATAATCGCTTATATACAAGTTTACTAAAGCACCTGTATTGGCATCGACACCTACTGAGATATTGTCTCCTACTACTGTTAAGCCATTCACGATGCGTGGGAACGTAAAGTTATAACTGTTATTGTAACTCTCGTGGTAGCCATCATTTACAGGCAATGCAAACTTGTGAGCAGATGAAGGTATCCATTCTTTCACAAGGGCGATCGCTTTATCCAATGCCTGTTTTTGTGTTAATTTTACATCTGCCTCGCTGTCATCACTTTCTACTTCGAGATGACTTTTAATATCACTATACTGAATGAATTCTCCTGTTGCTTTATCAATTGTTAGTACAGTTCCTGTTCCACCATTCCGATAGTTATACATATATTGAATGTTGAAGACTTCTTTACCAGTCTCCGATGTTGTTTCATCAACTGCTCCAATTTCTAGTTGAACACCTTTTATATCTGTGGCAAGTAATTTCTCAGCCAATGCTCGCGCCTGCTCTGCTGTCATGTTCGGCTGTTTTGCCGCTAAGGGCGCAGAAACAATTGATGTAATTGGTTTAGCAGATAATGTTGATGACAGCCCGTCCAAAGTTAACCATTCCCCTGTTTGCGCATGGATACCTGAAATAACTTGGCTATTTGGTTCATAAACAAGCTTTACTTTGTGATCCCCTGTTGAATAATCAGGTACAATTGTATATGACAACTGTGCTTTTAAAGCATCTTGCAAGCGGTTAGCAATGGAAGATTCATTTTGTTTTTTGGCTGGATCATCATACGTAAAATTATTTTTTGGAGGTGTTGTTCTGTAAAATGATGACACTGTGCCATCCCCTAACACTCGTATATTAATAGTTTGATCCGAAATTGGTATACCGGAGTTTTTCTTTTCATACATAAACGAGTATTCAACAGGCTGCGTTAAAATTGAAGATGAGTAAAAATCATGTGCGTTTGGCACAAGCTCATACCCCTCGCCTTTATTGAACTTTTCTAAAAATTTATCTGCTACCTTTTGCGCTTCTTCTTTTGAATATTTTGCCGGGAACAATACATCCTTAGTGTTTACTGGTTGATAATAAAAACTCTCTAACTCTAACGTTTCTCCAACAAATCTAAAACTTCCATGTACATATTGATTATCAATATGCTTCGTAAAACTCAGTTCATAACTAACCGTAGAATCTGTAGTACGTGAGAAACCTGCACCTGTACGAAAATCTTTTTCACTCACATTTGAGAATTCATTCGGAAATAACTCTCTAAACCGCTTCATTAAATCCTCTTTTGTTACCGTTGAATTCGTTTGCGCTACTTGAATTGGCAATGTCTCCATACGCTCATTTCCTAACGTTGAAGCGCTTGCCATTGGTGCTAATAAACCTACAGATAACGCTGTTGCAGATAACATTGCACCTGCTTTTTTAAAAGTTACCACTCTTCATCCCCCAATCTCTTTTTTATAAAACACACATGTTACACTTTCATTATACCTAACCTCCAAACAATAATTTTAAATTATTCAAAATATTACCATAAAAATTTTAGTCACGTAACGGAATATATAATGGGTTTAGAAATGGCTTGGGTAACTAGTAAAAAGGGCAACGAGATAATATAAACTCGTTGCCCTTCTATTATTTAGACTATTATTCAGCCAATGCTGACTTTTCTTTGTCTTTTTCACTTTCCGTTATATAAAGCGCACATGTTAAATCGCCAAAACAGTTGACCATTGTACGTGTCATGTCCAGTAGACGGTCAATACCAATAATTAATGCAATACCTTCTACAGGTAAGCCTATTGATTCCAATACCATGGCAAGCATAATCATACCTGCACCCGGAACTGCAGCTGTTCCAATTGATGCCAATACCGCCGTCATAACAACAATTAACATTTGAGAAAATGATAAGTCCACGCCGTATACTTGTGCAATGAAAATTGTTGCAACACCTTGCATGATTGCTGTACCGTCCATGTTGATAGTGGCACCAAGCGGTTGAACGAAACTACTAATTCCTTTTGGTACATTTAATTTATTTTGTGCAACTTCCATCGAAATTGGTAGTGTAGCACTACTGCTTGATGTACTAAATGCAACGGTCATTGCAGGAAGATAAGCTTTAACAACTTCAATCGGATTACGTTTTGCTAATACTTTTAACGCACTTCCATAAATCAGTATGAAGTGTATAAATAAAGCCAATAATACAACCATCATATACCAGAACATCGCCTGTAATGCATCAAACCCTTGCTTACCTACCGCTGATGCAATTAATCCAAATGTTCCGTACGGTGCAAATTTCATAACTAAGGTTACAAGGAACATCATTAGTTCATTTCCCTGTTCCATAAAGCGTTTTACTAAATCTACTTTTGAAGCTAAATAACTTATTCCTAGTCCAATAAAGATTGCAAAGAATATAATTTGCAGCATATCGCCACTTGCCATTGCATCAATCGGGTTCGCCGGGATAATACCAAGCAGTGTTTCGGATACAGGTGGTGCTTCAGTAGCCTCATAGCTTGCTTCCTGTACATCGAATTGACCTTTATTACCTGGTTGGAAAATCACTGCTAAAGCAATACCAATTGTAATAGCAATAGCTGTCGTTGTTAAGAAAAACAGCATCGCTTTACTTCCCATCCGACCTAAAGCTTTCGGGTCACCAATATTTGCTACCCCAACTACAATTGAGAAAAACACTAGTGGTACGATAAGCATTTTAATTAAGTTTAAAAAGATCGTCCCTAATGGTGTGAAGAAAAATCGGTCTGCTTCAGTAAAGAATGAAGGCGCAGCAAGGTTTAATCCTATACCGACAATTGCCCCTAACCCTAACGCCCATAAAATTTTTGTTGCTAGTTTCATAAACTCACTTCCTTTTACTTAGATAATTTTTACGTATTATAGAATAATAGATACTTATTGTAGAACATATCCGGACACCACACCACAATACAAGCTTTTTCTGTTTGATTTTTGACATTATTCTAAAAAAATCAAGCATGACCTACAATTTTCATCAAAAACATTCTTCCACTTGAGTAATAGAAAGCCAATGATTTAGTAAAAATCTCTTAACTCGTATTTAGTCAGCCGAACTCAACTTTCTCCTCTCTTTACCCAATTTTCTGATAAAAATAAAACTCCCACAAAAAATCTTTGGTCCCTACGTGCATAAATGGTAAAACTTCCCCTTATTTATCTAAAAATGAGCAACATTATTCAAATAACGGTAAAATCTCCCCTTATTTCTTTATCGTTAGAAATTCCCCAAAAAAAAATGTCCCCTTTTACCTTCAATACTGACATATGTATGGTGAAGGGAGATGCACATTATGGTATTCGATTATTTAAAAACATATCAAACTTTTAAAACAGTAAAAGAAATGGACGAGGCAGTAGCCACTCACCTTTCCGATCATGAATTAACAGGTAGTGAGCGTAATGTAATTTTACGTATCGCTCAGTCTGCACTTGCTTATCCTGGGGCCGCGCATTTAAAGGCTAAAACAATTGCCGATAGTGTCGGGATTAGCACGAAAACAGTGTATCGCACTGTAAAAAAAGCATCGGAACTTGGGATTTTATGTGTTGTTGCAAGCACGAAACTAAATGGGATTAAAGGGGCTAACATTTATCAGATTTTACATGTCCCATCGGAAATGTCCGAGCGGGTCCTAGCTGAAGAAGTGCATGAAATCGAGGACTGTGGAGGTTTTTCAACTAACGAAACTATCTCTTTTAATCTTTTTAAAACAAGCTCTTTAAAAGAAATATATAATAATACGCTCACACAGATGAATGAGTGGCAAAAAACATTGTATGAGTTTTTAATAAGCTTGCCGTTAAATGATGAACTAAAAGATGGGTTACGGTCAGCTATTTTAGCAACACCGATTCAAAATATGCGTGAATTTACGGTTGCTAAAGATGCCATGTGGCGAATTATTCAAGACATTTATGACGGAAAATTAACGGTTCGGACGACTTTACGTGCAATTTATAAAGGGGCGTATGACAAGGCATTGGCACGTCCAGTTTTACCAGAAGCAAAAGAGCAACAGCCGAAGCAAAGTACAAGACCGGTTCCATTTTACAATTGGCTGGCGGAGCGATAAAGAAAATTTCACCTTTTTTTATTTGTTAAATGGGAGCCGGTGGATTCAGTTATTTTCCTACTGTTGTGCAGTTATCAATATACTTGCTTCCCCATTCTGGTTTATTAATCGTTGGATAGAGCTTTTCCCCCAAATGAGTTAAAGAATTTCGAATGTGAAATCTGAGCAATTCATTATTGAAGCAGTACATTATAAACGAACGAACTCGTTTCGAATAAATAACTAATGATTTTTTATTGGTGATTTTTGGATGACGCGTTGCATAAACTTTTGACTTTTTAGCAAATGCTAAGCAAACCGGAGTTTCTATAAAAACGTAAAAAGCCAAAAAACGTAATTAAATTAACGTTTCTCGGCTTTTCTTTTATAATTTTAGCGTTATATCATTTTTTAAATATTCTTAAAAACTTTAACAAAGATTTCTTGAATAGCTAAAAATATCATCCACCCTGCTATACCTAATGAGATTGACCATATTAAATGCATTGAATTTTTCATTCCTATGTATACAATCACCAATAAAACCATCGTTGCTGGTAACCCCATTAAAACACCTACTATAAATTTATTTAATGTCTCAGCTTGTTCGCCCTGAATCGATAGCCATAAAATACTTAATAAGCTAACTAAAGGTAAAGCCGCTATTATTCCTCCGTAAGTAGGAAATCTTCTCGCAATTTCTGTCACTAAACCGATAAGGATAGCCGAAACTGCTATTTTGAATATCGTATACATCATTTTGCACGCTCACTTAATATTTTTAGGCTATTCATCAAATCAAATCTTTCTTTATCACTTAAAGAATGCATAATATTTTCAAGCTTCGACTCATCTAAGCTGGTGTTTTTTTTGAGAACCTCTTTACCTAATTTCGTTAAATGCAGAATTACCTTTCGTTCATCCACATCACTTCTTGACTTAAAAAGAAATCCCTTGCCAACTAATTTTTTCACATGTTCAGATGCAGTATTATGCGAAACCTTTAAATACTCTGCGATATTTCCCACACTATTTAAATCTGTTTTCTCTATCATTTGCAAAATACGTACAGCTTGATGCGAAATCTGCTCTTCATGTGCATAGTGAAGGGAAAAATATATATCCGTCCAGTACTGGTTCAATAACTTTATTTCTTTATCCAATTGATAACCCCCTTTATATCGCTCGAAATGATTATATCGTTAATTACGATATATAATTAGTTTACCATAATTTAGTACAATAAGAACAGCAGAGAAATACTTGGCACATTTCACTCGAATATTTAAACCTGTTATTAACTATTTTTAACCTGTTACTAACGATTTTAGAAAGCATGAAAAAAATAGTGCTACACTTTTGTTCATGAAAGGAGTTACTGATGAAAGTTCATCTACATATTGAAAATGACTGTAAAGAAATCGAAGTTCATATCCACGCCCCAAAATTTGATGAAACAATCGAACAATTGATGAGAAAAATTAATAGTTCATCACCCGAAAGTATTGCAGGTTACTCAGACGGAGACATTCACCTACTTAAACTATCGGAAATTTATTCAATTTTCACCGAGAATGGAAAAGCATTATTACAGACAGAAGAAGAGGAATTTGAAGCGAAAAGTAAGTTGTACGAATTAGAGGATCGCTTTCAATCAAGCTTTATACGAGTCAATAAATCGATGCTCGTAAATATCGATAAAATTGTCTCCATCCAAGCAAAAGTACTCGGCAACCCTCAAGTCGTTTTAGCAAATGAAACAGTCTTCCCTGTCAGTCGTAATTATTTCAAACTACTAAAAGAAGCACTCGGTTTAGGAGGTGTTGGCAAATGAGGAACTTTTTAATAAGCTGCTTTGTCAGTGTCTTTATGTCTTATTTCATCATTGCACTTATTACTTACAATGATGCGACAATTACCTGGTCCGGTGCAGATTTGCTACACCAATTTTTATTAGCCCTTTCATTAGGCGTTATCATTGGTTGTGCAAACAGTTTATTTTTAATTAAACATTGGCCTTATATAGCGGTTTTAACACTTCATTATGGAGTTGTCTTATGTTCCGTATATACTATCGGGCTTTTTGGGAATTGGTTTTCATTTAATGAACCATCAACATTAATCCTTCTGTTTATACAATCTACAGCCATCTATATTATCGTTTGGTGCTTTATTTTCTTTTCGCTTAAGCGTGATATTAAACGAATGAACGATGTTTTAAAACAAAACCGAGGTGAATAACATTGACTTACGCCATTGAAGTCTCGAACTTAAAAAAGCATTTTGGTACGATTGAAGCAGTTAAAGGGATTCATTTCCAAGTGAAAAAAGGTTCTTTATTCGCCTTTTTAGGCAGTAACGGTGCCGGTAAGTCAACGACAATTGAAATTTTATGTACATTACTTGAGAAAACAAGCGGTGAAGTAACGATTAATGGGCACCGACTCGGAACGATGAAGGATAATGAACGGATTAGGAAATCAATTGGGATTGTTTTTCAGCAAAGTTTGCTTGATAAAGAGCTGACTGTAAAGGAAAATATCATCCACCGTGGACGCTTTTATCATTTAACGAAGGCACAGTTAATTGAAAATTATCAATTCGTTTGGCAATATTTAAAGCTTGGAGAAATAGAGCTTAAAAAATATGGTCAATTGTCTGGTGGTCAACGTAGACGAGCCGATATTGCCCGTGCAATAATCCATAAGCCATCGATCTTATTTCTAGACGAACCGACTACTGGGCTCGATCCTCACACCCGAAAGTTCGTATGGGAAACGATTGAACGACTACGGAAAGAGATTGGTATGACAATATTTTTAACTACCCATTACATGGAGGAAGCAGCAAATGCGGATCAAATAGTCATTATTAAAAAAGGAGAAATTATTGCTCAAGGCACACCAAATGAATTGAAAGAACGGTTTGCATCTGACCAGATGGTACTTTCCTTTAAAAAGGAAGCTGATATTCAACAAATAGCCGAACAACTCGGCTATGTAATGGTGCAATTCGGTGATGTTTATAAAGTGAATATCCCCTCTACTTTACATGCGATTCCGATTATCGAACGGATTCAACCATTCCTTACATCATTTGAGGTGATTAAAGGCTCGATTGATCAAGTATTTATTCATATCAATGAGGAAGCAGGTGACATGAATGCTACTTAGTTTAGTCAGCCGAAATAACAAGGTATTCTTTCGCAATAAATTGCTCGTTTTCTTCTCTTTGCTTTCGGTACTTATTTTAATTGGGCTTTACGCCATTTTTTTGCAGAACCTTCAATTAAACTCCATTGCTGAATATGTTCCTGTTACACCTGAAATTGAAGTATTAGTCAGTGAATGGATGGTCGCTGGACTTTTATCAATAATCGCCATGTCGGCAACTCTCGGGGTATTTGGGATTTATATTAAAGATTTAGAGGCAAAAACGACAGCAGATTTTTTAGTAACTGCTGCGTCGCGTTATAAAATTCAGTTAAGCTATGTAATCAGTTCTTTTATTATTGGGTTTTCCATGACTTTTATCGGCTTTATTTGTTGTGAAATTTTCATCGTTTCAATCGGCGGTGAATTGCTTTCTCCCATCGCAATGTTAAAGGCGGTCGGTATTTTAATTTTAGCAGTGGTCATGAGCAGTATGATCAATTTATTTATCGTGTTATTTATTAATACTGAAACCGCATTTTCTACTGTGAGTACAATTAGTGGAACATTATTAGGTTTTTTATGCGGTATATACGTTCCGATGGCAGTATTGCCAACTGCGGTCCAATCGGCTATTCACTTCTTCCCGGTAAGCCATATAACTGTATTACTGCGCGATGTATTTACGGCACAATCCGTTGAAAAAGTATTTGCCGGTTATGAACTTTACGCTAAAACGTACAAAGTCGATTACGGGGTTATTTATGAAATTGATGGTTCCATCCTTTCGAGTTTGATGAGTTTACTATTTGTACTTAGTACGATTATTGTTCTTGGTACATTGTCTGCTTTAGTGTTTAGAAGGAAGTATAAATAGCGAAAAAGAGTATTGCACCTATCCCGGCAATACTCTTTTGAATATACTTTTTAATTTACTTCGACTACTACTACATAAACAATTGGAAAGCGTTCGTATGCTTCAACAAAATCTTTTTTCTCTTCAACAGTTAGTTTTAATGGTTCTGTATAGGTTGTTGAATCTTCTTCTGACAAGGATCCAAACATTCCCAATCGGTATTGTCCCTGTTTAGTAACTACTTTATTTTCTGCCTCTTTGAAAATTACGCCCCATTCCGTCAAATCAATCAACATTTTCTTTGATACTGCGTGATTCTTATCTTGAATAGCTCCAATCAAAAACACCTCTGCCGCATTATCCGGTCTAAACATAGAAAATTGTACGCTGCCATTTCCTTTGAAATTGTTGCCAAAATAAAATTCCCTATCATCAATAAATTGACCATTTTCATAAACTTCAACAAACATCGTGACACTTTGTTCTTCTTTCAGATTAAATGCTTGTTGGAGATTAAACTCAGCTGCACTCGATAGGATGTCTTCACTTGTTTCAGCTTCATTTGAACATCCTAATAGAGAGAGACATAATAAAAACAACAATAAAATTCTTTTCATATGTAGCACCATCCTTTGTAGACTTCTTCAGGGTAAGGAGAATAAATATACATACAAATAGCTAAAAAAATGAAGGAACTAAGAATTGCTAATTTATTTTTAACCTTGCCCTCTTTATTTATCAAAGTAAATAAATATTTTAGCACATTAAATCCAATTAGTTCCGGATTATTCTGGGTATGTTGAAATAAGCGGAGTTTTTACCGCTATTTGCAGTAGAGAACTAGTTTAGGGTGAAAATAAAGGGAAATTTTCCCCTTATTCCATGGAAATACACCCGATATCGTGTTTTTTGGGGGCAATAAGGGGAATTTCTTCCCTTATTTTGTCACTCACCCTCTCTTACCTCAAGGAACATAATAAAAAATTCGAAGCCCAGTAGTTAGGCTTCGAAATTTTTTGCCAATCTTATTCCATCAGCTGCTTCGCAATTTCTTTGACGTCCTTATCTTTGGATTCTTTTGAATAGCGTTGCACAAGCTGTTCAATCTCCGTACCTTGCCAATAAGATTTATTATAGTTTTGGAGTGTTTGGATCGTAATGTATTGCAGATGGTAATCTGTTGTTTTTAAAGTTTTCAATAAAAATTGTAAGCCTACTCCGTCATACTGTTCCAATTCCTCCAAAAGCACTAACACAACCATTTTTTGATCCTCATTCAGATCATTGAAATCCCAGAGTGAATTTGTAATTTCGAGGAGCTGTTCGATAATTTGTACATTTTCAGCAGAAAATAATGCCATATAATACTTATAGTTTTCTGGATTACTTTTTAATTTCAGAAGCACTATATCCGTAATATCGGCATTATAGTATTGTGCTACTGCCAATGCGTAATCCTCATCCCCTTCTCCATTTCCCAATATTTCGAATGCCTGTTTCAGGTACTCTGGATTTTTCGCAATCCCCTCTATATTTTCTTCTACCGCGCGTTTTTCATGTGGCTTCCAGTTTGTCGAGAATCGGTCTTCCCAAGTTTCTTCATCATATTGTAAATAATCATGAATTTGCGTTAGTATATAAAACTGCTGAAGTGTGCGGCAATGTGTCTTTGCATGATATGTGTAGCGCATCATCACTTGGCCAGCATATTCATAATCATCCATCATTTGATAAGAACCTTCATATAATAATCCTAAAATAATTGTACCGGCACCTTCATATATCTTTTCAGAAATGGCGGATTCATGTAGCTCTATATCAAGCTTTCCTTTGTTTGCACACATTAAAGCAGATGCATTGCCTGGAACTGTATCCTTTAATCCTTCAAGTAATATCCACTGACGGATGTCCTCATTAGATGCATCCAAAAAGTTCAACGCCTCTAACTTACCCCATCCCGTTACATTTTTTGCGACATGCCAAACCGTTTCATTGCTGTTAGTAGTCCCATTCGTTAATGCAAAAAGGGCTACCCCAGTAAATTCTTCATGTAGAGCGATAATTTTAAGGCGCTCCTTTACTTCTTCGCAATTTCCTGTCCCTAGAACAATAAGCGCAAATTTCACAACTTCTCGATGTGCACTATGCTCAAGTAACCAAAGTGCTTCTTCCTTTACCCGACTTTCCACTTTTTCGATTTCAGAAAACTGTTCTAAAAACTCATAATAATAACTAATTACTTTTTCATCTTTTATTTTTTCGTAAGTAGCTTTCCTAGTTTGATCAGTTGGATTGTTCATCTGTTCTAAAAACAGTTTGATCAGCTTTTTTGTATAAAAAGGCGTTACTTCTTCCGTATGAAGCTGATCTGCAAATCCAGGTGCATGTTTTGGATAAAATTCATCATATAAAAAAGCATCATCCGGTAAATCTTTTGTTATTAACTTTTGATTTGCAAGAAATTGCTGTTCAATAAATGGCACGATAAATTCCTTATTTGACCAGGGTAAAAATTGTAGTTTCATCGCGTCATGTAAAAGCTCTTTTCCGTCTACTTTAACCGTTACATTCAGTTTTACAAATCCGCCTATTTTAACAAATACTTTATGTGTCTTCCCGCTGCTAGATTGAAACTTCCCTTTCAATGTTGAAAATGGCAAGATATGTGTCCAGATGGATTTCCGAACGTTTTGGGCTATAATTTCACCATCAACCTTCAATACTTCCTCCATCATCTCATTAATAATCTCTATTTTATGTCCTTCAAAATCGAGGACCCAATATTTTTCAACCTCTTTTGCTACATCATTTTGTATATTGCGCATTTCTCGCTTAAATTCTTCTTTAAATCCCATTGTTACGCTCCCTAATTTCTCATATATTACTCGTATATCATAACAATTTTTTCTATTTTTTTTAGCAAATAGCACTAAACAGACAAAATAATAGCAAAAGTATTCAAAATTCCTTACTTAAATGTCAATATTTCCAAAATTTAATATAAAAAAAAAGGACTAGCGCATTTACTAGTCCAAAAATTTACTATTGTGTACGCACAACGACTTTTCCGTTATGCTCACCATTTATAACTGCATTAAATGCAATGCTAGCCTCTTCTAAAGGATAGCTATAGCCGATTACCGGTTTAAGTTGCTGATTATCAAGAAGTTTTGCCACATTCTGAATAAGTTGCTGATGTTCTCCTGCTGTTATATTAAATAATACCATGCCACGAACGTCACACTCTTTTTGCATAATTAGACGTGGATTTATATTAATTTCCCCACGGTTTCCTACAACAACAATAACACCTTGCTTTGCTATCATTTGCAAATCTGTTTGTAAATTCTCGTTTGCCAAAAATTCAATAATAACATTTGGTCCTTTTCCATCCGTTTGTTCTAAAACGGTATGAATTGTTTGTTCCGTAATATGATCAAGAACAATATCTGCTCCTGCCTCTTTTACAAGCTGTTTGCCGGATTCCCGACTTGCTGTTCCAATTACTTTTGCGCCTAATGCTTTTGCAATTTGAACAGCCTGTAAACCAACCGCTCCACTTGCCCCGTGAATAAATACGGTTTGCCCAGCTTTTACATTCGCTCTTCCCACTATAGCTCGATATGCTGTTAAAGCCGGAATACCTAACGCGGCCCCTTCCTCAAACGAAATATGTTCCGGAATTGAATGAACAAAGCGGCTTTCACAAACAATTTTTTCTGCAATCGTTCCAGTTGTATCACCATTTGGTAAACTCGCAATAAATACTCGGTCCCCAACTTTCACATTTGTTACGAGATCCCCAACCTCTTCTACAATACCTGCACCATCTAGCCCTGGCGTGTATGGTAGTTCTGGTTTTATGGCATATGTACCTGTCGAAGTATAAACATCGCTCGGATTCACTCCCGCTGCATACAGGTTTATTCGCACTTCATTTTTACATGGTGCTTGTATTTCGGTTTGCTCGACAACTAAATTTTCCGTTGTACCAAATTGATTGATTCGTATCGCTTTCAATGACCTCACCTCAAAATATATAGTATTTTAAGAATATTAGAAATTTTAATTTTTGTATAGCGATTGCCACTTTAAAAAATAAAAGTAGCACAAACCATTTAGAAGGTCTGTGCTACTTTTTAGCGTTTTTTATTCAGTTAAATTAAAGGTTCCTCTTATTTTAGGAAATTTAAAAAATTAGAGAATGATGTTACTAAGTTTTGATAGTAGCCAATCACTTTATCTTTTAATGCGATTTTCTCAGCTTGCTTTTGGTCTGTTTCCGTATCAACACTAATTTCTTCCGTTTCAGTTGGTACCGTTTCTTCTACTGGTTCTGATACGATATTCTCCACCTCTTCAACTTCTTGCTCAGGAGTTACTACAGTTGAAGGTTGTTCAGGTTGTTCTTCATCTTCTACAACAGCTGGACTTTCCAGGTTTTCATCAGTCTCAGTTGGTAATTCTGCATTATCAACAGCATTATCTTGAGATTCATCTTCTTCTAATGTTGTATCTGTTGTATCTGCTTCATCAGCATCTGCAGAATCATCAGTTGCATCATCAATTACTGGCACATTTTCAGATTCTTCGTTTGTTTGATCCGATTCTAAGTCACTTAAATATTGTTCAATATGAATTTGATAGTAGTTAATTAAACTTTGATAACTATTGTCGATAAATTGATACGATTCATCTAACCAATTAATAAAGTCATCGTCTGCTGTACCATCTTCAGTTACCGGTGTTTCCGGTTCTTCAACTACCTCTTCTTCAGTTGGTTCTTCTTCCGATACTGGTGTTTCCGGCTCTACCACTACCTCTTCTTCAGTCGGTTCTTCTTCCGATACTGGTGTTTCCGGCTCTTCAACTACTTCTTCAGTTGGTTCTTCTTCCGATACCGGTGTTTCTGGCTCTTCAGCTACCTCTTCTTCAATTGGTTCTTCTTCAGTTACCGGTGTTTCCGGCTCTTCCACTATCTCTTCTTCTGTTTGATCATCTTCAGAAACTGGTGTTTCCGGTTCTTCAGCTCCATCTTCTGTTTGGTCGTCTTCAGTTACCGGTGTTTCCGGCTCTTCAACTACACCTTCTTCAGTTGAATCTTCTTCCGATACTGGTATTTCAGGCTCTTCAACTACCCCTTCTTCAGTTGGTTCTTCTTCCGATACTGGTGTTTCAGGCTCTTCAACTACACCTTCTTCAGTTGGTTCTTCTTCTGATACTGGTGCTTCTGGCTCTTCAACTACCTCTTCTTCAATTGAATCTTCTTCTGATTCTGGTGCTTCCGGCTCTTCAACTACCTCTTCTTCAATTGGTTCTTCTTCCGATACAGGTGCTTCCGGTTCTTCAACTTCATCTTCTTCAGTTGGTTGTTCTTCCGATACTGGTGTTTCCGGTTCTTCTACTATCTCTTCTTCAGTTGAATCTTCTTCTGATTCTGGTGCTTCCGGTTCTTCTACTACCTCTTCTTCAATTGGATTATCTTCAGTCACCGGTGATTCCGGCACTTCAGTTGCACCTTCATCTACACTATCATTATCTGTTTCATCTATATTATCGCTTTCTTCTAGTTCATCATTAGCTGTGACAGAGTTCTGCTGGGCTACCTGGCTAACAAGCTTCCCTTTTTCAGGAGATCCTGGCAGGCTCTTTGCGAATGCCGATACTTTCTGTCCATGATTTTTCGCGTGTTCAATAATTTCCGGATTTACATCTTTTGTATCAAGCTCAGATGCAGAAATAGGTGCTCCAGCCGCTAAAAATGATGCAGCTATAAATGATGTTGACATCACTAGTGGCGCTACTTTCTTAGAAAAATTTTTATTTGCTGTTTTAGAGTCCATTTGTTTTTTATTCATTACTTGATCGCTCCTAATTCGTATTTTTTCTACTGATAGGATGGATTTTTCATTTTTCCGGTATTTATCGTTTCACCTCTGATTCAAATTGAGTAAAATAACTACTCAAATTTTTAGGCAGCACCATCTACTGCCTGTTTAGAATATACCAAAATTATATTACAATATTGTTTTACTCTGATTAAAAGAGTTGAGGCCTTCATTACGAATTTTTCGAATTTTGCAATATACGAAATAATAAATACAGATTAAATCATTCTATATCTAATAAAATGATTACGCTTTCATATTTGCTCTCTATGATATTTAATGCGATTTCCTCTATAGTATTAAATAGGAAAATTATTTTACAGATATAACGTTACAGTAAAAATTGCCTTAACAAAAATGACATTTTTCAGCTTATTATTACCGATTCAAAAATATAAAAATTAAAAAAGCCCTCAAATAGTTGAGTTTATCTGGTGAAACACTTTATTTATTATGTAACATTCATTTTAACTTCCTTGAAATATAAGGTTTTTTTGAATACGTAAACATATTAAAAAGGCATTTTAATAATCCAAAGATGCAACGAACTCCTTAGATATCAAAATGCCTCACCAACTATTCTATTCATTTAAACAATCCTTTTGGTTGTACAAAAACCGTATTTTTTAAAGTTTTAATGGTAACTTCATAAAGGTGCTGCTTAAGGTCATCTCGATTTTCTCTTCTAGTTTGCAGTGATGAATAAGAAATGACTGGTTCAATTCTCTTTAATACTTGAACAATTTCATTTGAATCAAAATGCTCGACCATAGTTAACCTCCCCCCTATTTTTTACTCCTTTCATGGTTTACCTTAGTGAGGTCGTTCGATAATACGTCAATCGAATTTCGTAATGAATCAATTTTGCCTTCGAATCTCATTAGTAAATAAATCGCAATGGTAATAGGAAATCCGAAATTCCCCAATATTTGAAACAGCTGTCCCTCAATCATTCCTCTCCCTCCCTTCTCTTAATATATTTATTGATCTATGAATCATCTTAGAAATAGCTTGTTGTGATACATTGTAAATCGTCGCAATTTCCTTCTCAGTTAACTCGTTTACATACCGATAATACAACACTTGTTTTTGTTTAGTATTTAAACGCTTTAATAAGGTGATTAACAATTCATCACTCAACAAGCTCTCTAAGTCATTCTCAAAAATGTTTTCGAATTGGAGAAAAGAATTTTCATCTTGGACTGTGTCTACCATTGCTAGGCTTTCATTGATTGGGGAATCCAAATTCAATTCGTACTTTCTATTGTGCTCTCTTAACTTTGAATCAAATTTTCTGGATTCATATATAATTGCTTTTTTTATATAGGCGATACGAACTATCTGTTTTTCAAAATATTTAAATTGTTCATTTAAGATGTCAGCATTAGTACTTGTCGGATCCTCTAAATATGCAGTATACAGTTTGTTATGTTCTTCAATCTCTATAAATCTCTTGAATACATTACTATTCACAACATCAGGATTTAAAATCTTCATTCGTCATACCCCTTATCTTTTTAGTCATAAAACATGAACTTTCGTTCGTTTTTAATTAAAAAAGACCGAATAGAACTTTTGCTTACCTTCTTACTATATATAGGGGGATTTCTAAAGAAAAATACAACCAAAAAAATGAAATTATAATAATTTTTAAATGTTTTATATTCATTTTATACGAATATTAGGATATAATTACTATTTTTACCTTAGGCTATGTAAAGGGATGTTCATATTAATGGTTTTTACACATTAAAATGGCACCAGAATATACAAGAAAAGCACCAGTCATAGTATTTCAGGACTTTACTACTACTGGTGCCATCCTATTACTGCATCTAATGTTGCTTTTCAGAAAAACCTATTAACCTCCCCCAATTCCTATTAGCCATAAATCTAGAGCGATAATAATCATATCAATCATCTTCTCACCCCCCCTTTTTACTTATTTTACATAATTTATACTTTTTTGTCTTATAATATTAGTAAAAGAATATTTAGGGAGGATGTTATGAATAATTACGGACAGACAATAAAAAAAATACGAGTTGGCAAAGGTTTATCTCAAAGATATGTATCAAACAATATTTGTACACAAGGTAATTTTTCAAAATTTGAACTAGGAGAAAATAAAGATATTAAACATTCCACCTTATCTGAATTTCTAGTCCGTATAGAAACTTCTTACGAGGAATTTAAATATATTAATAATGGCTATAACATGTCTTTAAGAGATGAAATTATTAATAATTTTTATAATCAAACCTATAATAATTCGGATAATTTACTGCAATTACAGCAAAGTTGTATTTCATACTTAAATGAATGTCCTGAGGATAAACTTATTAGTAAAATAAATATAATTATAAAAAGTCTAAGAATACTAGCAAATACTAACGATATTCATAATGCAAAATTACTTGCTGAACCCATCTGGACAGAATTATCTCGTAGGGACAATTTATACTTATCCGATATCTTTTTACTAAATGCTATACTTTATATTTTTCCAGTTGATACCGCTGTAGAAATGAAAAATTTTGCTTTTCGGCATATTGAAAAGTATAAAAATTTCCAAAATATAAATCGTATAAAAATAAACTTTTTAGTTAATTTATCCTTGTTATATTTAAAAAATAACGATTATAATATGGCTCTAGAACAATTAGAAAACTCTATCGAACTCTGCAAAATAGAAAAACAGTTTATTAATCTATCAATATGTTATATACGTAAGGGTGTTTGTTTAAATAATATGGGCACTCGCGGATTATATTGGATTAATAAAGGAATGAGTATGTTGGAAGTTTTAGATCAGTTCGACTTGTTATCAATATTAAAAGCAGAAATAAAACAATACTCGACTTAAGGCACCTTTAAAAAAGGACTTACAACAGCTTAAATAAACTGTTGTAAGTCCTACTTCAAATTTATATTCGTATTTTAAACACTTTGTTTGTAATGGGAGAAAGAAATTTAACTCCTTTTTTCGTCATCATATCGCCTAGAATATGAGAAAGATAGGCCATAGTTGAGATTATCGCTAAATGTTCAGCCCCTGTGCTCACTTCCAACAGATGAGACATATACCCCCAATAAATTAATGCCCAAATTGTATGGGTCAGCCCTCTGTGCGGAAACCATCCCGCTGCCCCAATGTAGATAGCAAACATAACGAGCCACCATAGTTCATCCGTCATGGCATAGTATAGTAGGAATAAACTTAAAATGCTCATAAGAATATTTTTCAATGTTTCCTGGCTTTTCATGGATAATGCAATAATGATTGCTCCCAAACCTAAAAACAGTAGTTTATTTTGTTGAGTGATCCATTCTTCCTCTAGGAAAGGCAGGAAATTGAATTGGAATATGTAGGAGACCAATGACAGAACAATCAATGCCCCACCGACAAATTGTCCGCCCTTTTTTATTTGTTTCGCCGTCTTCGTCACATGCTTGTTTAACAGATTATTTCCGTCTAAATCAGGAGCAAGCGAAGCCACAGCGGATGCACCTAAAACAACAGGGATCATCTCGGGTGTTTGGCTGACAGATGCCACTGCCCCAATTCCCAACCCAATTGTTAAATGTGTTCGACCTTTCATGTTGCCACCTCTTTGTTGTGATCTCTTTATATAAGAGTTACCGTTGAACCGTTAATTACAGCTTAGTACCCTTCTTTCCTGGTTGACTGTAAAAGCAAAAAATGGGGTACCTTCTATTATAATATGGTTTTACTGGTTCCCCTATCACTTCTTATGTATTCAAAGATTCCATTGTACTTAAACTAATTTGATTAATCAAGTTTTACTAATTGTAAAAAGAACTAGCACACAGTAAACTCTGATTAGAATTGGTCTCAACTCCTCACTCAGGAGTTTTTATCAGATATTTAGCTTATCCTATAAACATGGAAAAGTCGCAGAACCTTTAAGGTGAGGCAATGAAAAATTCCTTAGTAATTGAGAGAGTACAGGAACGAAAATTCGTTCCAAGACCTCTTTTTCTTCGATGCCGTTGATTTCCATTACGGCGGACGCTTTTCGCGGGTACGGCTACGATATTCGCAGTGAATCTGAAGCAAAGGGAGGTATTATGTAAAGAAATAAGAGGAGATTTTACCGTTATTTAAATGATGTTGCTCATTTTTGGATAAATAAGGGGAAGTTTTACCGTTATTTTAAATAAATTCCCGAAATTTCATGTTTTTCAGGTCAATAACGGAAATTTCTCCCCTTATTTTTACTATTTTTTATTTTATTTTCGAAATAAGGGAAATTCATTCCTCTATTTACTCATTACGCAATTCAATCCCCCATCACCATCGGGGTTATTTGGCATGGAAATAAAAGGTGCCACACCATATTCGCAGAGAAGGCACTTCCCATTCAATTCCGAATAGGAAGTGCCTTATTTTTGTTTGAAAAACTAAACCGTCATTTCAGTGCCCTACCTTTAAGGCACCGCGACTTTTTTTATTAGTATAAAATGAAATTCACAAAGATAAAAGATCGATTATAAATGATTCTTCCATCGGACCAACAAATTCATGCTTAATATTCCCTTTCTCGTCGATAAATATTGTAGTTGGAATAGTAAAGGCACCATAGGTCATACTAACGTCTCCTTGCTCATCCAACAAAACCGGAAATGTCAGCCCATATCTATTAACAAACTCCTGAACATCTTTAGGAGTATCCTTCTTCGTCATGTTCACTGCCAATATTTCAAGCTGGTCATTATATTCTTCATATATTCGTTGTAAATGCGGAGCCTCCATTTTACAAGGTTCACACCAGGAAGCCCAAAAGTTCACAATCGTCCATTTCCCTTGAGAATTCGACAGTGAATGCTGTTGATGATCTAGTGCCTGCAATGTGAAATCAGTTGCTTTAACTACACGAGAGCCATCCTCATTCGTAGCTTTACTTAAGTTTTCATTCGTGGACATGCTATTTTCCCATATAAGGATTCCGATTAATAATGTGATAATAGCAAGTCCAATATATTTCTTCATTGGATGTTCTCCATCGTTGTTAAAGTTAGCCACAGTTGTTCTAACGTTTGACAATGGTAAGTAGTTAGAAGCGTTTGAATATTTCCTTTCGCAATTACTTCACCTTCATGAAGCATAATCACTTGGTCTGCAATTTCTTCGGCAAATGAAAGTAGATGGGTAGAAAACAAGATGTGAGTCCCTTTTTCTTTTTCTTCCACAAGCATTTTTTTCATTGTTGCAATCCAAAATGGGTCTAAGCCATTCGTCGGTTCGTCCAATATATATAAATCGCCATCGCCAATTAAACTTTGGGCTAAATTTAAACGTTGGCGCATCCCTTTTGAATACTCCGAAACCCGTAAATGACCTTTATCAGCTAGTCCTACTTGTTCAAGAAGTTTTGGGATTGTATTGGAGGACACTTTTTTTAGATTGGCTAATAGTGCTAATATTTCAGCAGCTGTTAAAGTATCCGGGAAGTTTAAATCATCCGGCATATAACGGAGTGCCTCTTTGGAAAAACCATTAATTTCCCCTTCATTTTGCACGAGCTGCCCAGTTAATAGTTTTATAATGGTACTTTTTCCTGCGCCATTTGCTCCGACGAGTGCCGTAATTTCGCCAGCATCGATTTTTACATGAATATTGTGCACGCCACGGTTTTTCTTGTACGTTTTCGTAATATTCAACAATTCAACGGTCATATACTTATCACCTTCTTTTCAACAAATATGTAGCTAATAACAGTGGACTTACTCCCCATAGTGCAGTAAATAAGCTGTAATAAAATAGTCCGACTGTAGAATCATAAAATTTCACCAGCTCATAGAAGGCCGGTCCTAAAACAGCTGACTGATCCGTAAATACAAAATAACTAAAGCGCATCCATTCAAGCGGATTAATATGAATGGATAACGAAATGAAGGTTTTCAATAAATTTTCCGAAATAATGGTCCCTACCGCCATTAATACATACGATAAAATCAGTGTAATCATCGACCATACACCTAAAGCAAGTGCCAGTGCATGTAGCCTGTTTTTCGCTATCACACCTACGAAAATACTAAGTGATGTGAAAAGTAACAGCAAAATAAGAATAAATACGATGAACGGACCATTTAGTGAAATGCCGCCAAAAAAGCTCCCCATCATATAGGAAAGTGTAATGGCTAATAGTGTAATGAATAAGAATACATTAAATAAGCCGATCCACTTCGTAAAAATATACTTACCATTGGACATCGGATATGTTTTCAGTAAATTTAACCATCCTGATTCACGGTCCGCCGCTAGACTCATTGAACCAATTGTCAGTATAAATAACGGCAATAAAAATAATAACACGTTTAACATTGCGGCTGACTGACGCGTAAATCCTTGTGCATCAGGCATTGCAATTTGTTGAATCATTAACACGGATGTAAAGGTAACGACAAATAATACGGTAACGATTTGAAGCCATTTACTACGGATTAATTGCTTCATCTCAAGTTGAATAAACTTTATCATTCGTGCGTATGGATTCCCCATTCAAATGTTAACAAATCATCATATTTAAGCTGTTTACCTTGTCCATTTTCATTCATATAAGCATCCACACTTTCCTTCGATGCAAATGCAAGCACGCCGTAGTTCATAGGTGTCCAGTAGTTCGCTTCGTAGATATATACGGCATCTTTTACATTTATCCATTTATTTGTTGATTCATCTTTAATGTATGCCGCGCCAATATCGCTCTCGCCATTCGTAATAATGTATTCCATCAAACAGCCTAAATCGTCAAAAACGAGATGATCATTATTTTTAAACACAATTTGACCCGCGTAATCCATATGTGAAATTGTCATATTACAAATTTCACATACATCGGTTTCTGCAGAAATCTCTTTCGGCTTGTATTCTTTATTGCCACAGCCTGCTAATAACATCATTGCAATAATAGTAAATATAACTAATAGCCGTTTCATCTTAATTTCCTCCAAATACTAAATAATATGAATAAACTTGCCATACTTCCCAAAATATGTTTCCAATTCAGTTGAATGCTTTGTTCTTTTTTCTCCGTCATCATAAGTGGATTTTTATCAACTAAGACCATCTTTTTTGTATCGGAGAATTGCTGATCCAATTTATTAAGTAATGTGACACTCGGAGATTCTACGTAATACTGATACACGGGCTTACGTACCATCCATTGCCCAAAACTTGTGAATGAATGATAGTCTGTATCGCCTATTCCATCAGCATTGAAATCATAGCCATTATAATCGTCATAATGGTTTCGATTTAACACAAAGCCAATTTCGTCAGACCGAGCCGTTAATATATTACCTTGAAACTCATTTTCAGTAACTGTTACGTTTGGTGAACTTCTACTGTGAATGACCGTTCCATTTGACTGAAACATATTCTTGGTAAACGTGCTGTTCTTTACTTGATTCCAAATCGTCGCAGTCGTATTTTCCTTAAATATATTATTCGTGATTTGCGCTTCTTCAATATCATATAAATACATGCCGTTACTGTTTAATTGAAGCTGTCTTTCGATTTGGTTATGGGCAATATAAGCATTTTCAACGACCATAATCGTCATGCCCGATACATTATTCTTAACCGTATTGTGTTGCAGCTGTATCTTGGTACCGTACATGAAATGCAATCCATACCGCCCATCTTCAACTACCGTTTGCTGGACATCTACATTTTTTGTTTTCTCAAAATACATACCATCCTGAATGTTTTTAGCAAACAGATTTTTGACAATAATTTGTTCCCCTTCAAATAGACTCACCGCGTTTGGCTTTTTGGAAAAATGGCCTTCTTTTCTTCCCTCTATTTTCAAAGAGGAAAGAGTGACATTTTGAACACGGTTAAACTCCACACCTTTTTCATCAATATCTAGGTTCAAATTTTTCAAGACAAGATCTTTACTGTCTTCAACAAGAATAGGCGTTAGTTTCGTTTCAAATTGGAGTGCTTGAAGCGTAATATTATTTGTTTCCTTAATTGTAATTCCTGTAGTTAATGATGTAATTTTTGTTTTTTTATCGCCAATGATTGTAATAGGTTTTGTAATGGTAACTGGTCCTTCGTACGTTTGGTTTTTTAAATAAAGCGTACTATTTGGACTTGTTTCGTCTATTAACTGCTGTAAACTTTCTGCTGCTACGCTATGTGAAACGAGGGGAAAGAAGGTTAATAGCAGCGAAAGAACAGCCCATTTCATCAATTTATTCATAAGCCCCATGCACCTCTATTTATGGTGTATTTACAGAGATTAGTCGCTTTCAGACATATCACCTGCTCATTAATCACCATCATTGTGCTGTTGTTTTTCTCCTTCATGATGCACATGACCGTCTTCAGGATCATGTTTATCCACATTCTCTCCCGCTTTCATTTTTGCTTTACGGCGTTCTAAAGCTTGTTGACGTACTTTTGTATAGGAAGTCAATTCCGAGCCTTCATTTTCATCGATATACGTTTTTGCATCATCTTCATATTTAAAGAAAATATATCCCCAGTTCATCGGTGATTTTAACTTTGTTTTGACAATATACGCTTGCTCTACATTAAACCAATTCAATGTATTGTAATCACGTACAAATTTTTCGTTTACTTCTACGTTGGCAAATTCTGCGTTCAGTAAACAACCGATATCATCATAAAATGCAATGGAACCGTCCTCTTTAATTGCCTGAGCTGAAAAGACGCCCATCTCTTGATCTTTTGTATAAACTTTCATATTACACATCGCACATACCGTATCTTCTGTAGGCTCTTGCAAACGTGCATCCTGCGTCCAATCCTTCTCGGCAATTTGTTCAACTTCCTGCTGCTGTGCAGATTCCTGATTGGAAACTGTTGACTCATTCTTCTCTTCAGTTTGGTTGCAAGCTGATAATAATATTGTGATAGTTCCTGCTAATAATATCTTTTTAAACACGTACATCGCTCCATTTCTTCTATTACGCTTCCTATGATAACACTTGGTTAGAATATTATATTTGACAAAGTAATCACAATATTTTGTGCTAATTGTGAAGTTTTTATAATACCCATGCAGGTATAAAACATCCCATAAATAAAAGCCGCTAAGTTCCGCGGCTTTTTTTAACTATTTTTCATTTGTTATATTAATATATTTATCTACCTTTAATTCTCGTGGTCTTTCATGATAGCCATTTGAAATTTCTTTTCTAATGATAGATTGGTGTAAGCATATACAATTGACATCAGTTATTCACTCAATAATGGTTGATATTTTCTCATTAATTGGCGCAATCCTTCTTCACTTACCGGTCCCACAATCCGTTCAAGCTCTTCACCTTGTGCATTAAGCACTACCGTCGTTGGAATGGATTTTACTTGGAAAGCTGTTCCTACTCCATCATCTTCATCCCTTAAGATTGGATATGTCACGCCGTATGTTTTCATAAAATCTGCGAGTGCTTCTTCACCGTTGTCACGTGCCGTTAAATTGATACCGAGTAAAGCAACCCCCCTAGGCAAGTTTTCACCAAAACTTTGTAAATGAGGCATCTCTGCTTTACATGGCGGGCACCACGTTGCAAAAAAATTAACAACAGTTAAAGATTGTTCCTGTTCAGACAGTCGATATTGCTCACCCGTTGTAGTTGGTAAATCAATCGCTGCACGGGTCGTTGTCTTTATGTTTTCTTCAACATCCATCAGCATGATTGCAACTAAGCTTAAAAGTCCTGCACCTGCTAAATACTGAGCGTGCTTCGTTCTAAAATAAACAGTTAATAATACGGCACCATGAAAGAGCGTAAAGCTTGAAATAAAGCCGTCTAACCACATGAGCAGGAAAAATTGAACGAGTAATACCTGCTGACTTTTTATTCGTTCAATTAAAATAAGGGTAAAAATCCACATACCTACAACAAACCACTGTTCCTGAAAGCTGTAAAAAATAAGCTGATAAACTGCTGCAAGTCTTACCCAATACATCCAGCCTGCTTCCCAATCAAACACTTTCCGCTTTCGGTACAATAGGAAAGCGACAGCTACCAGTGCTGATAGATGGCCTTTCAAACCCCCATCAAAATAAATTAGTGATAATGGTGCCTGAAAGAAATCTGATCCCGAGAAAATTATATAACTGAACTTCCATATGAAAATATACGTATAAAGCAAATGTTCAATCAGTTTATTTGTTGCTCCATCCTTATGGCGATTACGGAAATCGCTATAAAGGATGGCAATGACAAAAGCGAGCCATGCGATAGGAATATTCACTTGTCCCAATGATAAATATGTCATGTTTCATTTCCTTTCCAATCGCTAAGCTCGCAAATCGTTACTTAAAATTATAAGCTGTTACAATCGGTTCACGATTGTTCACTTGATCCTGATAGTATTCATATAAGGAAATCCCTAAGAATGAACCCGAGATATTCGCTACATTTGTATAGCCACTATTATTGAGTGCCATCACTGCATTATAACTACGCTGTGATGAACGACAATGTACATAAACCGGTACATCTGTAGGGATTTCCTCCATACGCTCACGTAATTCGCCCAGTGGAATGTTCACTGCCCCTTTCAACGCCCCTTGCGCAAACTCATTCACTTCTCGCACGTCAACAATAAAAGCACCTTCTTCTACTAAACGGCGTACATCGCTCACACGCACCTGCTTAAACCGGCCAGCCATTAAGTTCGTTGCTACCAAGGCTGCTAAATTCACAACATCTTTTGCTGTACTAAACATAGGCGAATACGAAAGCTCCAGCTCTTTTAAGTCTTCGATTGTTCCGTTCATTGTAATCAATGTCGCAATCACATCAATACGCTTATCTGCATTGCCTTTTCCAATTGCTTGCGCGCCGACAATTCGACCCGTAGGCAACTCATAAACTAACTTGAAATGAAGGGGGTTACTCGAAGGCATTAAGCCGACTTTATCAGGCGCGATAATATATACGGCCTCCACTGATAAACCGATTTCCTTTGCAGTACGCTCATTTAACCCCGTAGACGCTGCAGCATAGTCAAATACTTGAATGCTAGATGAACCGATGACACCTTTATTTTTGGCCGGTATTCCATACATATGATCCGCTGCCGCGCGTGCTTGACGTTGAGCAGGACCGGCAAGTGCTAAACGAGTTTGTTTGTTCATCAGACGATGATACACTTCGATGACATCCCCAACTGCATAAATATTTGGATCGCTTGTTTGGTAATTTTGATTAACTTTAATCGCACCCGTCTCACCAATTTCCAAGCCTGCTTCTGTCGCTAAAGTTGTTTCCGGACGAACGCCAATGGCTAAAACAACAATGTCAGCTGCAACTTCTTTCCCTGAATTTAACTTAATTAAATTCGGCGTAATTTCTGCTAAGCCATCACCGACGATTAACTCAACACCTTGATCAACCATTTCCTTATGCAAAATTTGTACCATGTCTTCATCAAACGGCGTTAAAATTTGCGGTGCAAACTCGACAAGCGATACATTTCGACCTGCTAAACGTAGGTTTTCTGCTACCTCAACCCCGATAAAGCCTCCTCCAATGACCGCAATATTTTGTGCGTCCTGTTCTATAATTGCTTTATGTAAACGCTCGATATCCACAACATTTCTTACGGTAAATACATGCGGTAGATCATTGCCTGGCAACTTCGGGACAATTGGAGTCGCACCTGGTGATAAAACTAACTGATCATAGTCTTCTGTTGTTTGTTCACCTGTAACGGTATTTTTCACTGTCACCGTCTTGTCTGCACGATTAATGGCAATAACCTCACTATTTATGCGGGCATCAATGTTATGCTTAGCTTCAAATGAATCCGGTGTCATCATTAACAGCTTCTTGCTATCTGCAACAACTCCACTTAAATAAAACGGTAATGAACAATTTGAGAACGATACATGTGGTCCTTTTTCAAACATCACAATTTCTGCCTGCTCGTCTAAACGACGAATTCTTGCTGCTGCAGAAGCTCCACCTGCTACCCCACCAATAATTACTACTTTTTTCATCTTAAGCCCTCCTAAGTTTCACAGTTAATTTGTTATTACTACTTACTTCACACAATATACCCCACGAGGTATATTGTCAACGATTTTAATATAAATACAAACGACAAATTTTAGTCTACTCTTCGCTTATTTACCCCAATTCTTCACAAAACCATATAAACACAGGCATTTCATAAAAAAAGCTCAATCGCTCTTAAGTCCTAATACAGAAAATGCTAAACAGTTTTTAGGTTTACGCCCCCTACTATATAAAAATATACCTAGTAAAAAACTCGTCAATCAACGTAGATTAACGAGTTTAGATGCATGAATAATGCAGCATAATGATTAACTTATGAACAACCCAATTCAAGCCAGTCTCTGTGCACTGTTATATATAAAAATACTGCATAGCAAGATTAAAGAAATGATGGCAAACATATAATCTATATAAACCGTTAATAACCATCCACCTAAAATTGGACCTACAAATCCCCCAATATTTTTGAACTGTGCTGCACCTAAATACGTTCCTTTTTGATCTTCAGGAGCAATTTCTTCAATAACAGCATTCATCATTGGAAAACAGAAGATTTCCCCTACAGAAAAAATAATCATACTCACGACAAACATCCACGAACTGTGAGAAACACCGAATAAAAACAAACCGACAGCAAAAATAACTACTCCTATTTTTAAGGATGCATATATGGATATTTTTTCACTGAAGATGGTTAAGGGTAATTGGAATGTTAAAACAGTAATCGAATTAGCTACTATCACATATGCAAAGAGTTTTACTCCCTCTTCCACATTCATATTAATAAATTGAGGTAATGTCGAATCAAATTGCGAGTAACCAATTGTTATTAATATACCACCAGCAATAAACAGTAACAGCTTTCGATCGTGAACTACTGCATTTAAAACAGTAAATACATGCTGGTTTGTACCCAGCTTTTTCTGTTTCATTTCGTAGCGATTTAATATGATAAATAAAAATAATCCGTACATCGCGTACATTAAGCCAGTGATCATAAATGGAATCGATGGACTTGTTAAGCTTGCGACCCACACTCCAAGCAAGGGACCAATAACAGCCGCAATATTAATAGCCGTATACCGCACTGAAAACAGACGCCTCTTTTTAGCATCTTCCGTAAAATCAATCATGAGTGCCTGTGTTCCGGGCTCAAAAAATGAACGGCATAAACCATTAATGGCATTTAAAACAACAAAGTAAATTGCTGAAGGCGCTAACGCAAAGCCGATAAATGTAAGACTCCAAACAAATACCGTCATGATAATAACAATTTTCCGACCAAAACGATCTGTTAAAAAACCGCCAAAAAAGCCGCCAAAAGTAGAAAACAGAGGGGCGATTCCAATCGTTAAGCCGATTAGTAACGGCGAAGCTTGCAGTTCATTATGTAAATACAATGCTAAAAATGGGATAGCCATAAAACTGGCTGTTCGTACAAAAATGGTTCCGCTTAATATTATCCATACAAGTGGATGGAAATATTGAAAAATTCTTTGCATAAATTGTCTCCTCTAGTTTTCCTTTGGATGTAATTTCCATTATACATAACTTCCGTAAATAATATTTCACTAATGTGAATTTTCTATATTTTATCTCTTCATTTCCAGTAAAATGGTATAATTGCAGAAAATAATAGGTTAGGAGGGTAAATTCAAGTGAAGCTTACGAAAGAAGAGAAATCGTGGATATTGTATGATTGTGGGAATTCAGCTTATTCAATAGCCATTACTACTGCCCTGTTTCCAATTGTCTTTGGTATGTTTAATGGGGTAAATAATATGGATTTAGGTTACTTTAATTCACTTGCCAGTATATTTGTTGCTGTACTTAGTCCGATTTTAGGGGCCTTTGCGGATTATAAAGATAAGAAAAAACGTTTCTTTACATTTTTTGCTTTAGTCGGTATTATCTCTACTCTTTCCTTTACATTTATTTCACCTGAAAGTGGACAATGGCAGCTATTAATTGTCATGTACATTTTATCCTGCATTGGCTTTGCCGGAGCAAACATTTTCTATGATTCTTTCTTAGTTGATGTTACGACGGATGAAAAAATGGATAAAGTATCATCATCCGGTTTTGCATTCGGCTATATTTCGAGTGTCATCCCTTTTGGAATAAGTTTAGCCGTTATTTTCCTAATGGGAATGGATGAAGCGATTGGCTATCAAATCGGTTTTTGTATTACGGCATTATGGTGGGGATTACTGACAATCCCGATGATTCGTGATGTAAGGCAGCGCCATTATATCGAACCAGAACCAAATCCCGTTGGCAAAAGCTTTAAACGTTTAGGTCAAACGTTTCTAAATATTAAAGATTATAAAATCGTATTCTTATTTTTAGTCGCTTACTTCTGCTATATCGATGGTGTTGATACAATTATTAAAATGGTTGTACCTTATGCAACGAGCGTTTTAGGACCAGATAGTTTAAATACATTTATGCTCTTAGGTATTTTACTCGTTATTCAAATTGTTGCTTTTCCATTTGCACTGCTTTATGGTTCACTTGCAAAAAAATATTCCACACGCTCTATGATTATTGCAGGTATTACCACATATATGATTGTATGTATTGCGGCATTTTTCATATCTGAAATGTGGCATATCTTTGTCCTTGGAATTATGATTGGCTCTGCGCAAGGCGGAATTCAGGCCCTTAGTCGATCTTACTATGGAAAAATTATACCGAAGGAACGCTCGAATGAGTTTTTCGGCTTTTATAATATTTTCGGGAAGTTTGCAGCAATTATCGGTCCCTTCTTAATGGCTTTAACAACAACTCTGACAGGTGAAGCAAGATATAGTATTTTATCGATTATTCCATTATTTATTATCGGCCTCATCGTCTTTTTAATGCTTCCTAAAGATGTAGGTCGTGAAACAAGAACAGTAAGGTGATTATATGAAACAAAAAAGTAAATATGTCATTGTCGTTTCGTATGATGCGTTTTCTAAAGACAATTGGGAAAGCGCAAAGTCGAAACCGAATTTAACAAAGTTAATTGAAAATGGTGCTTCCACAAATTTAGTGAAAAGTGTGTATCCGACCCTCACCTATGTTATTCACAGTTCGTATGTGACAGGCATGTATCCAGATAAACACGGTGTATTTCATAATAATCCGTTCCAGCCTTTCGTGCCTGAAAGCGAACAAAACTGGCATTGGTTCCGGAAGGATATACAGGCACCAACTGTGTATGAGGCCGCTCATAAAAAGGGCCTTACAACAGCAGGATTATTATGGCCAGTAACAGGAAAAGCACAAATCGATTACAATATCCCTGAAATTAAAGCAGTCAAAAATGAAAACCAGGCATTAAAGATTTTAAAAAGTGGAAGTAAATTATTCACGCTCCAGATGGAATTAAAATATGGCAAAATCAGACAAGGAATCAACCAGCCTTATTTGGATGATTTCACAACAGTATGTGCAGTCGATACGATTAAAAAGAAAAAGCCGAATTTACTGCTAATGCATTTAATCGATTTGGATGATTCCAAGCACTTGCACGGTACACAAGGTGCTCACATCGAAGAAGTAATAGATCGTATGGATCGGCGTATTGGTGATTTAGTTCAGGCGACCAAGGATGCCGGCATTTTTGAAGAAACGACTTTTATAATTGTTGGGGATCATAGCCAGCTTGATGTTCAATATAAAGTGTATTTAAATCGGTTGTTTTATGATGAGAACTTAATTTATGAGCAAAATGGAGAATGGCAGTGGCGTGCCTATGTGCAAGGTGCTGGCGGTGCAGCCTATTTGCATGTGCAACCCGGAGATTCCGAGGCGGAAAGAATTGCTCTTTCCATTTTACATGATGCCAAACAACATGAATCCTATGGCATAGAAGCCATTTTAAGTACAAAGGAACTGAACGAACTCCATGTAAATAATCGATTCCGTTATATGATTGAAGCAAAGGAAGGCTACTCTTTTGAGGATGACCATTTACAGGAAGCGGTCGTTGATTTACATGCACAAGGTAAAAAATACGCAACACATGGTTATTTACCATCTAAAGCGAATTATACGAGTAATTTAATTATTTCAGGTAATCAGGTCATTGCCGGCACTGATATTGGTGAAGTAAGTGTTGTCGACATTGGTCCTACAATTGCACATATATTAAATCTTGATTTACCTAATACAGATGGCCGGGCGTTGACCGAATTATTTAAGTGATGACTTCTATAAGCCGTTTGTCATTTTTCTGATAGGCGGCTATTCAACTCAACCAAAATTGCGAGGTAACTAACTATATGTTGATAAATGAATTCAGCGATAATCTATCTAAATACAAACTACCGGAAGAATATGACGAGACTTATAAAAATTACACAGCAGATTTAGATTTTATCGAGGCTTATTTAGGAGAAAACAAGAGCACCATCATTGAACTTGCTTGTGGAACAGGACGCTTGGCAATCCCATTAGCCAAAAGAGGTCATACAGTTTACGGTGTGGATATCGATCAAGGCATGCTGCATTTCGCACAGGAAATGGCACGTAAAAAAGGTGTTGACATTCATTTAAGTGTACAAGACTGCACACAATTGAACTTACCGATTAAATCAGATTTTATTTATATGACAGGTAATTCATTTCAACACTTCCTAACAAACGAAAGCCAGGATGCTCTATTCATGTCAGTCAAAAAGCATTTAAATCCAGCGGGGGAATTTCTATTTGATACGCGAAATCCGATTCTCCATGAACTTGCGAAAGACGAGATTTATGAAGAATCTATAGATAAAAATGGTGAAACATGTACTGTCATCAATCAAGAGACTTATGATCCATTAACACAAATATTACATTGTACATCCACCTATACATCTTCTCAAAAAGAATATAAAGATCGTATTAAATTAAGATATACATATCCATTAGAAATGCAACGGCTTTTAGAGCAGCATGGATTTGAACTGATTCATATTTATGGTTCCTGGACAAAAGCAACCTTTGATGCAAATAGTATTTCGATGGTGATTCATGCAAGGTTAAAGAATGCTTAATATAGCTTTATCCCCTTCTAATTGTTAAAACTAGAAGGGTTTTTTTTGGTGCTGTTAAAAATTCGAGTTATATTTTTCTCTAATAAAGTTTAATAAAGGCAATAATTGCTCACTCTCTCGAACGTGCTTCATATAAATTTCTACAGGAAATAAATGCATATGTGGCTTTAATTCTAAAATTTTCAATCTCCCCTCTGCCAGTTCTTCTTCTATGAGAAACTTAGGTAAAAATCCAATTCCTAAACCGCCTAATACTAATTGTTTCACGATATTACTTTCTTTAATTGTATTTTTCCGGGTAATTTTGTGCTCTTGTTCTATTAGGGTTAATAGCGGCTCTATTCCTTCCAAATACCCTACAAACATTGGATAATCATTAAGTAGCTCTGACAATATAATTGATATTTTTTTATCTTCCTCTATAAATGACGATGGGTAAGTTAAAACAAGTGGACTTGTTTGTAATTTTTCTGCATGAATATCTTTAAACTTACTGTTGCTTGTACCTATCGCAAGGTGAACCGTTTGTAAGCGAATTAAAACATCTATATCATGTGATTCTTCTATCACGATATCAAGCTCGTAGTTTGTAAAATGGGACATAAATTCATACAAAATTTCTGGTAGTTTTGTTGTTACCAATATTGGAGACAGCGCAATGGATAATTGGATCTTTTCAGAATTTGAATACGTTAACAATAACTGTTTATTTTCATCAACCTTCTCTAAAATTTCTTTCGCTAAAGGATAAAAATATTCCCCTTCTCTTGTAAGTTGAATTTGCGTATGATTTCGCACAAACAGAGGTACCTTTAAATCTTCTTCCAATAATTTTATATGTACGGAAATGCTTGGTTGTGAAATAAACAGCCTTTCAGCAGCTACCCTAAAATTGCCGCATTCATAAACTGTCACAAAAGTTTTCAACCATTTCAACTCCATTATTTCACCTTCTTCTAATTAATATTATTAATCAATTTTATTAAATTTTATTAATTCAGTTAATTTAACTTTTATTATACGATAAATTCACTCAAAAGAAAGAAGGTATGAACATGGGAAAAAATCAAATAATCTCAACTTTTAATCGCTTTGCAGAAATGGAAGCAAAAGATAACAGCCCTCTATATGAATTTTGGTGCCATCGCATCGTTCAGGATGATCTTCTGCTGGATTTAATCGAGCATATTCCTAAGACACAGCCTCAACCAAATCTATTTTTTGCTTCAGTGCAATATTTAGCATTAAGAACGAAACAGCCGTTAGCTCACTGTTTTCTTTACCCGGAAGAGACCAAATTCGAAATGAGCTTTCATTTATTAAAAGATTTCTGTAAGGAAAATGAATATGAGTTAATTGAATTATTCCAAACGAAAAAAGTGCAAACAAATGAGGTTCAACGAGCAGCTTACTTGTACCCCATTTTCCATGAAATTTTTAAACGAGGTAACAAACCATTAACACTAATCGAGATTGGAACAAGTGCAGGATTATTATTAAACCTTGAATATTATCAATACGAAATTCAACAATCTGATCCTATTCATTATGGAGCTAAAGGGAGTTCCCTTCAGATACACGCGAAGAATTTAGGAGATACTTTAATCGGGGTTGATACATTTGAAATTAAAAATCGCTTAGGAATTGACTTAAACATTATCGACTTAAACGTGGATGAAGATTTTTATTGGCTTCAATGCTTAATTTGGCCAGAGCAACAGAAGCGAAAAGAAAATTTAAAAAAGGCCCGAAAAATCCATTTAAACTGTGAGAAAACTTTATTAGAAGGTGATTTCAGAAAGTTAATTCCAAAGTATATTGGCGAACTAAATGAAGAATCACAAATTGTCATTTTTCATACGCATGTTGCCAATCAGTTCCCTTCTGAATTAAAGGAAGAATTATTAATAATGATCAATCATTTAAGCAGAAAAACACCGATTTATCATGTTTATAATAACCTTTACGATCAACATCTTCATGTAGATTATATTCATTCAAGTGAAACAACTAACTTAAAAGTATTGAAAAATACAGATGGACATGGGCATTATTTTTATTGGAATTAATGATTTAAACCAATAAAAATCAGACCGCAATAATTATCAAAAATATCCATTATTTCTCCGCTATACTAAATCTTGAGGTGAGCGCAATGTATAGTTTAATCGTGCAGGATATTATTAATACGCTAGAGGATCATCTTTTGGAGCAATGGCAGCTGGAAGACTATGCTAAGAAAATCGGCTATTCGAAATTTCATTTAACGAGAAGTTTTAAAAAGGAAACGGGCTTAACTATAGGCGAATATATTCGAAAAAGACGACTTGCAATAGCTTCTTATCTATTACTGCATTCCGATTTAAGTATTATGGAAATTTCGCTTGAATGCCATTTCCAATCTCAAGAAGCGTTTACTAGAGCATTCAAAGAGCTATACAATATGCCCCCAGGAAAGTACCGCAATCTAATGAAATCAATTATGCGAACGGAGGAACAGGAAATGACGACAACAAACGAAGTAAAGGGCTGGTTTTTAAGCGGGACTAATCCAGCAGCGTACACGATGAAAGCAGATACTGAAGTATTTCATACCGGAACAAAATCCGGCTATTTAGGCTGTTTGGAACCTTCTACTGAAGGACATTTTGGCACAATGATGCAGTCCTTTTCGGCAAAAAATTGGGTTGGCAAACGTTTCAAAATATCATGTTTTATTAAAACAAAGGAAGCAATGAAATGCGGTGCGTGGTGCCGTATTGATGCAAAAAACGGGGATTTATTACAATTTGATAATATGGACAACCGCGCAATTCATGGTACGACAGATTGGAACTACTACACGATTGTGCTAGACGTACCCGAAGAGAGTGCTTCCATTCATTTTGGACTTTTACTCGCCGGATCAGGAGAAGCATGGATTGATGGCATTAAGTTTGAAGAAGTGGAGAAATCCGTAGCCACTACAAATATGATTGGTTCCGTTGGAGACCTGCCATTAGAGCCGGTAAATTTAGGATTTGATGATTCTAAATAGGTATATTCAATATAATTGCTTCTTAAGAAACTTAATTCCAGGTTATAGACCTACTCCTTATAATCTGGAATTTATTTTCCTATATTAAATCCCTTTATCGATTACTCAAATACGGTTATGCTATCACCTGGCCCCGCCACAATTAATAACTGTTCTCCATCCAACCTTGCCTCCATTTGCCAGCCTTCATAAGCATCATTATAGCCAAACACCTCAAGCTCGATGCCCGATTCAAATGTAACGTATAAATCATTCGCTGCTACAAGCTCCACTGTAATAATTTTTTGAAATGCTAATCTACAAAGCTGCGGCAATCGTTCTGTATCCCCCATCTCCATTCGGATTATTTCCTCATTTTCTTTAATTTTAAAGGCGCCTTCTATACATATATACACTTCATCATATAAATTATTATTTACAGATAACATTAACTTTGGTCCCCAAAAGTGCAGACCATCCACCGTTTCACTTATAAAAAT
The DNA here is from genome assembly GCF_037027585.1 of Solibacillus ferritrahens. Taxonomy (NCBI): domain Bacteria; kingdom Bacillati; phylum Bacillota; class Bacilli; order Caryophanales; family Caryophanaceae; genus Solibacillus; species Solibacillus ferritrahens. Next base: position 68,675 of record NZ_JAXCLE010000003.1, on the reverse strand, counting down.
CTTTTCAATTGTATTTTTTATGTCCTTTATATCACACATTTTCTATTCCTCCCCAATAAAACCGCTGTATATTTATTATCCTTTAATTCCGAAATAAGATATGCTTTAAATTGTATTCTACTATAACACAAACCAGGAAAATAATGGCTCACCCTACACATAAACTAATAGGAGATACTTATGGACCAATTAATCAAGCAACTTGAAAAAAATAATATCAAATTTAAAGTATATCTCTACTTTGCCCCTTATTTCCGTAAACGCTGGGAAGATGCTTTCGTTCACCATTTAAGTAAAACTGAAAAGGAAAAAATATATCTTTACGGAAATCGTTATAGCTGTGGCTATTTATGGCATGTTTTTAGTAATGAACGAAAATCCCATTTTGTAAAAACTGCTGCTAACAAAGCCTTTGATATGAAAAAGAAAACAAAGTGCTACGTATTTCATCAGCGATTACCTGAAGTTTTATTAGTTGAGCGAGCAGACGCACTAAAAGCCATTCTTTTTCAACTGGAAGAAGATGTATATATTGTAGATGAGCAATTTACGTGGACATATGTAGTAACACATGAAAGTGACTTTGGCCCTTACTATAGTGAGGCAGACTACTTGAACTAAGGAGATAAAATTTATGCATCATACCATTGCCGTGATATTAGAAGATTGGGTTGAAAAAATAAATGAAGATGAATTTTATTTATCTACTGCATTTGACAAACTCATCCAGGAAAAAACGAGTTTCGAAGCATTTGACTTCATTCCTTATATGCTCGATGCCATCTTAGAAACGAATGATGATTTCGTTGCCTCTCAGCTCATTTTTTATATGAACTGTTTATATGGAAAGGCTGATACAACAGAGATCCACCCGATACTTTCTCAAAATCAGGAGAAACTTGAGCAGCATATAGCTACGTTAAATGGGCACAACGCTATCAGAGAATACCGTGAATTTAAGCGGGATTTACGTTTAACGTAATATATAGAGGGAGGCATTATTTACAGATGAGAGGACTATCTTTTGAAATTCCTAACAAATCCGGACAATACTTGTTAAACATTTTAAATGCTTTCGATTTCACACAGTATTTTTGGAAGACTGGTGGTGAGGAAGCTTATTATATTGAAAATGATGAATTAGGTGCACCTCTATTTCCGAAACCACATGTGTATTCAGGGGAAGCGTTTTATAATAGAATTTCTGCAGGAAATTATTATGTCCTGTTCGCTGACTTAAAAGCCTTTAATGACCCTTTACATGTGAAAGAAATCACTACATATGAAGAATTTTTAAACAGCCAATGTGAATTCGCGCTTTTACTCGTTGATTGTTCCTATGTAACAATTTATACAAAAAATCAGAAGGTCCTTACCGCGCTGTATACAAAAGCAATTGAGTCGAAATATGAAAATGTTGTCTATATTACAGATGAAAACGACAACAGAACTACTTTTGAGATCTTTTAAGGTAAGAAATTAAAAAGGAAAATGCACTGGTTTAGGCATTTTCCTTTATGAATGTTTTAATAATAACCTGAATTGTAAAATATCCGAAGACGTTTTTTAAGCCATTACTTTTGCTTCGCTATTCTCTTTATTGGTTTTCACGGTGTTCAATACAAAAATCCCCACTACAATTAATCCACCAACTACATCCGTATAGAACTCAGGGATAATGAGTAATAATGCACCTGCTGCTAAAATGATACGGGTGATGCCGTTCATATAGGTTTTGAAATACCCTTCAATTGCAGCACCAATTCCCACTACACCCAAAATCGAAGAAATCGTTACTGATAAAATATCAGGAATCGATGCCAACGGGAATTCAGTTGCGTTCATTGGTAGTCCTGTCGGATCAATTAGGAGCATGGCAGGAGCGTATACGAATAAATAAGGTACAATAAAACCAGCAAGTGCCAAGCGAACGGATATGACACCCGTTCTCATTGGGCTGCCGCCAGAAAGTCCTGCAGCCGCAAATGAAGCCAGAGCGACAGGTGGTGTGATATTGGCAAAAATACCAAAATAGAATACAAACATATGCGCTACTAAAAGCGGTACACCGAATTCAGCAAGTGCAGGTGCGACCATCGTTGCGGTAATAATATAAGCTGGAATACTTGGTAGACCCATTCCGAGAATAATCGAAGCAATCATTGTCAGGAATAAAGTCAAGAATAAACTGCCTGAACCAAGTGTTGTAATGGCCGAAGTCAAGGTTGAGCCGAAACTTGTCAAATTCACTACACCGATAATGATACCAACTACTCCACAGGCAATAACGGTAGAAAGAGATTGACGTGCCCCATCCTCTAACGCGAAGAAAATATCTTTAAACGACATGCGTGTATGCTTTCGCACTGCTGCCACAACAACGGTTAAAACAATCGTCCAAAAGGCAGCATGTGCTACAGGCATCCCTGAACCGAGTAGGACAACTAGCCCCACTAACGGAACTATTAAATGACCTTTGTCTAGTAACACTTCTTTTACACGTGGCAGGTCGGGTTTTGGAATGCCTTTTAATCCATCTCGCCCTGCCCTAAAATGTACTTGCATAATTACCCCTAAAAAGTATAAAAGTGCGGGAATGACAGCAGCAAGTGCAATCGTACCGTAACTAATACCTGTTGTTTCCGCCATAATGAAGGCACTCGCTCCCATAACAGGCGGCAGAATTTGTCCACCTATGGAGGCACTTGCCTCTACGGCTCCAGCGAAATCTTTTTTATACCCGATTTTTTTCATTAAAGGAATAGTAAAAGCTCCTGTTCCGACAACATTCGCAACGGCGGATCCATTAATACTCCCCATAAATGCACTAGAGATAACCGCCACTTTGGCAGGTCCCCCTTGTTTATGTCCTGCTAAAGCAAGTGCTAAATCGTTAAAGAACTGACCCATTCCAGATTTAGATAAAAAAGCACCAAACAAAATGAATAGGAAAATGAATTGCACGGAAGCTCCGATGGCTGTTGAAAATAATCCTTCTGTTTTTAAGAACAATTGACCGAAAATATCACCTAAGTCAAATTCTCGCGTCATCATCATACGTGGTAGCCAACCTTGGTGACTGAAGAACGGATAACTTAGGAATACCAATGCCAAAACTGGTAAAACCCACCCTGTTACACGTCTTGCGGTTTCTAGTACTAATAGAACCGTCATGATCGCAACGATAATATCTATTGTGTTCGGAATACCACCCCGCGTGGAAACAATATCCTGATATTCTACAAATAAGTAGCCACAAGCTCCAATACTTAAAGCAAATAAAATCCAATCATAAAAAGGAATTTTGTCTCTTCGTTGTTTGTTGAAGGTTGGATAGATTAAAAACACAAGCCCCATGGCAAACAGTAAGTGAACTGAACGCAATAACAGGGTCGGAATCGGATTAAACGTAATATACAAATGGAATATTGAATACAGAATGCCTAAAATACTCAGCAGGATGACTAAACTTTTGTTACTGTATTTCCGTACTTTGGAATCAGTATCGTATTTTTCGAGTACTTCTTGTACTTTCTCACTCGAAATTTCTTCAGCTAACACCTTTTCTTTTTTTTCTTCTGTCATAACTTTACCCCCTTAAATACCATATCCCATAAAGAGAGGTTCGTTACGGAAATGGTAACCGCTTCATAATTTTTTGTCAGCTTGTACAATGGAATTTCCTTTCCTTCTATCACAAATGTGCTTTGTACGTTCTCAGACACAACTAATTGCAGAGATTGGAACATTCTGTCGATGTCCATCGTCACATAGCCGTTTTCAAGCACAGAATTTTTTCCGTCATTAGGTGTGCTGGGGACCCCCGCCCCGAACGTTTTAAATGACGTGTGTGTTAAAAGTAGTTGATCATTTTTTATTTCATAAAACTCTATCCATTCTTCTTTTTCCACCGAATGAATCCATGCCAGTCCAAATGTGTCCTGCCAAGACCAATATATCTGCTCATCCGCCTCGACAGTTACTACTGAAAAATTCAAGAAAAAAGAAGCGAAAAGGAGGGCGATTACTACCGCTCCTCCGATTGTAAAGCTCTTACTTCTTTTGCTCATCATAATAACGTTGTGCACCTGGGTGAATTGGTGCCACTACGCTTTCTTGTGCAGCATCTAATGTAATATCATTTGCAGCTTGATGTGAATTTTGAAGAGTAGGTATACTTTCAAAGAATTTCTTCGTTAAATCATATACATCATCTTCACTCATATCCGTACGAACAACCAGAGCGTTTGGCACAGCCGCTGTTGTAATCGCTTCTTCATTTTTGTACGTATCTACTGCGATATCATACGAAATAAAGTACGGATGTTCTTTTGCAATTTCTGCTACTTTATCAGCGTTTACTGATACTAATTGGATACCTGTTGTTTCAGCTAACTCCATGACAGAAGCATTTGGTAAACCACTCGTTAAAAAAGCTGCATCAATTGTTCCAGCTTTTAAGCCATCCGCTGCTTCCGCATATCCTAAGTAGTCCACTTTCACATCCTCATATGTAATCCCGTGCCCATTCAGTAATACGCGGGCATTAATTTCTACACCTGAGTTTTGATCTCCAACAGCTATGCGTTTTCCTTTTAAATCTTCAATTGTTTTAATTCCCGATCCTTCTTTCGTGATAATCTGTACGACGTTCGGATACAATGTTGCGATTTGAGATACATTTTTAATAGGTTCTTTAAAACTTACTTCTCCATTGACTGCTTGCGACAAAGCGTCACTCATGACAAATGCCATTTCTGCTTTCCCTTGTTCCAATAAATTAATGTTTTCCACAGAAGCGCCCGTTGTTTGCGTACGAGAGTTTACATCAAACTCTTTAACGTATTGATCAGCAAGCGTTGTACCGATGATATTATAAGGACCACTCGCACCACCTGTTGCAATTGTTACGATATTTGTTTCCAAACCTTCAGTTGCGTCAGTTCCCCCATTTTCTTTGTCATCATTCCCATTACAAGCAGCAAGTGCCAATGATAATGATAAAGCAGAAGCTAAAATTAATTTTTTCTTCATGAAATTCCTCCTTATTTTTTATACTATACTGCTAGTTTAGCTATTCAGAACAAAAAAGAAAACCCTCATATTACAATTTATTCTAAAAATTACGAATAAATGCTAAATTCAGCGCATATCTCCTATTTATTAAAAATTCTAACTTCTTCATCGTGATATCTGGATATTGGGGAGAAAACAGTAATTATGGGATTTAAAAAATCGAGCACTACAAATGTTATCAAACGTCGGTTTAGTACTTGTTTTACTTGTATTCAATAATCGGGGGATGCAACCTTTTATTGTAAAATAAGTCAGATTACACAATCAGGTATTGTGATAGGGAGTGTTCATCATTGGAATTTCATTAATATTTTTAATGGTTGTTGGCATTATTGCATTTTTAACGTTTTTCATTCCTGTATTTATAGCTGTTAGAAAAGTTCAAAAAGGAAACCCACCTCGAAAATTTTCTTATGTAATAGTAGGACTGTTGGTTTTTCATTGGGTATTTTACTTAGTTAGTGGTTACGCTCTTTTACCAACAAATATTGCGGATGCTGTGTTTATACCAGTATGGTTAGTATTATGCGTCGCAGGTGCAATTACAGCAATCTATGAATTTAAAAACAATAAAGTTTTTGCTATTCCAGTTGCTGGCTTAACCATTATCAGTTTATTACTTTGTATTTTTATCTATGGAATATCAAAGATGTAAATTAGCAATCGAGCTCGATTTTTTTATAAGCATCGCTTTTCTTATTAAACTACCGATCTTTAGGTGCAATAAGTATTTAAAATTTGCCCAAAATTCACTTTGGGAATGTTCTAAAGGTATTTTAAATAATAAATTGAATATATATTAAATAACTGTTATTGGGGGTGTCATATGAAGAAATGGATATTCTTAATAGCCTTTTTTGTTTTTGGGGGAGTAATTTTTTCTATTTGGAGTGAGCAAAACAAAGTGAATTACATAGGGGGAATTTTAAATAACATATCCTCAGTCGATTTAATCATCGTAAAAGATAGCGAAACAGATAAACAAATATTTGAATATACTCAGAACGATGATTTTTTTAACGATATGGTTAATATATATGACCCGCCCTTTTTTGAATTAAAAAAATCTGAAAAAAAACTATTAAATAAGGAATCCACATATGTTATCGAGTATTTAAATGATAATACAATTCGATATAAAGTAAATATATACAAAATAGAAGATAGTACAGAGGTATTCGTTGATAAAGAATTTGCCACGGAAATTAAAGAATTCGACTATATCTTTTCACCTGAAAGTACAAATCATAGTTATGTTTTTGTAACGGAGAAATATCATAATTTATTAGGTTTGAATGATGGGTTGAAACAGATTATAGATGAAATATTAAACTTGTAGTATTTCAAAATAACGTCCCAAAATGCTACTTTCAATCTGTCTAGCTAATGGGGAGCATAACACAGCATTGTACGAACAGGCGATAGCTTCGAAATATGAAAATGAAAGCCGAACTAATTTTGAAATCTTATAAATTAGAAAAAGGAAAATGCGCTACTTTAGGCATTTACCTTTATAAATGGTTTGGAAGCTTGATTAATTGTATTAAAAAACCTTTATTTTTTTTAATAATAAACTGACTATGATATTTATAATAACGAGCACTCCAAAAAAGACGGTGAACAGGTTAAAGAACGGCGTATCGTAAAAGTTAAACCACCCTTTAAACAGCGGGGTATCTGTAATGGTACCAAATAAATTCCCGTCTATTTCTCTTAAACGAGGAATCCAGCCTGTAAACTCCATTAATATAAAAACCACTTGTAATAATATAAAAGCAAAAATAGGAAGTAACCACTGTTTTCTTATTAGTTTTATAAAAACTCCTCCTAAAGGGATTTTTAAAACACTTTCTTTTCATAAATTCGAATTGATAATAACCAGGATAGAATGTACGTAATCACCAAGATAAGGCCAGCATATAAAATAAGCTGCGATTCACCTAAATTCATTATTTTGGTGAAAGTTTCCCGAATCTGATCATTTAAATTAGGGATGAAAAACATAATTATTGCCAAATAAAGTCCGAAGCATGTAAAGAATGTGATGTTCACATATTTACTAGTAAATTTATAGGCAACTGGATACATAAAAGAAACGACAAATAACGATCCGATTGCAATCATTAATAAATGAAACCCGTTTGGTAACACTTGTTGAAATAATAAGCTACCACCAGTTATCGCCAATACTATCAATAAAATAAAAAGTATCGCTGAAATGTATTTTGAACTAACAATTTCTTTACGCGTAAAAGGTAATGAGCTTAATAACATTTGCGCATGTCGCTTTTCATCCGTTGAAAATAGGTTTAATGTCAATGTCATGGAAAATAATAGACCTAGAAAAATAATCGGAATATCGATGTACATATAAATAAGCAAAACAAGAAACATAAACATCAGCATTTTTTTATGAATGATTAAATCTTTCTTAACTAATTGATACACCCTTCTCCCCGCCTTTCTTTGTATAGAACATAATATCTTCCAATGTTGCTGTTTCGTATAAAGCTAAGTCTCCAAATAATTGCATGACTCGCCCTTTATTAGATGACAAACCTTCAAATCCCATTTTAGTTTTTCGAATCGCAATAAATTCTTTCTCAGTGTCCGGATCAAGTAAATCCAACCCACCTTTAACGAGCACATATTTTTCTGCAATCGTATAAAATTCATGCATAAATATTAGTTCCCCATTGTGCAGGAAGACGATATAATCTGCAATCCGATCTAAATCTGACGTGATATGAGTAGAAAAGAAAATCGTTTTTTCACCATCCTGCACAATTTCATGCAATAAATTTAAAAACTCACGTCTGAACACCGGATCCAATCCTGCTGTCGGTTCATCCATAATTATTAGTTCTGCGTGATGGGACAAAGCAATTGCCAGTGAGGCTTTCATCATCATCCCTTTAGAGAAGGTTTTTAACTTTTTCTTTTTTAAAGGTAATTGGAATTGTTCAACATATTTATAAAAAAGCTCGTCGTCCCATTGTGTATATACTGGCTGAATTAAATTCTTCATTTCCTGCAAAGTAAGATGTTCATAAAACACATGATCATCATAGACGAAACCAATTTTCTGTTTGATTACTTTTTCATGATCTTTATAATTTAAGCCGAAAACCTTTACTTCCCCACTGTCAGGCTGCAGTAAATTCATAAGCAGCTTAATCGCCGTAGATTTCCCTGTTCCATTTGCCCCAACAAAGCCCGTTACAAATCCTTTTTTTATCTCAAAAGTAAGGTTCTTAATCGCAAAATCATTGAATGCTTTATTTACGTTTGTAAATTGAATAATTGATTCCATTAATCCATCTCCTCATATAACAGTGTCATAATTTCTTTTAGTTCATCTAAACTTAAACCGATTTCCTTGCTGTTTTTTATGGCCTGACTCAGCTGTTCTTCAATTACTTTTTGTTTTCTTTCAATAATCATTTCGATATTTTGCTCCGAAACAAAGGAGCCCTTCCCGACAACAGAGTAAATTAATCCGGCCTTTTCCAACTCTTCATAGGCGCGCTTTGTCGTAATCACACTGACCTCTAAATCTTTTGCCATATTGCGCATAGAAGGTAACGCATAGCCCGCAGGAAGTTCGTTTGCCAAAATACTTTTCTTAATTTGATGAAAGATTTGCTCGTAAATCGGTTCTTTCGAATTGTGAGCGATTAAAATTTGCATGCTTTGTCCTCAATTCATATTGTATATATACTTTATATACAATATACATAATTCCCCCATTTATTGTCAATTAAATCTTTCAAAAAAAATAAAAACATCTTTTTCAAACACAAAAAAACCCGCTCAAGTTTATGAACGGGTTTATAAAATATCTACTCTATGTTTTCTACTAATTTATTGAGCCATCTTTACATTTATTGATTTTTTGCACTTTGTCTCTTAATAATAAACGGAGCAGCCACTAACACTACAATCAGGATAATCCCCAAATAACCAATTAGAGGATAAAAATAACTAACTAGTCCAGTAAATCCTACATAACTTGCTAAATAGCCAACAGTCATTGTAATGAAGAAGAATATTTTAAATTCCTGTGTTCCTGATTCTGCAAAACGAGCTGAGAAAGAAAAGAACATTCCAACCGCTGTATTATAAATCATTGCAAAGATAACTAATGACATGACAATACCTAGTGTTGGCGATAAATTACTAACTATCCCAAGCATTGGCATGTCCAAAGTGCCAACTTCTTCGATTTTCGAGAAAATAGCTAAATGGATTAAGAGAATCAGTATTCCTAAAACAAGTCCACCCAATAATCCACCGAGCGCTGCTGTTTTTGGACTTTTTTCAGCCCCGCCCATAACAATTGACATCGAAGCTCCAACAGCAATATTGAATGAAACGTAATTAATACTGGAAATAAACCAGTTTGGCAAAGTAGTCGGTGTTGCTTGCGCTACGTCGTTTAACGATGTAAAAGTTCCATTCATCGTTAAAAAACTGTAAATCGCAATAAATATAACAAAAATAACGAGAATCGGCGTAATGCTTCCAATAATGGAAACAACCCGATTTACCTTTAAAAATCCTGTTAATAGTACGAGTATCGTCATAAGGGTCGTACCTACAAAGACCGGTAATCCAAACTGTTGGTTTAAGTTTGAACCTGCCCCGGCAAGCATAACGACCCCTACGCCAAACAACGTAAAAATAAGAATTAAATCGATTACAGTTCCAAGATAACGCCCGCTAATTCTGTAAATAACATCTTTATGTGATGTCGTTTTAGTATAACTGCCCAGCCATACTAAAAGCATACCAATGCCTGAAAAAAGTACAGTTGATAAAATTGCTCCGAATATCCCGAGTGTTCCGAAGCTCGTAAAGTATTGCAGTATTTCTTGTCCTGAAGCGAACCCTGCACCCACTATCACACCAATAAATGCGCTTCCAATTTTTAATATATTTTTCAAACGCCTCACTCCCCTTTTTTTGTATAACTACGGTTCAGTATGTATAAAAAAGATAACTTAGGTTATTCCTCATATAAGATTTCAGAATCCATATTAACATGATTCATCCATTAAAATGCTATCCTGTGATAATATATAAATAAACGTTCTGCCTTGGTAATAACGACCTCAGCTCTAATACAACTATAGTTTCTATTCTAGTTACTGCATAAATTCCCCCTTTCCTTTTACTCATACAAGCTCTTGTTAATGTTCAAATAATCCGCTAATTCTCTTTGTCATGGTACTTTCATATTGGGTTTTATACCCATTCATAATATCATACTCTAGTAAACTAGCAATTTAATAATAAAAAAGTAAGGTGAAGTTTTCTTCATTCAAAATAAACGTTGAAAATAATATTTTATGTGCAACAAAAAGGCATTTTTCTCAATGAGATAAATGCCTTTTTGAACTTTATGCTACTTGTTTTATTATATAAAAATTATCCCGTTGCATCTGTACGGTCAAAATGGCGGCCCATTTTTAAAGCATTGATAAATTCATCAGGCGCTGTTACAACACCCGGTGCATTTGCATACAATTTATCCATACTTTCAAATGCAATATAGCCTAGTGTTTTATAATGATTGAATATTTCATCTGCAAATCTTTGTACTTTACGGTTTTGTACTACATCTGTAAAGCTTGCTGCCACAAATAGCCCATCGTAAAGAACAGGGTCTGCCGTATCTAATGTATGGTCAATTTCACGATTATTGATCATGCCTTGTTTATCACTAATCAACTCAACAATAACCCCTTCATTTTCCAAACTTTGAATAAGATCATCCACATTACTGTTTGTGTCGACAATAATACCGACCTTTCTTGTCTTTAAAATCGGTACTTGGTTTTTTAATATACTCACAGCATCTGATGGTGGCAAGTCCGCTACCTGCTCGATTGACGCATCCGGCGCGGATACACCAATTCGCTGTGCAATTTGTTCAGCCATCGCACGGTCTACTCGTGCAAACATATCTACTGCAGCTTTACGGATTTCAATTGTTTCCACTTTTCCTAATTCAAAACAGAAGGCATCAATAATATGCTGCTGTTCTACAGGCGTTTGGCTTAACCAGAATTGACGGGCCTGAGAATAATGATCTTCAAATGATAAGCTTCGCGCGCGTACTTTACGACCTTCAATTTTTTCCTGATAATGAGCATAGCCACCGTCTTTTTGATCTACTACATGCGGTGTATCATTTTGTAATCCATTTCTTCCATAAGCAACACGTCCTTTATTGATCGTCATACGACCGTAGCCATCACGCTGATTGTTATGGAATGGGCATACTGGACGGTTTATCGGTAGCTCATGGAAGTTCGGTCCACCTAAACGGATAAGCTGTGTATCTGTATAAGAGAATAAACGCCCTTGTAACAATGGGTCATTTGAAAAATCAATTCCCGGAACAACGTGACCAACATGGAATGCAATTTGTTCCGTTTCAGCAAAGAAATTATCAACATTGCGATTTAATGTCATTTTCCCAAGCTTTCGAAGAGGAATAAGCTCTTCTGGCCAAATCTTTGTTGGATCCAAAATATCAAAATCAAATTTGAACTCGTCAGCCTGTGGAATTAACTGTACTGCTAGCTCATATTCAGGGTAGTTGCCTGCTTCGATTTGGTCAAACAGGTCACGACGGTGGAAATCAGGGTCTTTACCTGCGATTTTTTGTGCTTCATCCCACACTAAAGATTCCATGCCTTGTACAGGCTTCCAATGGAATTTTACGAAATGAGCTTCTCCATTTGCGTTAACAAAACGGAATGTGTTTACCCCAAACCCTTCCATTTGGCGGTAGCTTTTTGGTATTGCACGGTCAGACATATGCCACATAGTCATATGCGCCGTTTCCTCATTATTTACAACAAAATCCCAAAATGTATCATGTGCACTTTGCGCTTGAGGAATTTCATTATGTGGCTCCGGTTTTACAGCATGTACGAAATCAGGGAATTTAATCGCATCTTGAATGAAGAAAACGGGAATATTATTTCCGACTAAATCATAATTTCCTTCTTCTGTATAAAATTTCGTTGCAAATCCTCGCACATCGCGAACAGTTTCTGCTGAACCCCTTGATCCTGCTACTGTCGAGAAACGAACAAATACAGGTGTTTGTCGACCTTTCTCTCCTAAGAAATGAGCCATTGTAATATCTGAGGCATCGCCATAGCTTTCAAATACACCATGTGCACCTGAACCTCTCGCATGTACGACACGCTCCGGAATACGCTCATGGTCGAAATGCGTCATTTTTTCGCGGAAATGAAAATCCTCCATTATAGTAGGACCGCGCTCGCCTATTGTTAAGGAATGCTCATCATTCGTTAACTTCAATCCATGGTTCGTAGTTAGCGGCTGACCTTCATCTTTTGTAGTAAATTGTTTCAATTGATCGACTTTTTTATTGTTATTGTTTTCCACTTAAAATCCTCCTCATACAAAATAGCAAGTTAATAAGATAGATGGTTCTCAACCATCTCTACTACTTTTCTACCCTGTTTCGAAAAATTATAGTCTCATGAAATATAAACGTAACATTTGAAATATTTATAACAAGATTACATAAAAAAACAGCGCTCCCTATGAGGTCGCTGTTTTTTCTTCATTTAATATTTTCACTGTAAATGTCAGTACATCACCACTGATAGTAGCGACTGCACTCCCACCTAGACGCTCACTTAACAGGCGCACGATTGACAAGCCTAGCCCACTGCTTTTACGGCGTGCTTGGTCTTTCGTATAAAAACGCTCGAAAAGCTGCTCGGGTGAATACGCAGCCACATCATCAATACGATTTCCAACGCTCACATAAGAATATATGTCGTCCTGCCAAAAGTGGACACGTACATCATATGCACTATGCTGCAGTGCGTTTTGGAGCAAGTTTTGAATAATACGGCGAAGCATGCCTTCATCACTGTGCAATAAAAGTTCCTCATCATTTCCCACAACTTCCACCGTGATACCCTTCTCCTCAAACTGCGTGTAAAGTCCGGCAATGAACTCCTCTATGATCACATCTAGACGTACCGGCGCATACACCGGCTCATCTCGTTGACTAAGTAAATAAGAATATTCAAAAAACGTTTCTAATAAGCGTTCTAAATTTGTTACATGACTTTGTGCAATAAGCAATTTTTCGCGTTGAACAAGAGACAAATTATCCTTTAATAAAAGCTGCTGGTAGCCTTTTATTGCCGTAACGGGTGTACGAAAATCATGCGAAATGTTCGAAATCATTTCCTTATAATATTGTTGCTCCTCACGGCTAATCCGACGTGAAGTTTGCTCCTTTGCCAGCAAATCGTTCAATTGTGCGACCAGCGTATTTAACTGCGCATCAAAAAGTTGCAACTGTACTGGTCTCATCACATCCGACGATACCCGCGCCATCAATTGCTCATTGACTGCACGTACTTGGCGGCGCAATGCAATAATATATCCAACTAATATTAAAACTATTGTGCCCAGCACCCAAAGCATGAAAACACCTACTTTATTTCTACTTTTCTAAACATCAAAAACGTGACAACGACGATTACTACCATAAATAATAGCGAAACAAAGATGGCTTGCACAGTGTGATCAGATGATAACGCAATAAATTTTCCGCTAAACGGCGTGACTGATAATACGTTTAATACTGGCAATGAGTCCTTATATATAGATACTTGCCCCGTTAACGCTGACACAATATAGAATACAGGAATAATAAGTAATGCACGCTTTAACGTAAATGCTAATAGTATGGCTAACGATAATTGTCCAACATAGATTACAGTCATCACAGCAATCAATAATAGTTTCGAACCGACCGTTTCATTCATATTGCAAATGAATAAAAAACCGGCTGTCGGCATCCCTATATCGACAGACCAATCTAATAAAATTGCTGCAATGTTAAAAATCGCATACGGGCTAATAATGACAACTAAAAATAGCCAGTATGTCAGGGCTTTAGCAGTAACGATTTGTAAACGAGAATACCCCGCTACAATACTATGATGAAATAGTTTTGCATCAAACTCAGAACCAATCAGTGCCGTCGCTAGTATTGCCCCTAAAATAGCAAGCATACTCGCATCCGAAAATAAAAAAGTAAGGTTGGCAATTTCACCCGCTATTTTTCCGTTCGCAACACCGTTAGTTAAAAACATTGTCAGCCCTGCAAATAGGCAGCTCACAAAAAATAAACTGTGTATCGTACGCGACTTCATTCCTTTAAAGAGGTTTGACAGGACTAAATTATACATGCTGCCCACCTCCAATTAGTGATAGGAAATAGTTTTCGAGTGTATCGCCTTGAATACCGTAAAACGTTAATCCAACACCGTTTTCAACAAGCTTCGTCGAAATTTCAGCAAGACGGTCTAGCCCTTCATACACCTTTACCGATTCGTCAGGCATCACTTTAAAATTCGTAACATCTAGTTGCTGCTCAAGTACATTGACCGTAAGTACTGTGTTCGTTGAGCGAATAACAATCGCCTGTTTGCATGCCTCGTCCAGTTGCTCTAAAGTCAGCTTTTTCACTAAGCGCCCTTGATGGATAATGAAATAGTCCGTCGCCGTTTGGTAAAGCTCCGGTAAATTGTGGCTTGAAACGATAATCGTCATTTCACGTTCTGTGCACAGTTTTTTCAGTAGCCGACGAATTTCTACAACACCGATTGGATCTAACCCATTAATTGGCTCATCTAAAATAAGCAACTCGGGGTTTGGCAATAGTGCCAGTGCAATGCCTAAACGTTGTTTCATACCAAGCGAGAAATCCTTCGCTTTTTTCGTTCCGGCATTTGTTAAACCGACCGTTTCAAGCAGCTCGCTTTCTACGTTTGCATTCGGAATGCCAAGTAATAATCGCTGAGCCTTCAAATTGTCCTTTGCCGATAAGCTAAGGTCGATTGCCGGCGCTTCAATCATACAGCCGACTCGGGTATTTGGCTCAAACGTAATGACACCTGCTGTTGGGAACGTAAGCCCCACAATACACTTCATGAGCGTTGATTTTCCCGCCCCGTTGACTCCAATCAGACCATAAATTTTCCCTTTTTCACATGTAATCGAGACATTATCGAGTACAGTCTGTTGTTTATAGCACTTTGTTATGTTTTCTGCCTTTAAAATAGTTGTGTTCATATCGTTCATTCCTTTCATAATTTCACTATAGTGATGAAAGGTAAAGTTAACGTAAAGTTTCAGTCAATTTTACGTCGTTTTTTTTAGTCGATAGCCTATGCCGCGCAATGTTTCAATGAGGTCTGCTGACGGTGCGGTAGCTTTTAGCTTTAGACGAATATTGCTCATATGTGTTTTAATGCTCGCATCGTCACCAAAATAAGGCTCGCCCCATACTGACTCGTACAGATTCACCTTCGTGAACACTTTGCTCGGCTGCTCAAGCATAAGTTTAAGTAACGCGTATTCTTTCGCTGTTAATGTAACTTCATTCCCCTCGACTGTTACCCGCTTTGCCATATCGTCCATTGTGAGCGGACCATACTGAAGCGAATGTACGGCCATTGATGGTTGAGCCCGACGAAGTAACGCCTCCACACGCACGAGCACCTCGCCAAGATCAAATGGCTTCGTTAAATAATCGTCTGCACCAAGGCGAAGTAAATCAATTTTCGTCGACACGAGGTCTTTTGCCGACAGCATCATAATCGGCACGTTCGACGTTTGACGGAATTCCTTAACAAGCTCATCGCCAGATTTATACGGCAGCATAATATCAAGCAACACGATGTCAATGTCATGCGCCTGAAATTGTTTACTTGCCTCAAGTCCGTCAAATGCTGAGTACACGTTGTACCCTTCCGTTTCAAATAATTCTACGAGCATCTTATGTACATCTTCCACATCTTCAACAATTAAAAGATTTGTCATTGTAGAATCACTCCTTTATTTTGGAACTACCCACATTTAATTTTCTTCCCCCCTTGTCTCACTCACTCATATATTCCTTCACAAAATATGCAGTACTTAAATAATAAATCAAATTTGCATAACGAACAGATTAATCTAGCTCAAAGTTTTAAAATGTTTTTAAGCATAGGAATGTAACCCAGCAATGACTAAGTTAACAAATACCTGATTAAAGACGATGATTCCAAATCCAATAATGGCCATCCATGCTGTTTTTTCGCCTTCCCATGATTTTGATAAGCGCAAGTGAAGCATTGCTGTATAAAATAAGAATGTAATAAGTGCCCACACTTCTTTCGGATCCCATCCCCAAAATCTGCCCCAAGCGATTTGCGCCCATATCATCGCGAAGAGTAGTCCTCCTAACGCAAATAGCGGGAAACCAATTATAACTACTCGATAGGAGATTTCATCCATTAAATTTGCATTGACACGCGTCGTTAATGGTTTTAATAACATGCTGATACTTTTTCTCGTGATTAAACGAATTATTATGTAAATGAATGTTCCAATTAAAAAAGCCCATGCAATTGAATTTAGCTTTAAAGCATCAATTTTATTTGAGATTGTAATAATCCCTTCACCTTGATTATTTTCATTTGTAATGATTGGGTACATTTCATAAATTGCTTTACTTTCCTGTTCCTGAACGTCGATATAAGCTACACTTACTGGCTCCATTATAAAACCGAATACTGTGGAAGCACTAATAAACCCTACGACCACAACTAAACAATACATAACAAATTCAAGTGCACGGGAACTTACTGTTCTCTTGGATACATCAAGCACTTTTAAAAGATAAATAATACCGGTAGCAAAGGAGATTGACAAAATGGCACTCGATAAAGCAACGGTAATTACATGTATTGCAAGCCAATTACTTTTTAAAGAAGGAACCAATGGTGAGACATCACTTGTAAACACACTACCGTATCCAATAATAATTATTGAAATCGGAATAACAAATAACCCAACGACAACTTGTTTGTACATATGAAAAGTGAGAATAAATGCTCCAACTAACATGATTCCAAAAAACGTCATGAATTCAAACATATTACTTACAGGTGCATGATCTACAGCAATCCATCTCGTAATAAAATAGCAAAGCATTAATATAAATGCTACATACGTTAGGAACAGCCCTATCCAACTAAATATCCTTTTGTTCGACTTTACTGAAAGCCCGAGTGGTATTATTGCAACCAATAATAATACAAATCCCCATAGAAGTACGTTACTACTTACATTTAATAATTGATCTGATCTC
The DNA here is from genome assembly GCF_037027585.1 of Solibacillus ferritrahens. Taxonomy (NCBI): domain Bacteria; kingdom Bacillati; phylum Bacillota; class Bacilli; order Caryophanales; family Caryophanaceae; genus Solibacillus; species Solibacillus ferritrahens. The sequence goes on along the minus strand of NZ_JAXCLE010000003.1, from coordinate 51,391 downwards.
ATATAATCACCTCATAATTTATTATTCCAACGATTTGTTACCTCCTCGGTACTATTAACGCCACCTTTACCATTTAGTTCCTCTTAAGTGAATTAATAGGTAATCATTCTGTACTACATGAAAAATGCGTTGAAGCAAGAGATTTTGACTAGTTTAATCTGACTTTCATGTGAATTAATTTCGAAAAATCAAAGTTATTTACAACGTTTTTTTGAGAATCGCTAGTTTTTCAGTGCCCTAGCGCCAAAGTGGTGAAGCGTTTACTTAAGCGCTTTTGTTCCTAAAATGGCGTGGTTGGTGATGGGAGAGGCAGATTGAATTGCGTAATGAGATAAATAGAGGAATGAATTTCCGTTATTTTTAAAATAATATAAAAAATAGTCAAAATAAGGGAATAAATTTCCGCTATTGACCTAAAAAACATGAAATTTCAGGATTTTATTTAAAATAACGGTAAAACATTCCCTTATTTATTCAAAAATAAGCTACATCCTTCAAATAACGGTAAAGTCTCCCCTTATTTTAGGGGACCAAATGTGATAAAGACACGTACCACATAGCTTTAGCGCTGTCTTGCCGTAGCCCACCAATTAATCAAGTGAAATTTTATTAGAATATCTTCCCCATGTTATGGTGATGAGGTAATTCACAGGGTTTATGAACTTTTAGAGAAAAAAATTATTTATAAAAAACTTGTAAATTTTTCAAATAAAAAATGAACTTTTCCAGTCCCCCATTTGTATAGTTAGTGAAAAGAATTAAAGGGGGCATCATCTTGTTAATTTTAGATAAAGTTCAAAAATCCTATCAGAACCACTCTGTTTTAAAAGGAATTTCATCAACATTTCAGTATGGCCATTGCTACTTGTTACTCGGTGATAATGGTGCTGGAAAATCAACATTATTAAAATGCATTGCTGGGGATGAAAAAATCGATCATGGGTCTATCCATGGAAACCAGCATGAAGATGTCTCAAATTTAGTCGCATTACAATATCAGTTTTTTGAAAGTTACCCTTTTTTAAAGGTTACGGAAGTAATTGAGCTGTTTACAAAACTGATTATAATGCCTTCAAACATTAAAGATCTTTACGAAATATTAGATATTGCCCAGTACGAAAAAACATTAATTAAAAATACTTCGGGTGGACAACGAAAAGCCCTATCCCTGTACTTAGCATTTTTAATGAACAAACCAATCGTTCTTTTAGATGAACCTTTTGCAGATTTGGATTTGAAAAAGAAAAAGCAATTATTCGGCTTTCTGCAAAATCAAGTACAACTTCAAAATAAATGTTTGATTATTATTAGCCACGAAATTAAAGGGCTGGAGGCGTTATTTGATTTTGTCTATATAATGCACAATGGACAATTTATCGAACACGGTACAACAGAGGAGCTTGTGGAGAAATATAAAAATCCTACGTTTTCAGGTTTAGAAGCTGTTTATTTTGGAGTGACAGGACAATTATTAGGAGGTCGGATTAAATGATCATTCAAGTAGCTAAAAGCTTTATATTAGAATCGATTCGCAATACTGGTGTATTTCTTGGTAATTTGCTTCCTGCTTTTATATTTATTATTTGTTCATGGATATGTACGATTAGTATAAAAAGTAGTCCGGAAACGTTGGACTTTATGATTAAAGGTCAGTTTTTCCCAATCTCAATTATGCTTTTAGTGTTTGCCTTTGCATTTTCAAGTGCAACGATTTATTTGGCAGATTTAAAGGCAAATAATACAATTCATCTACTTAAACGAACAAATATTTCACCGGCAAGGTATTTTCTTGGGATTGGTTTAGGGGTTTTTCTAATGATGAATTTAGTGTTAATACTTTTATTGACAGGCTATTCCTTCATTATTTCACTATCCATAACTGCTCTTATTTCCATCATTTTAATCTGTAATTTTGTTTTACTCGCAATTTATCCCCTATGCTTTATCGTAGCTGGTGTTGTAAAAAACGGGAAAGTTGCACAAAGTTTGCTTGTCCCTATTATGCTTGTATTTATGTTCTCCATTACGATGACATCCTTATTTTTAACTCTTAACGAGCAACAACCGCAGGATTATTATATTTACTTAATTTGGAATCCGATGCTATATTTAAGTGATACATTGCAATTCCAGTTAAATTTAAATGACCAGACATGGTTACCCCTTTATCAATATAGTATTATACTAACAATTCTTTGTATGGTATTAAGTATATTTGCAAAACAAATTTATATAAGGCAGGACTGAGCAAAATGGGTATCGGATTTATTATTTCTCTTATCGTGGCTGCCATCTGGATCGTTATTATTCTTGGTATCATGATTCCTTACCACAAAAAATATGTCATTAAAGAAAACGGCAAAATCAACTACAAAAAAACGAAAATTTATTTACGCTGGAATGTATTTGATACGCTGACACTTATACTCGCCATTTACACCATCTTTTGTGTTCAAGCATTAAATATGCTGCTTACTTTCGGTGGTGAAACCGTTGAAAACCCATACGTTCAATTTTTTACAAATCAGGCGCAAGCGTGGGTCATTGTAACGATTTCCTATTTAGTAACAAGAATTTCTTCTACATTAAAAAGTATTAAAGCTCAAATCGGTGAAGTCCATGACATTGACGAATGAAGAACTGATGAAGCAGGTTCAAACGGGTAATATAGAGGCATTAGGTGTACTATACGAACGACTCCATGAACCTCTATACTGCTTTTTATTCCGCTATACGAAAGAAGAACAAATTAGTATCGATACGGTTCATGATGCATTTGAGATTTTGCAAAAGAAGCATCAGCATTACAATGCATCCATTGGTACAGTGAAGTCATATTTATTTCAAATCGCCTATCGTCATTTAATTAATAAGTTAAATAGAAGAAAACGTTGGCAAACGCTGTTACCTTTTTTAGTTCCTATTCCTAAAAAAGCACTGCAAACGGATGATAAACTTATGATTCAGCAGGCAATTGCAAAACTCCCGGACAAACAACGTGCGGTGATTTTACTTGCCTATTATGAAGATTTACCATTAGAAGAAATTGCACTTATTTTAAGTATTCCAACAGGTACAGTAAAATCCCGTTTACACAAAGCCATTCAAGTTTTGAAAATCGAATTAAAGGAGGCGTTCCAACATGAAAGAGGATTTTAAAAACGAAGAAGAACTCACAAACTTGTTGGACACTTACAAAGTAGATGTACCAACAAAAAAGCTTTCTGTTAAACAATCACCTTTCAATCGTTTTATCCGTTATTTAGGTTCCCCGGCCAAGGACCCTTTAGCAGATCTGTCAGAAGGTAAAAATGGGTACCTATTTTTAAAGCTATTCCCATTAGCGTGCGGAATATTTCTGGCCATGCTGCAAATTTTATTTCTTTACTAAGCAACAATATTTTCAATTTCCCTATAAATTGAAAATATTGTTTTTTTAATTCTATTGATCATTATATTTGTCAATGCATGCCTTCATTTTATTTGACCATAATATTTATAGCAAAGTAAGAAAATATTTATGAATCGAGGGGAATTATGTATTACTACAAAGAAGAGTTAATCAATATTATTAAGCCCGATAAACCAGACCCGGAAGCTGCCCGCGTATTGCAGGAAATTTTAGGCGGACATTACGGCGAAATGCGTACAATGATGCAATTTTTCTTCCAAAGCTCCAATTTCAGAGGAAAAGAAACACAGTTCCGGGATTTACTTCGCGGTATTTTTTTAGAGGAAATCGCCCATGTGGAACTTGTTCAAAATACAATTAATCAATTATTGAATGGTTCAGGAGAGTCGAGTGCACCAGGTAATAATGGTATGGATCAATCGCCATTAGATGATGCAGTTCGACATGCCAATCCCCATCACTACATTATCGGTGCACAGGCATCATTGCCAGTAGATGCTGCCGGTAATCCATGGAACGGCTCATGGGTATACTCGCACGGTAACCTCGCAGCAGATTTACTGAATAACCTTGTATTGGAATCAACAGGTGTGCTGCAGAAAACGCGAATCTACGAAATGAGTTCAAACCAGACGTTCCGTGAGACCCTAGCATTTTTAATCGTGCGTGATAATGCACATCAAAATGCCTTTGCGAAAGCACTCGAAACATTAGGTGTGGATTGGGGAAAACTCTTCCCGATTCCAAATTATGATATAAATAAGTATCCGGAATGCCGAAAATTTGTTGATATGGGCTATCATAATACCCAATTCAACTTTAGACTGGACCCGACGCGAATCGGCGAAATTCTCCAAGGGACATCTCCGAGCCGAAATGGTGGAACATATCAGGTAACACCGCCGCCAGCAGGATTCCCAGTACCGCTAATGCCCGATATGCCAAATGAACATAGCCCTGGGTTATATGATTTGAATAATTAATTTCCAATAAAACTGCGTGTCCAAAAAATATCGGACACGCCTTTTTCACTCATTTTCTTTATTGACATACTTCCCTTTATTCGGGATTGCGATTTCTTTAAAATCATCTGCAAGCCTTTTTAAGTTTTGCGTTAATTCTTCACCGCTCATCGGTAAGCCGTGACCTGTAATGGCAAGGGATGGTTTCAAAGCTTCCAATTTTTTTACTGATTCTGATGCCGAAGCCCAGTCTGTCGTAAAATACTTTGGCGGACCATTGATTTCCTTTTCCTGTGTAAATACTTTATAAAGCGATTCTTGCTTCACCGTCACAAAGGCATCACCTACGATTAATGCACCATCACTTTCCCTAAATAACGATACATGTCCCGGAGAATGACCCGGTGTATGAATCCATTGAAACCCTTCCATATATGGAACCGTTCCATCAAGTGGCAGCTCCTCGATATAACCTGTTAGATTAACCGCCTCATTTGGAAATATTGGCGACATTTTTGCTACTAGCCCACTATCTGAACTCGGATCTGCTTCAGGGTAATCGATTTCCCCTGTTAAATAAGGTAATTCTAAAGAATGGGCATAAACCGGTACTTTCCAATGTCTTACTAATTCGATGACTGCACCTACATGATCGAAATGGCCATGTGTCAGAATGATCGCTTTCGGTCTTGCATTTTCCCCAAACCTTTTTTCAGCAGCTGTGATGATGGCTTCTGAACTGTACGGCATGCCCGCATCAATTAACACGAAATCATCGCTATTTGGGCAGCTATAAAAGACGATATTTACGATCTGTACTGTGTGTACATACAAGTCAGGTAATACCTCTATACTTATACCACTCTGTTTCGTAGTCGCAGGAATGAATTTATAATCATCACCATAGCTCATATCTTTGTCCATCAATATCCCCTCCAAAATCCTTTATTCTAATATACCTGTTTTAACAATTTCTACACTTAATTTGACGGATATATCCATAGTTGAAAAATGTTCATTCCAGTCTTTCTTAAAGTATTTAGGATGAAAAGCACGTACACCACGCCCAAGCCCTAACGCATCACTCTTTGCTTCTTGTAATTTTTTTATCACTTCATTCATATCCTGTTCAATTTTTTCAGTAAGGAATTGTTGGAGGTCCTTCCTTTGAATGTCATCACTCAAATGACCTTGGGGATATTCCGAGACCATCAATTCCAGTTTTTTATCTATTACAATTTTATTTTCAGAAATATCGAGATTCCTTTTAGTTTTATTAATTCGCACTGTTACTGGACTATCCTTATATAAATAACTAATACGTGTCGCAAAACCAAGGGAATTATTTAATATATTCAACATAACCCCTTCATTTGTGTTTAAAGTGCTTCCGGTAAATGCACGACCGGAAAACAGGGCTAAACCATCGGAAACTGGGCGACCATCCTCCCCCATTTTTAAATAGGGCAAGGCTAAATCCTGCGCATTTTCAAATAGTATTGCACATGCTGTTTGCAATGTATAAGGTATTACTAACGAATTTTCTTCCAAGCTTGTAATAAATCGCTCATAATACTCGCCTGCAGTTGTTTGCTTTTGTTCACTCAGTTCAAAAAATGGTTTTAAATCGCCTTGAATTATAGCTAATTTTGAAGTTATCGGACTATTAGGATCGCGGAAATAACCATCCAAATATTCATATATATCATCTTTTGCAGAGTCTTCCGAAATAAGTACAGTTGATAAAACTGATAAGTCTAATGTTTGTTCTACTTTTAGCTCTGCATCCTGCCGAACATCCCGTGGTGAAATCCCAATACCTGTAATAATAATCGTTTGCATTTCCTCTGTAGTTGCTTCTGGATACGCATAAAATGCAGTTAAGTCACCAATAGTGCCTTCAAACCCAGTTAGTGATACAACAGATGAATTTTTATATAGCCTCTCATCCCAACATCCCGTTAGTAATAATAGTGCTATTGGCGAAATTATGAGGATGATTTCTCTAATTCGGATACAGTTCGCCCCCTTATTTTATTAACAAAAATAATAAGTACCGGTAAAATAAATGTAAAAATAATATTCAGATAAACTAAATAATTTTTCAAAAAATCCAATACTGAAAATTTTATAAGAAAGTTAGCTGTTATACCGATGATTGCAAAAAAAATGAGTTGCTGCAGTCTGGGTAAACGGCGCTTTTTTTCAAAATAGACTAATCGCATAACGAGGGCGTAATTGACAATGGCAACTAACGACCAAGAAAGCCATATATATACAAAAAATATATCTAATCTCTTTGCAAATGTTACTTCTACTGAATGCAGAATATATAAAATAGGTTCAGGAATCAGTTTTATCTCTTCTAATGAAAAGTACATCAATGAAAATGAAATAGATAACAGATAAAAGCTAGTTAGCAACGAAAAATAAAGAAAAAGAGATTTTTTTGGTATTTTATCATTACTCACTAAATATTTACGAAGGACTACAAATACTTCTGCACCACCAAATGCATATGTCGCATAAATAAACCCCATCCACCAAGTATCTTGTCGGTCATAAAAAAATGGCAATAAATTCGTAGCATGTAAATTTGGAATAGTCAAAAACATAAATACTAAAAACAAAAAGAGCATTGGTATTAACACGACACCAATATTAACTGCGGTCTCTGGTCTACTAATACTTGCATAAAAACAAACAGATAAAAAAATTGCAATAAGTACTATAGTAGGTGTATTTGGAAATATCCATGAAGTTAGTACATATGTGATATAAATAACGAACACAGTAACATATAACGACCAGTAAATTAGATACAGCGTTTTTGTAAAACTATTTAGCACGAAGTATTTATGTGTTCTTTCAAAAAATAATAATTGCAAAAAAAAGATAACCGAAATAATGATAAATTGTATTGTTGCATCACGGTTTCCGTGTTCGATTATTATATTTTGAAAGGAAGTATATACAAACCCCGTTTGCATTACGAACATTAATAAAAATAATTGTAATTTCGTCAATTGGATGCTCATGTATTATCATCCTTTTTAGGAGAAAAGCTTGTTGCCTGTTTTTTTGCTTTATAATTAGGTGCTCTAAGAAAAATCTTTTTTAATTCTTTTGGCTCGAATGGAATAATCGGTGAAAAATAAGGTCGTTTTAATGAACTCAAATTCAATAAATGAATAACCAATAAAAAAGTACCAATTACAATACCGAAAAATCCGAACAGTGAAGCCAAAAACATGAAAGGAAAACGAAGCATTCGAATCGATGTGTTAAGTTCGACAGATGGTACTACAAAGCTTGAAATTGCTGTAAATGCAACGACAATAACCATCAAATTTGATACAAGTCCCGCACTTACAATCGCGTCGCCAATAACAAGTCCCCCAACAATACCGATTGTCTGACCAATAGATTTCGGGAGTCGAACACTCGCCTCACGTATAAGTTCAATCGTTATTTCCATGATCATTGCCTCGATCAGTGGCCTGTATGGAATTTGGTTGATATCTGACTTTACTTTGTTACCAAGTTCGAGTGGTAGTACCTCAAAGTGAAAGCTTACAATGGCAATATAAAATGCTGGCAAAAATATGGCGGATACAAAGCTGAAAATTCGCATTAACCGATAAAATGTACCGACTAATACGCGTGCGTTAAAATCATCCGGTGTTTGGTAAAAGGAAAAAAATGTTACAGGGCCAATAAGTGCTGTAGGAGACAAATCAGTCATAATCGCAATTTTGCCTTCTAAAATATTCGCTACAACACGGTCTGGTCGTTCTGTATTTAAAAGTTGAGGAAATGGAGACCACACTTGATCCTCTAGTTGGTCACTAAGCTGTCCAATGCTATAAAACATATCCAGTTCAATTTCACTTAATCGTTTTTCAACTGTTTTAAGTGCTTCTGTATCAACTACACCCTCTACATAAAAGTAGTAAGCAGTTGTTTTTGTCTCCTTACCAAGTAAAACCTCTTTTACAACGAGTTTATTATTTTTTATACGTTTTCTTATAAGTGACACATTCGTATCAAAATTCTCTACAAACCCTTCATGAGAGCCACGTATTATTTGTTCTGTTTCAGGCTCTTCAGGTGTTTTATGGGCAAAATCTGCATTGTTTATTCTAATCATCTGGTTGGATTGAATAAGAATGATTATTGTCTCGCCGTTGCATACATAGTCAACTAGTTTTTGCTGATTATACTTTTCTGTAGTAATGGTAATTGAATCATCTTTAACAAGCTGTTTTGGAATTGCGTTATTTCCACTTTTTTCTAATTCGTTCGAATTTATTTTGCCATTATTTTGAACACTGTCTAGATTTTCTTGTGCTAGCTGACTCAATTGTCTAAGGTTCATTAAATTTTGTTCGACGTCTGCCTTATTTACAAGGGAGGAATAATAACACAAAATTGCTTCTTCAACTTGACCAATCCTTATTTCTTTAACTACAAAATCTGCTGAATGGAGGAACTCCTTATTTAGTCGTTTTATCTCTTGCTTCATTTCCAATGTTTGTAGCAAAACGACTCCCCCTTTTTTGACAAAGTATGGGACATTTTTAAAAGAGTTATTCATTTTTGTTAAAGTTGGGAAAGATAGATAAACTAGTGATGGTTTATCACTAAATATTTCATAATTGCTGTAGTTAAAGATGTTTATTTTTTAATAACAAGGTTATACATTTATTAGGTCTAGAAAAGGGGGTTCAATAATTGAAAAATAGAGGCATTGTTTTTTGGAGTTCAATAACGCTTACATTAATAGCCGTATTAGTAGGCGTTTTAGCCCCAAATATATTGGAAAAAATAACGAGCAACATTCAAAATTTACTTACGGACACTTTTGGCTGGTACTATCTATTAGTTGTAGCGATTATTATTGCTTTTTGCATATTTTTAATTTTAAGTCCTGTGGGTGCAATCCGGCTTGGTAAATCAACGGATAGACCCGATTATAGTAATGTCTCCTGGTTTGCTATGCTCTTTAGCGCAGGTATGGGAATTGGTTTAGTATTCTGGGGTGCTGCTGAGCCGTTATCGCATTTTGCGATTAATTCACCAATAGCTCCCGAAGGCTCTCAACAAGCATTGAAAGATTCCTTCCGTTTCACTTTCTTCCATTGGGGTATTTCAGCATGGGCAATTTATGGGGTAGTTGCTTTAGCATTGGCCTATTCAAACTTCCGAAAAGGGGCGCCTGGCCTTATTAGCTCTACTTTATTCCCTATCTTCGGTGAAAAAACAAAGGGTCCAGTAGGTCATATTATTGATATTATTGCTGTATTTGCTACGGTTATTGGTGTTGCGACAACACTCGGTTTAGGTGCACAGCAAATTAATGGCGGACTTTCCTTTTTATTTGATATTCCGATAAGCTTTACAGTCCAATTAATTATTATTATTATCGTAACGATATTATTTATCGTTTCAGCTTCTTCTGGTCTGGATAAAGGGATTCAACTATTAAGTAACTGGAACATCTATTTAGCTGCAGCCTTATTATTATTAACATTATTTATTGGTCCAACAGTAAAAATAATGAATGATTTTACGTCAGGACTAGGTAGCTATTTGCAGAATTTTGTGCATATGAGCCTACGTACTGAACCCGGAAATGCAGATAGTCGTGCTTGGATTGATGGATGGACAATTTTCTATTGGGCATGGTGGATGTCCTGGTCACCATTTGTCGGTATATTTATTGCGCGTATATCGAGAGGGCGTACAATTCGCGAGTTTTTAATGGGTGTTATTTTAGCACCAACCCTTGTCAGTCTTTTCTGGTTCGCTACTTTTGGGACAACCGCTATTGAAACATATATTTCTAAAGATCAAAGCATTATCGATTTACCGACAGAGCAGCTGTTATTCGGAGTTTTCGACCATATGCCCTTCGGATTTATATTATCGATTATCGCATTAATATTAGTTGCCTTTTTCTTTATCACATCAGCGGATTCCGCTACATTCGTACTCGGTATGCAAACAACATTTGGCTCGATGAATCCAACATTCCGAATCAAATTAATCTGGGGTATTTTACAAGCTGCTATCGCTGCTAGTTTACTGTTTTCCGGAGGATTAGCTGCGCTTCAAAATGCAGCCATTATTGTAGCCTTTCCATTTTCATTTATAATTTTACTGATGATGCTTTCTTTATATAAATCGTTAATGGAAGAACGGCAAAAATTAGGTCTTTACATTCGACCTAAAAAACAGCCGCCCTCAGATCAACAGAAATAGGGTGTGCAAAATAAAAAGCGATGAAAATTTTACAAAATTAAAATTTTCATCGCTTTATTTTTATCTTATCTCTATACATTAAGCTCAACACCTGAATTTCTGCGTGGCTTTGCTGATCTGTACCATTGCCAACAGAATATTATAATGAGCATTACTTCAATCCAATCTCCTGCATAGTACATAACCATACTTCCCATTTCTGCCTCTTGCCGAGAAACTCCTGCCGGCGGGTTTGCATACATATATTTTGACAAAATATCATGCCCGGCTATTGCAGCAATTAAAACGACTGCCCGAAATCGGTAGGAATACTGATGATGGACAGGATCGAAATAAATAATTGAAATTGTAAATACATAACCAGCTATAAAGAAATGCAAATGAACAAATAAGGCAAAAAATGCATTTTCATGCATAAGCATATATAAGTCTGTTGTATATAAAAGCCATAGGCCACCTACATTTAATGTTGCGGCAGTTATAGGATGAGAGACAAATTGGATGACCCGGCTTTTTAAAATTTCCGTTATCTTACGCCCCAATGACGTACTCACCGCTCTAAGCAATAAAGTCATCGGTTTGGCAATCGCCATAAAAATCGGTGCAACCATGCCTATTAGTAAATGAGTCACCATATGTGCCGTAAAATTAGTATGTGCGCTGTTTGCCAACGGTCCGACAACTGAAACGAGTGCAATCACAATCCCCGACACCCAAAAAGCGGTACGAGAAATTGGCCATTGTTTATAGCGCTTATTCGTCATTATGGTAGCGATAATATATGCCGCGCCCAATAGTACAAAAACTAAACCCAGCAAATATTGAAGGTTCATTCCCGATAATGATTGACTATGTGCAGCATGCCCATGACTATGCAGCAAATATAGACTATTCATTTGCAGTCTTCACTTTTAAAGTACTGTTTTTTGAAGAACGGAATAATAGATAAAGACCGATTAGTAAAATGATTAGCGCACTGACATTCCAGACAATATCGTAGACGATGACATTGTCGACATAACGGATTTGGTGAATTCGCATCCATTTGTGCTGAATAATACCGTCATATAACTGGAATACACCAATTCCTAATAACACACCACCTAGCCACCGTTGAAAGATCAAGCCATTTCGTCGACGTAAATCCGCAAATAGAAATAACCCCGCAATCGTTGCAAACCAGCTGAAAGCATGGAAAATGCCATCGGAAATCAAGCCAATATCAGTTGTTGATTTATCATAGAAATGATGCCATCTTAATAATTGGTGAAATACCGTTTCATCAACAAAGGCAATGAGACCGATGCCAAATAAAATTCCTGACCACATATTCCGGCGAGAAATTCCTTTATCCTTGTTATTTTTCATGTCACTTCAGAGCCCCTTTACGTGTATTCATTATTTATAATCTCTCCAAATTCATAACAACATATTCGATAGTAGAAATTCCCCTCTTGCTCGATGGACTAAACCTTATTGTTTTATTTTCCTACAACCACCCCCTGCTCTTCGAATGTATATTTATTTAAAATATTTTATTTCTTTAAACTTTCCTTACCCCTTCGCCCGTCTTATAATTGTCGACAGAGTAAAAAAGGAGCTTCAAGGAATGATGGAAGAATTAGAAGATGCATTTATTACATTTATCCGCACGCAGCAAAAGTCGCTATATAGACTCGCGTATAGTTACACAAAAAACGAGCAGGATGCGCTCGATGTCGTGCAGGACAGTATTCAAAAAGGCTGGCTGGCGCTTAAGAAACTGACAAATCGTGAGCAAATGAAAAGCTGGTTTTATACGATTTTAGTACACACGGCGATTGATTTACTACGCAAGCAAAAGCGGATCGAGCTCATTGGAGACGAATCCCTACTGCAACTATCTGAACAAGATACCTATCAAAATCTTGATTTACAGCAGGCATTGCATCATTTACCTCTACAGCTACGTGAAGTCGTTGTGCTGCGTTATTTTGAAGATTTGAAAATAGAAGATGTCGCACACATATTGGCGATTCCTCTAAGCACGGCGAAATCAAGGCTTTATAAAGCATTAAAGCTATTAAAAATTGAGCTAGAAACGGAGGAGAATTAGGTCAATGAATGATGACAAGTTAAAAAAGCTACACGCACAATATAAGGATGTACCTATTCCCGAGGAGTTAGAGACAATCATTGAAAAAAATCTACAGCGTCCACTTAAGAAAAGAAAACGCAAACTACCGATTTTTTCAATATCTGCAGCTGCTGCAGTAGTGCTGTTCACAGTGGGCCTAAATACAAATCCTGCAATGGCGAAAAGTTTGGCGGATGTACCTGTAATCGGACCAGTCGTACAGGTGCTTACATTTACTAAATATGAAATGGTCAAGGATGAATATACAGCCGAAATTCAAGTACCTCAAATTTCGGGCTCATCTGCTGACATCGAAGCATTGAACGAAAAATACGCTGAGGAAGGCAAAACACTATATGAGCAGTTCAAGGCGGATATTGAGGAAATGGAAGCTGGTAATATGGCAGTAAATAGCGGCTATGTTATCGAGACAGATACCGATGAACTATTGTCATTTGGTCGTTATGTAGAAGTCACTGTCGTATCCTCTTCTACAGTTATGAAATACACAACGATTGATAAAAAGGCTGAAACGGTCATTACTTTGCCGAGTCTGTTTAAAGATGATCGCTACTTAGACATTATTAGTCGTTATATAGAGGATGAACTACGCAATAGAATGATTGAAACAGAGGGGTCTGACATGTACTGGATTGGTGGTACAGAATATCATGATGAATCATTCGGTGTCTTTGAAGGCATTTCCCCTGACCAAAACTTCTATATTACCGAAGAAGGAAAGCTTGTAATGTCGTTTGATGTATATGAGATAGCACCAGGTTTTATGGGCCTTGTAACTGTTGAAATTCCGACAGAACTACTTCAGGATGTACTGGTGAGCAATAAATATATTAAATAAGAAAATAAAATCACTTCCAAATCTTAAACAAGCAGGTGTATCCTTTTTAAATGGTTACACCTGCTTTTCTTTTACTACAACCCCAAAGAATTTTTATTCTGCTTTTAACCCTAGTTTCTCGAATTTCTTTATAAGATCATTAACATAAATCGTCATTTCTTCTTCTGATGGAATTGTCTCAAGCAACTGTTTTGTCGTATATACAGTCCCTCCTTTTATTAGACATTCCATTTTCATAGTATTTTCAATCTGTCGTAAAGGATCCTCATCCAATACTAAAATATCAGCAATATAATCTTCTTTTATTTCACCTAAATTGTTTATTTTCAAGGCCTTCGCTGCATTCATTGTTGCTTGTTGAAGTGCCTCCAATGGTGTAAAACCTGCATCAACAAATAATTGCATTTCCCGGTGCAATGCTAAACCTGGGTATGTAAATATCCCAGCAGGTGTATCTGTCCCAGTCACTACAGTGCCGCCCATTTTAAAGTAAATATAGGCAATTTTTCGGATCATTTTTGTTTGAATTCCAAAGCTAGATTGACCCGATTTTCCTTTTGCACCATGTTCCCAATGCTTGAACAAATAGCCGCTTTCTTTAATATGCTGTACTACTTCATGGTTTGTTTTCCAATAGGCTTCTGCCAATCTCATTTGATCATATAAAACGATTGTCGGACAAAGCTTTACATTCTTCTCCAGCAGTTGCTTACAGACGCTCACTATTTTTTCTTCATCCGGATTGTCCCAAGGTATTGTATCCCAGACTTCTTGAGGGGAATCCCAAGACCAATGAGGGTACATTGCCTGAATAATCCCTGAACTATGCTCAAGCCAGTCAATCCCCATATTGGCAGCATCTATTGCATTTACCTCTTTGGAATGCAAAATATCACTGCTTACTTCCAGTGAATTTTTCTTCGCCTCTTGAACGACAACCTCCATGAACTCAGGATCAAGCCATCCGTATACTTTAATAAAATGTGCACCAAGCTGAACTTGTCTAACAACCTCTTGTTTGGCAAGTAAAACATTGTCCACATTAATATTGTAAGCTGTATCATCCCCCCATAAGCCTGGCGGACCATCAATCATGCGATCAGCTGATATAACACGAGGCTCATAGTCTTTTCCATCTGCATCAATAAATGGCTTTAATTCAATTATGCTTCCCGCTGTATTTCTAACAGTTGTAATACCTGCCGCTGTAAAATAATTAGCAAAGTGTTTTTTTATATGTACATGCATATCAATTAACCCTGGAATCAACCATTTCCCAGTACAATCAACGATTTCTGCACCTTCTATATGTAAATTTGAAGCAATTTTTTTAATGATATTTTGTTCAATATAAATATCCTGTATTTCATAATTGCCGGTTTCAATATTTAATAAATAACCATTTTTTAATAGTAACACTGTCATCAGCCTCCCTATGTCTTAAATCTTAGATTATTTTCAATATATTGTAAATAATAGAAATTTATATAATAAATAAGTCATCACAGTAACATGGGGTTGCTTTTCTAATAAAAATTTTTGTTTAAAAAAATAATTCGCCAACAAAAAATAAAGCTTTCAGTGCCCCCTAAAATAAGGGGAGATTTTACCGTTATTTCAATGATGTAGCTCATTTTAGAATAAATAAGGGAACGTTTTACCGTTATTTTAAATAAAGTCGTGAAATTTCATGTTTTTTAGGGCAATAGCGGAAATTTCTTCCCTTATTTTCACTATTTTTTATGTTATTTTAAAAATAACGGAAATTCATTCCTCTATTTATCTCATTGCGCAATTCAATCTCCCTCCACTCCCTTTTAGTCACAAAAGCGCTTAAGTAAACGCTCCCCACTTTTGCGCTAGGGCACTCCGAAGTGTAGGGGCGGACTCAATTTTGTCATCCCAAAATTATAGTGATGAACCTAAAAACTGTTAAACTAGTTAAAGGAAGAGAAATATAAGCAGACACTATTTTTAAAGGAGCAAAAGAATGTTAATAAGACAGGCAGTTGAAAGTGATGCAACAAAAATTATTCCGGTTATGAAGGATGCTGAAGAATCTGGTTTTATGTTATATGGACCCGGTGAAAGGCAAATGAAGGAAGAGCCTTTAATTAAATTTATAAATACACTGAATAATACACCAAAATCGGGCTTCTTTGTCGCAGAAGACAATGAGGATATTTTAGGTTATCTTCTCGTAAAAGCAGAAAACTTATCAAGAACTTCTCACCGCGCTATAATTGCGATTGGAGTACATAGTAATAGCCGTGGAAAAGGTGTAGGCTCAAAACTATTCGAACATATTATAAACTGGGGAAAACAGGTACAGCTCCACCGATTAGAATTAACCGTCATCGAAACGAATGAACATGCAATTAAACTCTATAAAAATATGGGGTTTGAAATAGAAGGAACAAAAAGAGATTCGCTATTAATTGAAGAACAGTATGTAAACGAATTATATATGGCTAAAATTCTTTAATTTTCAAAATTTATGCAAGAAAAAGTCTACTCAAATTATTTTGAGTAGACTTTTGATGTCTTACGATACTTGATAATATACCTAGGAATTAACGGATTGTTTTTAACGCTGTTGCCCACGGAATGACTTGGTCTAACATTTGGTTTACGGAATCAACTTGAACATCTTTCGGTTTGAAAGTCGTACCATTTTCAAAATCTGTAAATAAAGATAACGCCGGGTGTACACGTACATCCGCTACTAATAGTTCCCCTAAAATACCACGTAAATGTTCGGCAGCACGTGCACCACCAACAGAACCGTAAGATACGATACCTGCTGATTTATTGTTCCATTCATCGCGTACATAGTCTAATGCATTTTTAAGAGCGCCTGTAATCGAGTGGTTATATTCCTGAACGATAAATACAAATCCATCCTGCTTCCCAATGGCTTCAGCCCAAGCAACTGCACCTGATGCATCTTTGCCCGGTTCACCTAAAAGTGGTAAATTATAGTCCGCAATATCAATAATTGTATAGTTTGCGTCACCACGTTTATCCCCAAGTTCTTTTACCCACGCCCCTACTTGAGGACTGACACGACCTTCACGAGTTGAACCTAAAATAATACCAATATTTAATTTTTCCATTTTAATATTCCTCCTTCATTATCTTCAAAAAATTAATGTTAAATCCAACTACATGACAGTTAACTGGATACCAAAAATTTTGTTAATTTTTACCCGCAACGGTAATAAATATTCCCCAATTAACTAATAAATATTCTCGATTAAGCTATTGGGTTTAATTCAAGCTCTACCTTAATTTTGATGTCCTTCCCTACTAATACGCCACCTGTTTCTAAAGCTGCATTCCACGTTAGACCGAAATCTTCACGGTTAATTTTCGTTTCGGCTTCAAAGCCATAAACTTCTACACCCCATGGATTTACACCTTTCCCCCCGAATTCAACATCGAATGTTACTGTGTTTGTAATCCCCTTAATTGTTAAATCCCCTGTCACCTTATAATCATCCCCTGCTTTCGAGATGTTTGTAGATGTAAATAGAATTTTTGAATATTCATCTGTACTAAAGAAGTCTGGTGATTTCAAATGATTATCACGGTCTTCGCTATTTGTGCTGATACTCGCTACATCAATACCAAATTGAACCTTTGCCGTTGTTAAATCCGTTAAATCGGCTGCTTCTACATCTGCAGTATAGCTATTGAAGTGTCCCTTCACTTTAGAAACCATCATATGTTTTACTTCAAACCCAATTGTTGAATGTGATTGATCGACTGACCATTTTGCCATTTTAAATTCTCCTCCAATTTATCTCGATTTCAAGATATATAATTAAAATAAAACTTCGAAATCTAATATCTCGAACTTGAGATAAATATAACAAAGGCTTCTTCAAACGTCAAGTGTTTATTTTTAAAATAATCAAAAAACGCTCAAGCCATCGTTTATAGTGAGAGTTCTGAGCGCTTTTTTATTCTGTTCTGTTTTATTGGCGTTCAAAAGAAATATAACGTGTACCTTGAAATGACAATAAACCAAGATCTTGCTCCACTAGCATCCCATACTCATTGCCCTTAACTTTTAATTCCATTCGGTCTCCGCTTTGTACTTCAAAAGTTACAAAATATGTAGTGCGCGAATTATCGCCTTGAACATGAATCCGCTTAGAGGCAACTTCGGCTGGCACCGTAAGTAGCGGAGAATTATTATTTTTAATCCCCTCTTTAATATTTGAAAATAGGATGAAAATAATAGCAATAAATATAATGCCAAAAAATATCGGGAAAATCGAAAACATAATATCACCAAAAAACATATGAACACTTCCTTTCTATTTTTTATACGTTCATAGCCTAAAAGAGTTTCAGTAATTTCAGATTTTTCATAAACACTCCCTATAAATAGTAACGGTTACTATTTATGTTGACAACAGTTAACGTTGCATCTATAATCAATAATCGTAATCATTACTATTTAGAAAAGAGGCAGAAAAATGAAAAGTACAACATTAAAAGGGTTAAGTGTTTTACTCCTAAGTTCGTTCTTAGCAGGATGTCAGTCTACTGAAACAAAGGAAGTGGAAAATACACCAGAAGCAGAAACGAAGGCAGTCCATAATGAATCATCTAAAAGCGAGCATAATCATTCCCATGTACATGATGAAGACGCAGAAAAAATTTACGCTGGGTATTTTGAAGATAGTCAAGTACAAGATCGCGCACTTTCCGATTGGGAGGGTGATTGGCAATCTGTGTACCCATATTTACTAGATGGCACACTAGATGAAGTATTTGAACATAAAGCACAGCAGAATGGTGATAAGACAGCCGAGGAATATAAAGCGTATTATGACATCGGCTACAAAACAAATACAGAACGTATCGTAATCGAAGGAAACAATGTCACATTTTACGAAAATGGAGAAGCTTTCACTGGAGAATATGAAGCAGATGGTTATGAGATTCTAAATTATGAAGCTGGAAATCGTGGCGTACGGTTTATATTTAAACTAACAGAACCGGCAGATAAATTACCACAGTATATTCAATTCAGTGATCATAGTATTTCTCCTACAAAAGCGGATCATTACCATATTTATTGGGGAGACGATCAAAACGCATTATTGGAGGAAGTAACAAATTGGCCTACATATTTCCCTTCCGATATGGACGGACATACAATTGCACATGAAATGATTGCGCATTAATTCTATAGAGCAGCAATAAAATCAGGAAACCTTCGAAAGTTGGTTTCCTTTATTTTTTCCAATTACCCCCACTTGAATTCTACTTCTTTTATAGTCAGAAGATTCGATATAGTTTAATATACAGAATAGATGTTCTTATTAATGAGGGGGAAATTTATTGAATAACAGCAACTATAATCAAGTTTGGAATTTAGATAGTATTTTTCCAGGTGGAAGCAAATCCATCCAATTACATAACCATTTGCAAGTTATTAAAGAAGGATTGCAGTTAATGAATAAAGGCTTAACGATTACTACAAAATTTAATTCAGAAGATGCTAATAATGTTTTAAACTTGCTTATTGAGATTGGTAATATGAAGTTAAAATTATCTCAGGCTACCTCTTTCATAACATGCTTGTTGGCTCAAGATCCAATGGATTCAGGTGCAAATGTTTTACAAAGTAAGATTTCTAATTTAAATAGCGAATATAATATTATGTTAACAAAGTTTCAAGCTATAGTAGCTAACACTCCTTTAAATTCCTGGACAGAACTACTTGAATCTGAGCTATTAATGGACTTTAAATTAATATTAACTGAATGCCGTAAGGAAACAGAGTCATCCCTCACATCTAATGAAAAAGCTATTTTATCCAGTCTGTCTACAGATGGATTCCATGCTTGGGGTCAGTTTTATCAAACATTAATGGGAAATCTTACAATAGATCTACAAAATGATGGAAAGCAACAGAAATATTCTATTGGTCAGGCTTTGAATTTACGGTCACATCCCGATGAAAAGATTCGGCAAAGTGCCCATGAAGCATTGGAGCTAAAGTGGAAGGAACAAAAAGAATCATTTGCAAAAATTTTAAATCATCTGGCCGGTTTCCGACTCCAAATGTACAGCTTGCAAGGAATAAACGATGTATTGGAAGTGCCGCTAAGTAAAAATCGTATGCAAAAAGAAACTCTTGAGGCAATGTGGTCAGCTGTAAGCAAGCACAAAAAACCGTTTACGAATTATCTTAATCATAAAGGGAAAATAAATAATAAAGGAAAAATGCAATCGTATAACTTTTGGGCACCTTTAACTATAACTCCCAGAAATATTGATTATGATAATGCGATTGATTTAGTTAAATTGCACTTCCGAAAATTTGGGCCTAAGTTGGAACAGTTCGTAATAAAGGCGATTGAAAAAGGATGGATTGAAGCAGAAAACCGGTCCAAAAAATCGGCTGCGGCATTTTGTGCTGGGTTTCCCTTGACGGAAGAATCAAGAGTTTTTATGACATATAGCGGAACTATGATGAGTGTTTTGACACTCGTGCATGAATTAGGACATGCTTTTCATAATTCGGCGATGGATGGACAGCATGGGTTGAATAAACAGTACCCACTAAGTATTGCTGAAACGGCATCAACCTTTTCCGAAATCATTTTATTAGATGCGGCAATTGAAAATGCTATTACTAAAGAAGAAAAAATAATGCTATTAGATGAAAAAATTAAAAGAAGTGTAATGAACTTCATGAACATTCACAGTCGATTTCTTTTCGAACAAAATTTTTATGAAGAGAGAAAAACAGGTTACGTTTCTGCAGATCGATTAAACGAAATAATGCAGGATGCAATTTCTGTTGGATATAAAGATTCCCTTAATAATGTATCTGCATATACTTGGCTTTGGACACCTCACTTTTATATGACAAATGCTCCATTTTATAATTTCTCCTATACATTTGGATACTTATTAGCATTAAGTTTATTTGCAAAGGCCAAAGAAATGGGAGCTGATTTTGAAAATGCCTATATACAGTTACTTCGTGATTCTGGAAAAATGACTATGGAGGAACTGGTTTTTAAACATCTAAATGAGGATATAACACAAGAAACCTTTTGGGAAAAAGGAATTATGCTTGGCGTAAGAGATGTCGAATTATTCATTGAATTAACCGCGCTAGAAACTAATTAAGTTTATAGTTTTGGGGGGTCATGATGCACGAAGATCCCCCTCCCCTATTTTTAATTGTTTATATAATTAATAACATCATCTATATATGTATGTAGCGGTTCATCTGTTTTCACGGTAAAGCATGTTGTATTAGCAGGTTTTTTACTACTTTTTAGCGTAGCATAAAAAATGTCTTTACTTTGCCCATCTGTAATTTGGCTGATTTTTTTCACTCTATTTTTTAAACGATTATTGATTTTATCAAAATCGGCTAAATAGCATTCAATATACTTATATTTCGCATTATTGGTCCGAGCTATTGCCATTCCTTTTTCTATCATCTCATCGTATAGGCACGGGCTATCAAGAATGACATTTTTTCCTTGTGATAAATAAAAATCAACTAATGAAAAATCGATATTATATGAAATTTTCCCTGCCAGCTTTCCATCCAGTTGACTTTCATTTACCGAATTCAACAATGCAGATTTAACAATGTCATGATCGACAATGACACAATCTATTCTTTTTGCAATTTCCAGTGCTAATGTAGATTTCCCCGATCCTGGGAATCCGGACATTTGTATAAAAAACATTACTACCCCTCACCTTTTTGGAATTTTTTATTGTAACTATAACAAATCCCATTATAATTTGTAAATTTTAACAGTAATATACTACATATATATTAAGTTGCACTAAATGAAAGAGGTGTCCTTTTGAATTTTAAAGATTTAAAATTGCTGACAGTCTTTATATTTACACTTACACTTATTTATCATTTTATTATGGTACGTATAAATCAACCATATTTAGGATTAATAATGGCAATCCCCTTACTTACATTCATCATCCAACATATTGCATCAAGGAAAAAAATTAATGTTCACCAATTTTCACTAAAGAAATCCAAAATGGCCCCCCTGTTTCTTTCAATTCTATTACCTATACTTTTAGGCTTAATCGTTCATACATATTTATTTACAACGAATGTAGGAAGCTTTTTATTTATAGAAAGAAATCAATTATTTTTCTTCCTGGGAATAGGGTTAACAGTTGCAGCATTTTCGGCAGGCATCGAAGAAATCATATGGCGTGGGTATTATCAGACTAGATTAAGAATGAGCTATTCAATTCATAAGACAGCAATTATTATTGCTTTCATCTGGAGTATTTGGCATTTACCCATTGCTTATTTTTATAAAGGTTATACAAACCTGGTAATAGGCACTGTAAGCTACTTCATAATTCTGTTTATCACTTCATGCGTACTTTCCTATTTGCGTGAATGGAGCGGTTCTGTAATACCCGGTTCCCTGTTTCACGGTTTTATGAATGTATTTTATTTTCATGATGGCATTCAAATTGAAATGCCACTGCATATGACGGAATTAGTGAAATGCATCTGCTTACTCCTATTTTTCTCAGCTGGCATAATCATTTTACGCGTATCAAATTTCATCAAAACATAGTCCGCTTCAATCAAAAGCCTTATTTCTTTTTGAATATAATAAATGTAATATAGTCATCAAAATAAGGAAGAAGGTGAAATACTTTGAAATTTAAAAAGGTATCACTTCAAACAAGAAATTTAGATGTAATGAAGGATTTTTATAAAAATAACTTAGGCTGTAAAGTGGAAAATGTACTTGCACACAGCTTTGAAGTGAAGTTTGGTTACACAACGATTGAGTTTAACGATCAAAATACTGAAGGAAATCCATTTTATCATTTTGCATTTGATATACCATCCAATCAGTTTTCTGAAGCAAAAGAATGGGCTTTAAAGCGAGTAGCTTTATCTACAGAAGATGGTAAAGATGACGTTTATTTTGAGAATATTAAAGCTCATTCTCTTTATTTTGAAGATCCCGCAGGAAATATTGTGGAATTCATCTCAAGAACAGAAGACAATCCGAAAAGTGAAACCCCTTTTTCTATCAACAATATTATTCAAATGTCGGAAATGAGTTTAGTGGTTGATGATAAAGTAATGGTAGCTGAAGAGTTGAAAAAGGCAGGCATTATCGATCGTAATGGGAATGAAATTAATCCCGCTGGTTTGAATTTTATGAGCGATAAAAATGGATCTATCTTTTTACTTCTTGTCGCACCTAATAGAAGATGGTATTTCTCCCAAAAGGATGCTGCTATTTTTCCAATGACAATTACTTTGGAAAATGACGTAAAGCTGTGTATTGATGAAAACGCTCAATTTTTCTTGATTTGAATGTTTAAACAAAAATACAACGAGCAAAAGTAATGTCCTTCATCTCGTAACGGGTTCGGTTGATGGGGACTTTAAATCCTCTATATAAATAGCGATTAAAAAAGCTCAGATGATTTCTGAGCTTTTTTTGATGAGATGTTTAACTCTAATTGGAATTACTTCGAAAAATGCGGATTTACAACGATAAGGATATGCATGATTTTATACAAGAAAAACAATGACACAACATTCCCCAAAATACGCTCAAACCATTGTCAATATTGACTTTTAGTAAAAGTGCATAAAACAACGCATAAACAATATAACCATAGAAAAAGCAGAAACGTTGATTTAACAACATTTCTGCCATTTTCGCTTCTTCCCAAACTTTTATTTGGGAACGTTATTTTATATTATTATGTATACTTTATTAGCTTTGGTTGCACTAAAGTATATGGTCATATAAAAAATCATTTGTTTGTTAACGTAAAGTCTTCGCTACTTCCATTCCACTCTACTGTTATTAGAAGTTCATCCTTTTCACTTGTAGCTGGGCTATTGGAAATCGGTAATTTTTTTTGATAATTACCTTGTTTATTTAAAGAAGCATCATCCTCTTCAAAGTCTATTACGTTATTATTTTTTCCTTTAACATAGTAATTAAAATTTTTAATATCTTGTAGATTAGATTCTTTATAGTTAATCTCAATCTGATATGTTTCATCTCCATTACTCTGATAAACCGTCACGTTTGAAGACCAGTATTCACCCTCACCAACAAAAACAAGGTCCTCCTCATTTGCTTGGCAGGCAGATAATAACATTATGAAAAACAGAGAAGTTATTAATACCTTTTTTATAGAAATCTCCTCCCAATTTACGTTATTTAAATGAATGGTTATTCTCAAAACAAAGTCCCCAAAGTGTCATTTGGGAACGTTATTTGAATAATGGGTGTATGTTGCACATTGAGTATTGATTAACAAAGTTATACACCAAAGTGAATCATCCATTTATCTCCTTTTATTGCCTCGGTTATTTTTTTCATCAATTCTTCTAGTTCTTCTGATTTGTATTCGTCATTTGCATCACTAACAATATGTAAAAACTGTTTATGAGAACTCGGTGGTATCAATGTTATACCAAAATAGGCAAGGTTTTTATAAGGTCTATTTGTGTTATGTGCGAATGTATCTAACTGATGCATTTTTTCACCAAAATCCTTAGACATTAGTTCATCAAGGAGATCACCATCCACAATTATGCAATCATATTTTTCAGGTTCATAATGAATATATTCTTTATCTTTTTCTATACAAGCAACTATTCCAAACTCGTGAACGTAAGGCATATTACACCTCCCTCGTTTTACCTTAATATATACCTCTACTATCCTATATTCCAATGAATATTTATATAAAATGTCCAAAGAGGTTCCCAAAGCGATGTTTGGGCACATTTCGAAATGCTTGTTGAACTAAGCACCCATTAGTTTAAGTAGATTTATTTATATCTCGGTCCCTATTTAACCAATTTTCCATAACTTTTTCTGCGTTCGCTTCTTTTGGCAGCCTTATGAAAGTTTTCCTTAAATGTTCTATGTCAGTATCGAAAAAGAGAATCTTTTCATTCGTATTTTTCGCATAATAACAATATCCTTCGTATTCAATATTATCGATATTTACAACAGAATGTTCATGTTGCATCGTGCAAAGAATCATCTCAGCATTTAAATTCCCATAAATAGATTCAACTTGATATAAAAAATCTTTGTGTACAGGGATAATAGGACGATATATAAATTCTCGTTGTTCATCTCCAAAGTAATGTTCTTCAACAAGTATTTCATAATAATCCGATTCTCTAAACGTTTCTTTTTCACGTTCCTTAAGGTAAATATTGATAAACTTATTTGTTAGTTTATGCAAATGTCGATGTGGAGGAAGTTTCTGTCCAAATAATAATAAAGTTAAATTTGCCATTTAATACTCCTAACTTTAACTAACCTTCTTAACTGAGGCTAATTGTATTTCTTTCATTATAGGTTTAATTAACTAAACTGCCCCGTTAGTTGAAGTATAACCTTCCCAAACCGACGTTTGGTAACATTAAGTGCTAACTTGAGATTTTTATATTTTCATTTTAATATAAATTAACAGGAATCCTTAAAAACCAATTTCGCTTCTAAAAAACGAATTACCTAATAAATTTAGTTTGATTTAATTATAAAGTTAAGATAACAACAAAAAGAGAGACACAAATTCATATGCGAATTGTGTCTCTGATTACAATGTTATTTATTGTTTTTCCTCAATATCCGAACCCGTTATTCATCTCGTTGTATTTTTACTATTAAATTTCGTACTCTATTACTACTTCCTTACTGTTACTGATGTTTGGTGATGGTTGAGAATTGTAAACGCGTGAATATGGTGGTACGGAATGTGTCATCCAAATATTACTTCCTAAAACGGTATCATGCCCAATTGTTGTTTTTCCACCTAAAATCGTTGCCCCGGCATAAATTACGACATTATCTTCAATGTTTGGATGACGCTTGATGCCTTTAATCGGGTTGCCGTTTTCATCCATTGGGAAGCTTAATGCCCCTAATGTTACCCCTTGATAAATCTTCACATTGTTACCAATAGAGCAAGTTTCCCCTATAACTACTCCCGTTCCATGATCTATGAAGAAAGAGTGCCCGATAGTTGCGCCAGGGTGAATATCAATTCCCGTTAACTCATGAGCATACTCAGACATCACTCGCGGAACAATCGTTACATTCATTTTGTAAATTTCATGTGCAATACGATGTATAAATACTGCACGAACAGATGGATAGCTCAACATAATTTCTTCTGTTGACGTAGCAGCCGGATCTCCATTATAGGCAGCCTGAATATCCGTTTGGATCGTCTCACGGATTTGCGGGAAAGAATCGATTAATTTCATGACTACCTTATCTGCTTTTTCGCGGCATTGGCCATCACAGTTATCAAAGTTTTGATAAACAAGCACTGTTTCAATAATGTCACGTAAATCTAAAGCTGATTTCCGCAAATTATTATTAACATTCATTAAAGTACGTGTTTCATCTACTGTACCTTGGTTATAAATAGCCGGGAAAAAAATCTCATAAAAACTATCTAAAATTTCATGTATTTTATCTCGTCCAGTAAAGCCAATAGATTTTTCTATCTCTATATGTTTTTTGTTATATTCGATTAGCTCAGTAGCAATTGACGAAGTTTTATTGTTTAACCAATCTTCAATTTTCATCTTTTATGAACTCCTTATCCTTTTTATCTTTCATCTTATAAGCGATTATACTACACACGTTTAAAAGCGGTCGAACTTTCTTTTCTTTTTCTAGTCGGATGATATTCTTACCGGAAATTATCCATTACTATTATTATTTGATAAAATAAACGAAGAAAATAGTGATTACACTAAAGGATGTTATAACATGTTAACAAATGAAATTGCAAAAAAAGCGAACGTTCATCCGAATACAGTACGTCTGTATGAAAAGTGGGGCTATATATCTCCTGTTTTCAGGAAACAAAATGGTTATAGAATTTATACTGAAACACATTTAAAGCAAATGTATATTGCCAGGCTCGCATTCAATCAAGAATTTATACAAAATAATTTACGCAAAATGGCGACAAACATTGTACAGCTTAGCGGACAGGAAAATTTTCAGGAAAGTCGACATGCAGCACTCATCTATTTTAAATTTTTACAATCAGAATATGATTATGCGAAGAAGGCTGTTAAAATTTCTACTAATATTCTGCAAAGCAATACTAGCTCACCCTTAATTTATACACATAAAATGGTGGCAAATCATCTACAGTTATCGGAAGAGACGATTCGGAATTGGGAGCGCAATGGTTTGTTCAAAGTGAAGCGCGATACACAAAACCGCAGACAATACACGGAAGATGATGTTCAAAAGCTGCTCATTATTCGAACGCTTCGAAGTGCTCACTTTTCAATAACGAGTATTCTCCACTTATTTCAGGAAATTGAAGCACTGGAACACGGGGCTGATATTCATACGCTTTTAAATACACCTAAATTTAAAAATGAGTTTTATCATGTTACCGATGAGTTAGAGCTCAATTTAAAACAGGCGATGAAGGATGTGTGCAGTATCATTAATATACTGGATCAGTTATAAGTTTGACGCGCATTTTAAAGACTAAAAAAACAGCAATTTGAATCAAAACTGATCAAGGTGCTGTTTTAGAATACATATATAACTTATATTAATAAGTATGAGTTTTCAGTTATCATTGCTAAATTTCTAATTTATTTCGAATATATTCCATGTTTTCAGAATCAACTATAATATGGTCTTTAAACTTAGTAAATTCTAGTGTAAAATCATCCACTTTTATAGTATATTTATTGTCATTTGTTGTCACTTCAACATTCTCATATTCTTCCATTACCGTACCACCAAGTTCTACACCTTTATTTAAATAGATCTCATCAAGTACACTTTTTTTATCTTTTCCAATATCTCTACCATTAATCATCATTTTATCGTCTTTGAAATATAGTTGGTATCGTCCACTATCAAAAAAATAGCCGTCTAAATCCCTTTTATGAGCATCTAAATCTGATGAATAGTTATTATTTTCTTCTGAACATCCAACAGCTAGTAATACACATATAATTATTAAACTAAAAAATGAGAAACTCTTTTTCATTAATCATACCACCCTATTTTTTACTTTTTTATACGTATTTTCCATATAAAAAGTTTCAATTTAAGGCTATATACTAAATTTCCCCTAAGCTCTATCGCTTCACAGTAATTTTGAAGGATTAGAATGATCTATTAGCATCGTTAATTCATGCATTGCTCTTGTAGTCCCAATATATAAAAGTCCTTGGTCAAAGTCCGTTGCATATCGCCCGGCATCGACTAATGGCACAATAACATAATCAAATTCCAGACCTTTCGCATACTGAACAGTCGTTAAAAGGACACCTGTTTCAAACTTCTCTGTATGCCCATCCAAAATATAAAATGGCACGGTCATCCGTTCTTTTATAAATTGTAAATCCGCCTCTGTTTTGCAAATAATCGCTGTTGTTCTCCAATGATTCGTTAGCTTTTCCTGCAAAACTTTCATCATGTCATCGATTGAACGATAGAGGATTTCCTCTGGCTCTTTTCCATGCCTTGCAATCGGATTAAGTTCTCCGGTACGCATAAATTTTTTCGCATACATGCCAATCTCATAGGAAGAACGATACGTTGTTGTCAGTTCCACATACTCTAATTTTGGTAGTATCTCCTGAAACGCTTATTTTGAAATCGTTTCGTATGGGAGTAATGCCTGGCTAAAGTCGCCAATAATTGTTCGCTTACATTCAAAGACCTTAGCCAGCACCGCATATTGAATCGGGGTATAATCCTGCATTTCATCCAATACAAAATGCTGTACTAATTCGTATGTTTTGATCCCTTTAAAATAAAGCTGAACATAAAGATAAGGATACACATCATTAAATTCGAAGTTTTTCTTGGAAAACTTAAATGTATTTTCGTCTAATGCTTTAATAAACACTTTATAAATTTCAAATGGATTTTTATACAAAAGTCGTTTTGTTAACCGATTTTTAATTTCACTTTTACTTGGTAACTTTCCTTCCCCGCCTCTTTTCGACTTTAACACTTGAATAATATCATCGACCATTAACTCAATCCTCGTAACGACCGGCCCATTGCGGTACTGATTGAAACGCTGTTGTAAATAGTCGGCTTCAAATATAACATCAGCAATGGATATTGCTTCATTTTTTAAGAGCCTGCTATTTAAATCCGATAAAAAATTCTGAAGTCGCTTAACAAATGCATAATTAGCTTTTTTCTTTGCCCGTTGTGCTAATGGTCCAGTCGGATTTGATAATATTTCCTTCATCTCAGCTTCAAAGGGTGTAAAAGTAACTGCTGCAGGTAATAAATTCACCGTTAACTCATCAATCGTAAATGAGCGAATCGGCTGTTCGCCAAGCTCTGGTAAGACAGAAGAAATATAGTCACCAAATACTTTATTCGGTGACAATATAAATATTCGTTCCGCTCGTAGTGTATCGCGGTACTTATATAAATAATAGGCGATACGGTGAAGAGCAACAGCAGTTTTTCCTGAGCCAGCAACCCCTTGAATAATCATATTATAGGCCGATTCGTTACGGACAATTTTGTTCTGCTCACGCTGGATGGAAGTAACAATTGTTTTCATCTTGTCGTTTGCCTGCTCATTTAACGTTTGCTGTAAAACCTCATCTTGAATTGTTAAAGAGCTGTCGATCACATACTGAATTTGTGAGTTTTCTATTTTGATTTGACGTTTATTTATTATATTCCCATCAAAACGTCGCTCCATTGCTTCATAGTATGCTTGTCCTAGTTCAAACTCATAGTACATATTGCAAACCGGTGCGCGCCAATCATAAATTAAATTCGTTCCCTCGTCATCCCTAAAACCATATCGTCCAATATAAAACGGTTCTGCATCTTTGATGGACTCGCCTTCATATACAAAATCAAAGCGTCCAAAGTATGGTGAATAAATAAGCTTCTTTACTTGCTCGAGCTCCATTACCTGAGCATAACCTTGCTTGTCAATCATGCTCAATGTTTGTTGGTAGTCGTACACTTCAAACTTATCAAGTTCACTTTTATAATCAATCATATATTTTTGCAAATCTTTATAGCTTTTATCTTGTACCTTTACTTCATTATTTAATTTTTGGTAAGCTTTTTTTAAGCTGGATAATGTATCGATAAAATACGGCAGTTCTTTTTCTTTCATTAGCAATACCCCCATTATTCACACAGTGCCATTTAGTATATCAACATATTTCTGGCTGGTGTCTAAGTGGAGGGTTTAGAATTCCAAAAGATTTCTGCACTTAACTGTGGTTGCGAGATTTTATTAGAATATTTAGCTCTGATATTAGAAACTTCGGTCTGGATATTAGCACATTTCCGGGTGATATTTGAATATTTCAGCAGTTTATTAGCACATCGGACAAGTATATTAGAAAACTGAAAGTATATTAGCACTTTTTTTAATATATTAGAAGATTCGACCGGATATTAGAACTTTTCAGCAGCTGATAGTACATGGATTGGATTAGATGATTACAATATCACTTATTTTAGAAAGGTTTGGTGCATATATGGAGCGGCATATTATAGCCATTTCTGGTGGAGGATTTTCCGAAATGGAGGGTGCTTTCATCGATCAATACATACTTAAAATAAAGCGAAAAGCATCCCCACTCAGAATCGCATTTGTCGCAACGGCAAGTAATGATGCACAAAGTTACATCGGTAAATTTTATAATGCCTTTAAATGTGAGCACCCTTCACATTTAGCGATACCGGATTTTGAGCTCGCAACAATTCAGGAAGTGGTGAATTCTCTGGATATTATCTATGTAGGAGGCGGCAATACAAAATACATGCTGGATGTGTGGCGAAAAACCGGCTTTGATGAGGTATTAAAGAAGGCTTACGAACAAGGAGTTATCCTTACTGGTATAAGTGCAGGTGCAATGTGCTGGTTCGAACATTGCTATACTGAAATATCAGAAAGTGAATATGGCTATTTTGAAGGCTTGGGCATTTTAAAAGGTGCGCTATGCCCGCATCACAATGATTCAACCCGAAAAAAATATTTTGATAAATGGTCATTAAAGAACTCCACTACACCAACCTATCCACTTGAAGATCATGAAAATTTACATTTTGTTAATGAGCAATGTATAGCAAAGCTAGAGACATATTAAGAGGTGAAAACTAAAAAAGGGGGCCTGTCCGTTTTGACTTTCCGGTAGCCCCCTTTTCTATTCCATTATTTTTTTATGTGCATCAAGTATAAATTGAATTTCTTTCGTTATTTTAAAATCCTTTACACCATCCGTTGCATATAAAACATCACGTTTTGCGTTTTCCTTGTCACCCAGCATAAATTGGCACAGCGCACGCACTGCAAAGGCGCGATACATGATTGCCAAATCGATAGGATGCTGATTATTACTTGAAATTTCAATGTCTTTTAAATGAGTTAATGCATCTTCATAACGCCCAAGCATGTAGTAAGCATATGCATATTCCCCATTAAAGAAAATATTTGTAAAAATCCCACCAGGAATGTCGATCCGTTCATATCGAGTAGCAATTGTTTTTTCATAATCCTTTTCAATTTGGTTTGTATAGGAAAGTGTAAGAATCTGCTCCATCACAGTTTCAGCCGGCTCTTCCATGATCTCGACAAAGGCACGCATCTTTTTCAAATAATAAAATGCTTTTTCTCCTTCCTCTTTCGAACAGTGGATTAAAAATAAAAAGCGGTAAAATTCATTTAGTCTGTAAAATAATTTTTTCTCCTTTGAGAGAGTAAACGCAGTTTCTATATAACGCTCTACTTGCTCATCATCATTTATCGCCGCAGAAACGACCGTTATATTGTAATACAGGTCCAATTTTTCAAGGTCATCAATTAAATCCCCATATTTTTCAATATACTTTTCCCCTTCAAATAAATAGTTAAGCGCTTCCGTATAATTCCTTTCCAAAAACTGAATAACTGCCATTCGGTCAAATGTACTTAAAATTTTGGAATAAGCATGTACCTGTTCATACATCTTGACTAATTTCACAAAAGGCTTTACAGATAAATCCATTTTTGCATAGTAGCGCAATGATAAATAAGCATCATAAATACGAACTTCCTCAAAGGTAGTCCCCTTTAAACTCCCATTTTCAACAAATGGCAAAATTGTATCATGTAATTCGATTACTTTTTCATTAAAGTTCTTCTCACCATAAAATTTAGAAAGCGCTAAGCGTTTTTTTTCAACTTCCCGGTAAAGTTTTTTAATTTGGTGATGATCCTCTGTTTGCATTAGCTCTGACACATCAATATTTAGCTGCTTAGCAATATGTTGTAGACTTTCCATTGATGGCTGGGCTTTCCCGTTTTCAATTAAGCTTAGCATCCCTTTTGTAATTCGGTCCCCCGCTACTTGTGCAAGTGTCATTTTCTGCTCTTTTCGAAGTTCTTTAATTTTTGCTCCAATATTTAACACAATCTCACCTCATATAATACATTTTAACAAACCCCATAACAAAATGAAAATAATTTAAATAAAATTAAACAAATTCAATATATAATCAAAAAATTATTTTTATATTTTTAAATTAAATTAAACTTTTGTATTGCAAAAAGAAAATCTATTTCATATAATAAGTTTAATAAAATTAAACAAAGGGGTTTTGAAAATGACGGAGCAATTAAAATTAAAAAAAGCAACCTATAATTTATACACTTTTTTAATTAGTAAAATGATTGGTTCATTAGGAGGACATGTTTATAGCTTTGGTATTAGTATGTATATATTATCGGTAACTGGATCTTCATTAAGCTTTGCTACGACAATTGTTTTAAGTTATTTACCACGTATCATTTTAGCACCGGTTGCAGGCGTTATTGGAGATCGTTTGCCTAGAAAATGGCTCGTTTTAGGTGGTCAGGCTGGTGTCATTTTGACGATAAGTGCTTTGTTGCTTTACACACATGAATTCGGATTATCATTAATGGCCATTTATATTACGACTGTCTTTAACGGGATTTTCCTAACATTTTCAAGTGTTTCATTTTCAGCATCAATTGCCAATTTAGTGGATGAGGCTAGACTTCAAAAGGCGATGAGCTTTAACCAGTTATCCTACTCAATTTCCGGCATTAGTGGTCCGATTTTAGGTGGCGTATTATTCGGTTTTGTTTCAATGGAAATGTTTTTAATTATCTTTATTAGTGCTGCTATTATTACACTTATATTAGAATCGACAATGAATTTTACCCTTTATAAAAAAGATAGTATGACGACAGAAGAATTACCAAAAGAATCAATGCTGGAAAGCTTTAAATCAGGCTTCCGATATGTAAACAAAAAACCGATTATTAAAGCAATTTTATGGACAGCACTTTTGCTAAATTTATTTTTCACTGCGATTAATGTTGGTGGAGATTTCATTTTATTAACAATCCTGCATTTAGATCCAAAATTGATTGGGCTTACAGAAGCTGGCGCGGCAGTAGGCGTACTGGTTACATCAATCTATTTTGCATCCCGTTCAAATGTTAAATTTCCTTTACTAGTTGTAAAACGCTCTACATTTGCATCATCAGTCGTTGTTATTGCAGCTGCATTACCACTTATTATTCAGTTTTCGACTATGATGAATTTCATCTATTATTTCATCATTATGTTTTTGTTTGGTTCACTGGGGGTAATTACAAACACTCCAATTGGTGTTATTATGCAAACTTCAATTGATGAGGAATACCGAGGACGTGTATTTGGCATTATCGAGATGATGGCTACTGCCGCTATGCCAATTGGGACACTTGGTTTTGGTATATTATATGACATCATTCCAGCGCAATATATATTACTATTCAGCGGAACGATTTTAATCGCAATTGTTTTAATCCTATTACGCCGTTCTATTATTGAAATGGCGCACCCTGAATTAAAAACAAATAATGTAGTAGTTGAAGCGGAAGTAGCAACGAGTAACAAAGTAATTTAATATTTATTAGTAAAGCCGCCTATAATTTTTATTATAGACGGCATTTTTTTACATTGTTTTATTTTATTATCGAGATTCTTTTGGTGGCTGGCATACTTCGCATTTTTGCTGTTTGTTTTCTTTGAACTTTTTCCAAGGCTTTTGGAATGTATTCCCGCAAGCGCATTGAAAATCTAGTTTTTGTGAAAATCCTTGGAACTCTGTTGATAATAATTTTGTATCTGTATTCTTTTCTACGTATTCACGAATTGAATGGATTGTCCATTTTTTTGACATTATTTACACCTCCACAAGCTCTTTATTATAGCATGAAAGTATCATTTTGCCTTTAACTAAATAACCAATCGAAGACAAAACCAAAACCTTTAAAGGCAAAATACATAAAGAGTAAGACTAACACAACAATTCCGAAACAGCTGAATATCCCGGAAAATAAGAATAATTTAATATTCGGTCCTTTACGTTTCCCCCATTCCTCTTTTTTATCACTCATTACATAATTAATTGTCTCGCAATGTGGACACTCTTTTAAATATGTTCGCTTCTGTTGTTTCTTGCCATTAAATATTTGAATTTCGGAAGAAAAATTATCAGTCGCAAAATCAATAGTTAGCAGTTCATGACAACTGCTGCAATTAACCTCAACCTTCCTAGCCTCCATTTGAACAACTCCTTACATCACCTTTTCAATACGGCCATCGACCACTCACCCGTAATTTGATTCCTCATCTTTTGTTTCCGAATTAATCCCGGTTAAATAAATACTTTCTTGAATCTGCTTCAATACGTCGTTCACAATCATCGCAGGAAACCTTCATTTGGCGATTCTTTTTAAATTGCTGGTATTTTTTACTACCTTCCACTAATTTATATGGATTGCGGCAATACCGGCAAGTCGTTTCATAATAAAACATTCATTGCCCATTCCTTTCAATAAAAACATACTTTTTATTATAGTTCAAAAAAAACCTATTGCGGTATTTTCGCAATAGGCTTCAATTTATGATTTTAAAACTTTTACTGTGACTTGTTTACGACCCCATTGGTTTGCTGTAGCTTTCTTATTCATAAAGAGATCGATTTTGTTTCCTTTAATTGCCCCGCCAATATCACCGGCAACAGCAATTCCATAACCTTCCACCCAAACTTTAGAACCGAGTGGAATAATTTTTGGATCTACGGCAATGACCTTTAAGCTCGGATTTTTACGTAAATTCAATCCTGTTTTAGTTATACCTGAACAGCCCTTACAGTTTGCTGTGTAAGCAGTAGCTGTCATCTTAATCGTCTTTTTAACATTCGATGGATCTGTTGGTGATTTTTTAGTGTTCTTTTTTACAGCAGCTTTATTTTGAATATGGCTAGGTAGTTTAATGACTTGCTTTATTTGAATTTTAGTTGTCTTTAAATCGTTAAGCTTCATGAGCTCCTTCACCGATGTATCATATTTCTTAGCAAGTACTGTTAAATTCTCGCCTTTTTTAATTGTATGTGTAGCAGCCTGTGACGTTCCAACAAAAATAAATGTACTTGCGACCATAACCGCAAATAATGCTAATACTTTTTTGATCATACTTGAATTTTTCCCTCCAGATGATTGTCGTGAATAATCTTTTTGAATCAACCTTACTAGCATAACCGTGTATTGTTTCAGTTAGATGACACCCCAGCACCACAGACATTACAATTCGATGACAAGGAGTCGATTTTTGTCGACTAATTATTACGAATAACTGAAAAAATCAATTTTTTAATATCCAACTGTAATTTTTATTTATTTGTAAAAAAATAGACACAATTTAATCCCGTCCATATTTGCTCGATTTAATATTTTCAATCTCGAAACACCATAGTTCTTCTATAATTTTCCTTTACTATTTAAAAAAACATAAAAATTTACCAATATCACTATATTAATCTAGCTATTCTAACTACCTTACCTAATTCTTTTGTGCTAAGATATTTTTTGTTTTGATAATCTAAATGAAAGAGTGAAGTTTTTGTCACATAATACAAAAGAATTAAGTTTATTCAAGTTAACTTGGCCATTATTTTTAGAGTTGTTTCTATTTATGCTCATGGGTTTGGCAGATACGTTCATGTTAAGTGCCGTATCTGATGATGCAGTAGCCGGAGTAGGAACAGCTAATCAATATATTCAAATTGCCATCCTTTTATTAGGTGTAATCGGTACGGGTGCTTCCATTGTCGTTTCTCAATATTTAGGCTCCCGCTTACTAGCAGAGGCATCGAAAATTGCCGCTTTATCTGTATCACTTAATTTAATTGTTGGGTTTATAATAAGTGGATTGTTTTTATTATTTTCAGATGCAATTATGAAAATGATGAATTTACAAGGTGCAGTATTGGAAGCTGCACAAAACTATTTAGTAATTGTTGGGGGCTTTATATTTGTTCAAGCATTAATTACTTCCATGTCGTCCGTCATTCGTGTTCAAGGCTGGACAAAGCAAACGATGTATGTCTCTCTTGGAATGAATGTAGTGCACGTAATTTTAAACTATATTTTGATTTTCGGTAAATTTGGTATACCAGAGCTTGGTGTAGAAGGTGCGGCTATTTCTTCAGTTATCAGTCGTGTATTAGCAGCAATCGTATTTTTCTGGCTTTTATATCAGGCATTGGAAGTCCGCATTGAACTGGCTGACTACTATCGTCTGTCCAAGAACTATATTTCGAAAATATTAAAAATCGGTATTCCATCAGCCCTTGAGCAGGTTCTTTATCAAACGAACCAAATAGTCCTTCTCTTTTTTGTGACTTTTTTAGGTGCAGAGGCGTTGTCTGCGCGTCAATATGCCGCCAATATTTCTATGTTCACATATCTTTTTGCATTAGCGATTGGTATGGGAACGGCCATTATCGTTGGACGTTCTGTAGGAGCAGGTGAAAAAGATCTTGCCTATAAAAATGTTTGGTTTAGTGTCAAATCTGCGCTAATTTTTACTTTGGCAATGGTAGCAATTATCACAGTTTTTAGAGAACCTCTCATGCGTATCTTTACAGATAATGAAGAAATTGTCCGTATTGGGGCGAGTGTCTTACTATTAAGTGTCTTATTGGAAACGGGACGCTCAATAAATATTACTATTATTAACTCTTTACGTGCTTCAGGTGATGCTTCTTTTCCAGTTCGAGTAGGATTTATTTCCATGATCGTGATTGGTTTATCGCTAGGCTATTTCTTTGTATTCGTACTGGATTTAGGACTTGTCGGTGTATGGCTTGCGATTGCCTGTGATGAGTGGATTCGTGCCGTTGTAATGATTTTCCGTTGGCGCAGTCGAAAATGGGAACGTTATGCCATAGTGGAGCAACAATACGATGTGCCTCAACCCATTTCAAAACCCGAAGCAGTTCAAACTTAATACGAGGATAACACCTCACCACAAATTTTTAATGAAACATAAAAAGAGAAATTGCACCGTTGAAGTGCAATTTCTCTTTTTACGTGAACTGGATCTAGTTATGCCCCAGCTTTAGTCTATTTTGTTGTTTCTTCTGTTGTTTCTTCAGTTGTTTCTTCAACTGTTTTATCTTCTTGCTCTACTTGTCCTTCTTGCTCTTCTAGTTGTTCTGCCGCTTCTTTTTCAGCTGCTTCTTCTGCTGCACGACGTTTCGCTTCTTCTGCTGCTTTTTTTGCAGCTTCTTCGATCGGTTTATTGACAACTCCTAGGCACCATACAAATTCTTCCCAAGCCATATTCCAGCCTTTGAATACTTCTTCCGAGTCATCCCATTTTACTGAATAGGCTATTCCGTCTTCTGTTTTAATAATGGACAACGTTAAATCCGCTCCAACGCGGTCGCTTACTAGTTTGATTTTTCCCTCTTCATCAAATCGTTCGTCGATATTGTCCTTCTCTGTAAATGCACGGCTTTGAGCAATTTCAAGTAATGTATTGCTATGAACTCGATATTTGTTTTTTTGCATGTTTTTTCCCAACTTCCACTTTTAATTCTTTACTTTAACTATATTACAACGTTTCTAAAAAATTATCGCGATTTTTTTCAGAATAAGCGCTTTTTATTATATTATCACAAAAACGTATCCTTAAACACTATCGATTGCATAAAATAGAACATACATTCCTATGTAATTCAAAAAATCCCGTGAAGTGTTTAAACTTCACGGGAAGAAAGATTATTTAATAATAATACATACCGCTGTTTCTTTTTTCAGCTATTTCATAGGCAAGCTGGATAATTGATTTCGATAATTCGGCATACGTGACTTCTTTTTTCGGCAAGAACATCGATTGTTCCGACTTTTGTAATCCTAGGGCATTAGAAAGTGCTACATATCCTATTTTATCTGGATCTACTTCGGCAACATCTTTTATCGACAATTGATATATTTCTTGATGCTTAGCTGCCTGTTCAAGTCCTAGTGTACGGATAAACCATACGGCTAATTGCTCATTTGTTACCTTTTGATCAATGTTCAGTTCATCTTCGTTAGGATTTAAAATACCTAAACGAGTCGCATTTTCCACTACTTTATAGTATGGATGCTCAGCATCAATTTGTTCAAATGATACAGGAGGCTGCTCCTGGCGATAAGCGTAATAGTCTTCATAGAAATAACTGATTGATTTAGTAATCATATTTAATGCTTGACCTTGTGTGATTGCAACATCAGCATTAAATGTTTTCGCATCCTTCACCTCAATTGCACCTGCTTGAATTAAATAATTTAATTCTCTTTCGGCTGTCGGATGGCTAACCTTTTCTTTTTCCAATTGTTCAAACAGATTAATAATTTGTCCGCTGTTTGCATCGATCTGATAGTAATCTTGCCCTTTTACTGTCGGAACATAGACAAGCTCATATTTCCCGTCTTCATTTTGCAGTCGGTTATACACTAGCTTGACATCCAATGCTTCCGTGAATATTTTTTTCGCTTCATCATTTGTAATTGATGCTTCAGCACTTGGCCATTCTTCAATATTTAATGGGTAACTGTAGAATGATTTTAGTTTCCCTTCGTCATCAATCGTTACAGATAAGTTATCTCCATTTACGATCAAGCCATTTTTAATGCGTGGGAAACTTACATAATGTACTTGTGAATCTTTATCATATGAAGGATCTGTATTTGCCTTTGCATATTCATGAACGGAAGTTGGAGCAAGTTCCTTCACATATTTTTCAGCTAGTTCCAATACTTTGTCCTTACTCAATTTCGGTGTCGTATTCTTCGATGCTTCTTCTTCATCGAATGGAATCGGAGCATAAAAATCAGAGTATGAAACTAATTCACCCGTATTTTTATTAAACTCTATCGATGAACCATGTGACCCGTTTCTATAGCGATATGAATACGAAACACTAATTACTGCCTGATCATTCATTTCATATTCATATGCATGGTCGATTGTGAATTTAGTAGTGCTTGCCTCTTTATCTACTAATTGTTTGGCAATCTCTTTCGCCTCTTCAATCGTAATCGGTGCAGGAGCTTTTAATTGGCTAGGTGCAAGTGGCTGCATTGTCGTATTACCCTTTAATGAATCCACCTTACCCGAGTACGTCGCCCACTGATTCGAAGTTGCATGCAGCCCAATGACATTCGGAGTTGGTAAATAAACCAATTTCACAGATGGCTTTGATGAATATGGTAAATAATCAACAGTATATTGAAGTGTTAAACCTAATTGTTCCTTCATTTTGTCAATAGCAGTTTCTTTAGAAACAATATTATTTGATTCTTCAAATGACATACGATCTGGTAATGAATTTTGATAGAAAGATTGAATTTTGCCGTCACCTAAAACACTTATCATAATAGATTGGTCCGGAATTGGAATATCATTTTCATTTGGAGTAAAAGAAAATGAATACGTAATTGGCTCTGTAATTAATCTGCTGCTGTAATAGCTAGGCGCATTATTCGCTAAACTGTAATTGCTCGAAGTAGCAACTTTTCCAACGAAATCCTCTGCTATTTTACGTGCTTGATCTTCTGTTATTTTCCCAGGAAATAACGCATCCTTTAGATTTGCAGGACTAAAGTAAAGATGTTCAATTTCAAGGTTGTCCCCTTTGAAAGTCACATTTCCACTTTCTGTTTGTTTATTTACCTTTTTATTGAACATTAGCTCATAGCGGATTGTTAAATCGTCTGCATAATGATAGCTCATCGATGACATTTGGAAATCATTGTTAGAGTATGTACTAAACATCTCCGGCAATTTCGTTTTCAAAATTTGAATAAGCTTGTCTTTCGTTACCTGTTCATCAGTCACGGCCACATATATTGGCACGCGGTCTTCTTGTGTTCCGACAGAAGCATCTGTAATGCCCGGGCTAGCAAGTAATCCTAGTGATACAATTGACATACTTAAAGCGGTTGTCCATTTTTTCATTTAAAACTCCTCCTTTTTCTTCTTTATATTATACGCTCAAATTATGGGAATAGTTTCAATAAATTGAATAAATTATAAAATACCCCTTTTATCCTATCTCACTATCTATGCCATTGTATTCCGTAATAAGTCATGTTAGAATTTTTCAGAGGTGAATTACGTGAGTATTGTTACAGCTGGATTGTTAATATCCTTTTCCGGCATTATTGTCGTATGTTTAGGTCTATTTGATGTAATTCCCAATTCCACACAAACTTTAAATTATGTATTTATAGGAATCGGCTGGGTATTTATTTTAATAGGTATTGTAGTGCGAATTGTCGGCATGAAACTAGAGAGAAAAATAAAGTGAAAAATCCCGAGTACCAATAAACATGGTCTCGGGATTTTTTTATTCGTCATTCATCGATTGAAATTCTGCCATACGTGCGGTTGCACGCCAGTAGTGATAAATCAAACGGTCAATCCATAGTAAAGCATCAACCTTTGACACGGCCAAATCCAATTGAGTTTCATTTGCTACCGAGCGTTCAAAATATTGGATGCGTTTTTCACGGCGTTCTTGAGCTACTTTCTGGGAAGTTTCCTCTAAAATGATCGAAATATCCATCAGCTTTTCGTCTTCGTTTAACCTCTTATTAATAATGGACAGCATTTCCTGCCAATCTAACATCAATTTTCCTTGTAAATAAAATGCCTCAACATTTTGTTTTTCACGTAAAACTTTTATTAAACGGTGTAGATGATCTAGTGTATGTAAAATCGATATTAGCTTTTGATGTTCGCGTTTTGAGGTAACGAAAATGCTATCGAGAAACTTTCGGGTAATTTCTATAGCTTCTTCAACTTTTAATATTTTTTTTTCATATTCCATAGTCACCTTTTTGGAATCCATTAAAAGTTGCTGTGCAGTTGTTAGTTCTACCATGATGTCACGCATCGTTTTAAACGATACTTCTATTGCAACAGATGGCATTTCTGTTAAACTATCATCTAAATCCTGTGTTAATACATTTTCACGCTCAGGTACCAGCTTTATTAATAAATTGGCAAACGGCTGAATAAGCGGAATAAAGATCAGTGCGCCCAATAAACTGAATAACGTATGGAAAATGGCTATACCTAACGTTTGGTCAAATTCACCTGAAATAAGGATCGTCAGCCATTTCGTAAATTGAACAAAATAAGAGAATATAATCGTTACAACCAAAGCAGTAATAACATTAAACAATAAATGTGTAATGGCTGTACGCTTTGCAGAAACGGAAGCTCCTATTGCTGCGAATAAGGCAGTAGCTGTTGTTCCGATGTTTTGCCCAATGACTAAATATGCTGCCTGCTCAAAGTCAATGGCACCTGCAAATAGGGCTGTTAATGTAGCCGCCATCGCAGCGCTTGATGCTTGCATAATTACGGTCATGACAATACCAATTATGATAAGCAGGAAAATGGAAATAAACGAATCTGCTGGAATCGAGTCAAAGGCGATTAAATCTTGCGCAGACCCCATCCCTTGCTGCAGTGTATCAATCCCTAAAAAAAGTAGTCCAAAACCAGCAACAACATTACCGAACCGCTTTACATCCTGAGGTGCAATTAATGACATAAATACACCAATACCGATAATTGGTAATGCCATCGTTTGCAAACTAATTTTAAAACCGATAAGCGAAATAAGCCAACCGGTACTCGTACTTCCTATATTCGCCCCTATTATGACACCAATTGATTGAATAAACGTCAGCAGCCCGGCACTTACAAATCCAATCGTCAATAATGTTGTAGCTGTCGAAGATTGGATGAGCATTGTCATGACTGCACCGGACACAACTGCACTAATACGGCCCTTCGTAAAAGTATTGAGCCATCTTTTTAAAGCATCTCCTGCGATTTCCTTTAGTCCGTTTGTTAGCATTGTCATTCCAAGTAAAAAAAGACCGATTCCGCCAAAAATCGTGAGCATTATATCACCACCAAATTGAAGTCATCATTAAACAATAATCGTAACACTTAACCCTCAAAAGATTAAGAATTATTTTGCAATTTGGTTCAAAACCGTAAGTTGGGAATGACAAAATTGAAAAAACTAATGAAGTGCGTTCTACTGCGCTACGGGGAAAACGCGTTGAAGCAAGTGTTTTTGAAGCTCGCGTCCGTTGTACTACGTTCCGGGGCTGGCTTTCCGGGCGGCGTGGCTTCAAAGCTTTTGTCAAAAAGCTTTGCGACGAAAGCGTCAGCGACAGGAGCAACCCATTTTCCGCGCACGCTTAATCGCCAAGGAGTCCGCCCCTACACTTCGCACAACTCTTTTCCTTGAAGCAAGTATTTTAGCGGCTCACCCTTCGCTCCACGTCACTCTGCTTTGGCATAAAGTGAATTTCTGCAAAAATGAAGATTGTAAAACATAGCATTTCCGCTCTCTGCCGCCTCGCGATAGCGCAAGCGGCTTGATTGGGTGTTTTTACTTCACTTCATAACGCGGAAAAAATTTTGGGATTGGTGGGCCTCGCAAACGGCAATAAAGGCAGTGATAAAGACACGTATCACGTGGCTTTAGCGCTGTCTTGCCGTAGCCCACCAATCAATCAAGTGAAATTTCATTAGAATATATCCCCTATATTATGGTAATTATCCTACAATTTAGATGGCTACATTTATATGAAAGTGAAGGTTTCATAAATTTCAATAAAGTTCCTGCTCAAGTAAATAATATTTTTTCCCGTAGATCGTTACCTCATATGTTATTGTGCCGTTTTCGCTAATTTGAATATTTGTTATTTCGCCAACTTTATTTATTATATGCGGCTCATAGTACTTTCGATAATGGTATGTCTCACTATCAATATGTTCATCAATCAGTTTTATCTTTACGTAATCCATAAGCCGAAATTTCAACTTATACTGCTCCTGCTCAACTTCAAATAAATTTAACTGCACCAAAAAAATCACCTGCCACAATGTACTAAAAAATACATTCGACAGATGATTCCCATTTCCTTTATTATTTTTAAATGTTTAAATCAAGAGGTTTCGGCAAGATCGTTTCATTCTTTTTTTGCTCAGGTTTTAAATAAATGACAAGCTCCTGCTGGTAAGTGCCATCTTCCAGTAAATAATGGTCGAGCGTATGGCTGTCATACTGATATGTGCCAAATGGGAATGATACATTATCTCCCTTAACTGCAGCAAGTAAACCTGCAATATCATTGCTGACCATTTGTAGCACTTCTTCAGCCGTCTCTGTTAATACAAACACTACATTCATCTTTCTACTCTCCTATACACCGATAAACAATGTCGCTTGCGCTATTGCGATATAAAACGCGATATTTTGAATAGGCGCCTCTTCTGAAAGCTCAAACGTCATGTTGAATTGATCTTTTTCTTCATTATAAACTGCAACCCATCTAGCCACGACAGTTTCATTGACGATAAA
This sequence comes from Solibacillus ferritrahens, assembly GCF_037027585.1. Classification (NCBI taxonomy): domain Bacteria; kingdom Bacillati; phylum Bacillota; class Bacilli; order Caryophanales; family Caryophanaceae; genus Solibacillus; species Solibacillus ferritrahens. The sequence continues at coordinate 7,971 of NZ_JAXCLE010000003.1, read as the reverse complement.
GTTTGACCAATCTTCCATTTCTTTATCGATTTTCATTTTAAAATTTTTACTTGAAATAAATAATTCTGGTATACCAATGCGCCAGTTTTCATAATTGATAATATACTTTTCATCTGAAAGTAAGTCTTTACCTTCAAACCATACCTTCCCGCGACGAAAGATTTTCTTTACTTCAAATAATGCCTGCCCGTTATTGTTGTGTACGGCATACTTTAAAAAATAGCGATGATCAAAATAACCATCCAACAGTTTTTTCAGGCCGTTATCATAAACTCGTTGAACAAGTAATAGTTGTTCTCCGGATTCATTGTAAATAGGCTTTTGTTCAGTGGATTTTATATCGCCATCTACTTCATACGTAAAAATTTGCATAACTTTCCCCTTAGTAAATAATCTTAATTTTATTTAGAATACGTCGTATAAAGTGCTTTTCTTCATCGAATTCCTGACGTATTGAGAGTGCTTCATCCGGACGATCGGTAATGATTCCGTCTACATTTTGCTCATAGAACTGTTGCATATCACGCTTATCATTTATCGTCCATACAAAAAGCTCTTTATCCCTTTCCTTTACTTGCTGCTGAATATTATCTGTTGCAAAGGACTGTTCGACAGAAATAAAGTCGGCATCGGACTCTGGTAACTTGCCATATGCAATCGAATATACATAGCCTGTATGAATACGTGGTTCCATCTCCTCCAAAAGTTGCATCACAGGTAAATCCGGTGACTGGACATAATGATAATCAAGTGCGTCATACTGATCAAGCTGCGCTATGAAACGATGTAGAAAATTATCAGTTTCAAATCCATGTGTTTTTATCTCAATAAGTAATTTTATATTTAATGCTCGGCTTATTTCAAGTACTTGTTCGAAAGAAGCAATTTTATCAGAATGACCATTTGCTAGAACTGTTGTTTCTGTTAACTCATCCGATCTTAAGTCATATATTTTTGTGTTCTCATTAGATAATTTAGAAAGGGTTTTATCATGAAAAACAACAAACTCCCCATCCTTTGCTTGTTGAATATCAATTTCAACGATATCCGCACCAGCTTCTTTGGCTGCTACTATTGCACTTACTGTATTTTCAACACCCTCATCCATAAAGCCCCGATGCGCTACAACTTCTGTATCCGGTGTATAAATAGTCTTTTCCAAATTAACTAAATTAATAGCACTTACAAGGAAGAATGTATAAACCGCGATTATAAAAGTCCATTGTTTAATCGTTTGTTTAAACGATTCTTCCTGAATAATTAGTGGCTTATGGTGTGTATGCTGGAAGGCCACCATGACGAGTAGCTGTGAAAAAATAATCTGTAAAATAGAGAAGAAAAGCAGGATTGCACCCTGTGCAAGTGTCAACGTAAAACTTGCCGCTACTAACCCCCAGCTTGGCTTAACCATTTCAATAATAAACAATGGAATGAAGATAACAATTAAAGTGATTAATAAAAGGGTTAAATGTATTATTACCATTAGCCCTATCATACCGATTGTTTCAATTAGCTTTCGTTTCGAAAATTTCCAACTCATTTTTAATGCTTCAAAGATTGAAAGCTCCTGATGTACCGTAAAGAATGGCCAAGTAAAGATAAACCGCAGTCCGATAAAACCTAAAACTAGTAACATAACAATATATAATATAGTGCCTTCTGTAGAATTTAATAATTCATCGACTATAAAACTTGGTATATGTAGATTTTGTAATAGTGAGATCGGTAAAATCGCCGATATAAGTGGTATTAATAAAGCGATATAAACAACTATTAGTAATGTTTGTAGGCTAATAAAATATACGACTTTTTTGCTTAGGCGCTTTAAAAGCCCTTTCCACGTATACGGAATGGACCGTTGCTGATGATAGGCAAGCAACATTAAAAAACCAAGTTCATAATATATGAAAAGTATACCAATTAATAAAATAAAAGCTATTCCAAATAGTGCAAATGGGTGTGTTATTAAGTACGGAATACTATCTTCCGTTATTGTCTGCACCCCGGTAATATCCATAATAATGGCAATCATTAGTGAAATGAACGGCAATACGATAAACGCCTGAACAATACGCAAAATCGCAAAATTCCGTATGTAATCCACCCGGTAATAATATAAATTTCTACAAATTAATTGAATGACTCGTTTTACTCTATCCAAAAGACTTCCTCCGACTGTAAAATTATTTATTTTATCGTTATATTAAGATAACAAAATTTATTCCTAAAGTTTTCATTCCCTTTTCCTAATACTGATTAAACGTTATTCTTTCAATACATTTGCCTGAAGTAATGTTTTAGTGAACAACAAGAGGTATAACCGCTAGTTCCTCCAAATTATTGGCTCATCACTATAACATGCGGAAGATTTTCAAATGATTGGTGAGCTACTGCAAGACAGCGCTAAAGCCAGGTTACGTGTATTCATCACTGCCTATTAAACTAATTCGTCATCAAAAAATAAGTTTTTCAGTGCCCTCCTAAAATAAGGGGAGCTTTTACCGTTATTTGAATGATGCAGCTCATTTTAGGATAAATAAGGGAACATTTTACCGTTATTTTAAATAAAATCCTTAAATTTCATGTTTTTTAGGTCAATAACGGAAATCCCTTCCGTTATTTTCACTATTTTTTATGTTATTTTAAAAATAACGGAAATTCATTCCTCTATTTATCTCGTTACGCAATTCAATCTACAAGAGCTTTGGAGCCACGCTGCCCGGAAAGCCAGCCCCGGAACGTAGTACAACGGACGCGAGCTTCAAAAACACTTGCTTCCATGCATTTCTCGCGTTACGCAGCAGAACGCCTTTAAGAAAATCACAATTTGGTCATCCCTAACTTATGGTGATGGACCAATTTCTTACACTTTATACAAAAATACCCGAAAACCTATAAAAAAAAAAGCCGAACCCGTTAAGGATTCGACTATTTAATATACTTTCAAGCTGTAGGAATCGCTGCAAAGAATTCCTCGTAAAGTCCTTTTAAAATTTGATTTTCAAATTCCGAACGAACACCAAATACTAAACTCACTTCTGATGAACCTTGATTAATCATTTCTATATTTGCACCTGTTCCAGAAATGGCTGCAGCTGCACGCGCTGCCAAGCCCGTGTTATGGCGCATTCCTTCTCCGACAATGACAATCATTGAAAAGTTATGACTAAATTGTACATCATCTGCGCACAATTCATTTTTCACACGATGCATAATGCGTTTTTCAATTTCCGGAGTAAGTTGACTTGAGCGCATAATAACTGAAATATCATCTAAACCGGATGGTGTATGCTCATATGATATATTCTCTTCCTCTATAATTTGAAGAAGCTTGCGACCAAACCCTACTTCACGATTCATTAAATATTTTGATACATATAATATTGAAAAGCCACTGTCTGCAGAAATTCCTGTAACAGGACGATTCGATTGTGTTCGTGTTGGTAAAATGCGTGTTCCTGGTGCAGTTGGATTATTTGTATTTTTAATATTGACTGGAATACCTTGTTTATACACCGGCATTAATGCTTCGTCATGGAATACAGAGAAACCTGCATATGATAATTCACGCATTTCTCGATATGAGATTTCCTTAATATCTACAGGATCATTGACAACCTTTGGATTAGCAGCAAATACACAATCAACATCAGTAAAGTTTTCGTAAAGATCCGCCCCAACAGCAGACGCTAAAATAGAGCCTGTAATATCAGACCCACCACGATCAAAAGTACGTAAAATACCTTCTTTTGTATAGCCAAAAAAACCTGGAAAAACAATAATTTCTTCTGTATCTTTTAGAACACTTAAATTTTCATACGCTTCTGGCAATGCATAAGTGCGCTCCGGTATATCATTTAAAATTAATCTGTCTTTTGGACTTACATATTTCGCCGCCATGCCAATAGCATTAAAATAGCAGGCAATTAGCTTTGCATTATTATCTTCACCGCTTGCCTTTATATTATCAAGAAATATTTCTTTATTTGTATAATCTTCCGCGACACGGCCACGTATATCTTGTTCAATAATATCGGAAATTAGATTGTCTAAACCAAGTTCATCAGCTATATCACGATAACGATTAACAACAGCTCTAATTTTCTCTTCCACATTACCTTTCATCATTACGGTGTTGGCTAAGTCTATTAATAAATCCGTCACCTTAATATCATCGCTTGAACGCTTACCAGGCGCAGAAACCGCGACAATCTTTCTTTCAGGATTAGATTTCACAATGTTTGCTACTTTTTTGATTTGTTCTGCACTTGCGACAGATGTGCCGCCAAATTTACATACTATCATCTCATCAGATCCTTACTTTAAAAATTGATGTTTGTACTCACCGAAAAAACATTTGACTTTACACAGTGTACAAATTTATTCCATTCCAGTCAAGACTATTCAGTAAATTCATTAATCTATTTAGTCAAAATACGGATATTTCTTTGTTTTGTCAATATATAATATGAGATTTTTGTAAAAAATTGATGATATTCGTTTATTTAGTGTCATTTTTACTGCTAAAAACGTAAATTTAGCGTTATTCTTACTATACCTTCTCTTGCACTCTAGTATGAATGTTCAAAGTGCAAAAATTAAAGTTGGTAAGCTAGGAATTATATAGGACTTAAAATAGACAGATTGTGATATTATTACAGATGATAATTTATACTGCTACAGCAGCAACAAGTGATATTATTGAAGGTTCAGCCTATATCACTGAGGAGGTATTAGAATGGGGCAATTTTTAATTATTGCAGAAAAACCAGACCAGGCAGCAAAATTGGCTGCTCCCTTTTCATCTACCAAAAAAGCCGGCTATTTTGAGGTAAAACCGAACACTTACTTTCCAAATGGTGCACTGATTACATGGGCGATAGGACATCTATGTGAATTAAAAGCCCCTGAAGAATATAATCCATCCTGGAAAAAATGGACGTTGGGAACATTACCGATTATTCCAGATCGTTTTGAATATAAAGTGACAAAATCAAAATATAAACAATTCAATATAATTAAAGCTTTAGTAAATAGAGCGGATATTCAGGAAATCGTCATTGGCGGGGATGCTGGTCGAGAAGGTGAATTAATCATCCGCACCATCCTGAAATTATGCAGAGCGAATAAACCAATGAAACGATTATGGATATCATCCTTAACCGAAAATGCTGTAAAAAATGGCTTTGCGAACTTATTACCGGAAGAAAAAACGAGAAATATCTATTTCGAAGCATTAAGTCGTTCATGCGCAGACTGGTTAATAGGCATCAACACATCCCGTCTATATACTGTCCTGCTCAAACAGAAAGGTGTAAAGGATGTTTTTTCAATTGGCAGAGTGCAGACACCTACTCTTGCTTTGATTGTTAAAAGAGAGCACGAAATCGCCAATTTTAAGGCTGAGCCCTTTTGGGAAGTAGAAGCGGAATTTAATTTTGAAGGAAAAATACTAAAGGCTAAATGGCATAAAGATAATAATTCAAGAGTAATGGAGGAACGGCAAGCTATTGCAATCGCAAATTTTTGTGTGAATAAACGTGTAGAAATTACAAGTATTAAAGAAGAAACAAAGGAATTCGCTCCCCCATTGTTATTTAACCTTTCTACACTGCAGGCTACAGCCAATAAAGCGTTCAAAATTTCGCCCCAACACACACTCGATATTTTGCAAAAGCTTTATTTAAAGGGCTTAATTTCTTATCCACGGTCCGATTCACAATTTTTAACTAACGAGGAAGCAAAAACATTGCCGAATATAATGGAGAATTTGAGTAAAATTGATAAATATAAAAATCTCCTACCGCCACCTACAAAGTCTATTTTGACCAATAAAAGATTTGTAAATGCCCAAAAAGTGACGGATCACCATGCCATCATTATTACGGAGCAGCTTCCAAATTTATCTAAACTCAGCACGGAGGAAGAAAAAATATATGATCTCGTTGTGAGACAAGTTATCGCAGCACACTACAATAATGCGATTTATTCTTATACAACGATTCATTCCCTCGTAGAAAAGCGGGCTGAATTCATTTCGAAAGGCAAAGTACAAATTGAAGAAGGATGGCGTAAAGTAATTTATCATACGAATGCCAATTCACCTGCAGACAAAGATGAATTGCTTCCCCTACTTCATGAAAATGAGCACGGCATCGTTACTAAAGCAAAGGAAAGAAAGAGCGAAACACAGCCGCCGAATAGGTATTCTGAAGGTAACCTAATTACATTAATGAAAACAGCGGGAAAACATCTGGAAGATACTGAATTAGAAAAGGTACTATCCAAAACTGAAGGATTAGGCACTGAGGCAACACGTGCTGGCATTATCGGAACGCTAAAAGATCGGAACTATATCGAAATCAAGAAAAACCAAGTATTTGCTACAACTAAGGGAATGCTATTAATTGAGGCACTCGGTGAAAGCATTTTGACCTCTCCTTCCATGACTGCCAAATGGGAGCAAAGGCTGTCTGAAATCGGTGAAGGCACCGCTTCCCCGAATGCTTTTATAGAACAAGTTAAAAAACTTTCATACAAACTGATTTTCGATGCGAATGAACGAGAAAAGGAATGGGATTTTAACCAAAGCGAAGTAGAGAAAATCACTGCCAATAATCCATACAATAAAAAATACAATAAAGTAAAAACAGTAGTGGGAAAATGTATGCTGTGTGACGGTTCAATTATTGACCATGGAACTTTTTATGGTTGCTCAAATTATAAAACCGCTAACTGTAAATTTTCAGTTTCAAAGAAAATTTTAAGGAAAACAATTACACAGCCTAACATAAAAAAGCTATTGGCTACTGGTGAAACAGCGTTAATTAAAGGCTTTAAGAAAGGCTCAAAAACTTTTGATGCACAGCTCACATGGGACAATGATGTACAAAAGGTGACCTTTAAATTTGATAAATAACAAAACAGAAATATTATTAATTTTACAGTGGGTTTCATTTTTGAAATCACACTGTTTTTTTATTGATACGAATTACCAATCAAATATCCGGCATAGGCAAGTATCAGGCCCAGTCCATAGGTCAATACTGTATAAAGTAACAATTTCTTTTTATTTTTATGTACGTACATTTCGGTCATTTCAAATTTTAGAGTAGAGAAAGTTGTAAAGGCTCCAAGAAATCCTGTTCCAAGTAGAAGCAGAAACATTACATCAGCTTTTGCACCAATGAGAATACCTAAAAGAAACGATCCCAGCAAATTAACGGTAAGTGTTCCTATTGGTATTGAATATTTTGTTTTACTGTTTAAATGTTTACTTATTGAATATCGGGCTATTGCTCCAAAGAAACCCCCAATTCCAACGAGTAATAAGTTTGTAATTCCCATAAATTCAGTTCACTCCCTGCTCCAGTGAAATCCTAGGCTACTCATTAAGAGTCCCCCACTAATACTTATAAATACATAAAAGGCAGCCAACAATACATTGCCCGATTGAAACATGTTGACTGTCTCTACACTAACAGCCGAAAATGTAGTAAAGGAACCTATAAAACCTGTACTAACAGCAGTACTAATCATTGGCGAAACTGAAAGTCGTTTAAATAAACTTGTTGTGAACCAGGCTAGCAGAAAACATCCGATTAGATTTATGCTTAATGTTGTAATTGGAAATGAACTATCCGTAAAAAAGAAAATGCCTATTACATACCTTAAAACCGCTCCAATAGCTCCTGCAGTGCCTACCAAAAAGTAAATCATGTGAAATTCAAACCTCCTCCTAAAAAGCTCTGTACTTTTTTGTAAAATTTTTGATTCATCACCATAAGTTGGGGGTGACAAAAATTTTCTAATGAAGTCCGTATTTTGTATAATGAATTGCGCAATGAGAAAAATAGAGGAATGAATTTCCGTTATTTTTAAAATAACATAAAAAATAGTGAAAATAACGGAAGGGATTTCCGTTATTGACCTAAAAAACATGAAATTTCAGGATTTTATTTAAAATAACGG